>DATBZX010000165.1:0-39415 GCA_036512955.1 Terriglobales bacterium
AGCGGCAATGCTTCGCGGCTGGTAACCCGGCATTACGTGAGCCTGGTGTATAACCTGCCGCTGACCTACAAGCAGCGCGTCGCAGCCATCCCCGGGGTGCAGGGGACCGTGATCCAGGCATGGTTCGGCGGGATTTATCGCGATCCCAAAAATTTCTTCGCTAACTTCGCGGTCGAGCCGGTCCCGTTCCTCGAGATATTCCCGGAGATTATGCTGCCCGTCGACCAGAAGGAAAAGTGGCTGGGAGACGCGCGCGGATGCATCATAGGCCGCAAGCTAGCCCAACGGTTCGGGTGGAAGTTGGGGGACGTCATCCCGTTGGAAAGCAGCATACCTCCATACCGCATCGGACACCCGTTTGAATTTGTGGTCGATGGCATCTACGACACGGATGAGAGGAAGTACCCCGGCACGGACCTCAATTCGATGTACTTCAACTACAAGTACCTTTACGAAGCCACTGGGCAGCGGGTCGGTATCGGCTGGCTCACGGTGAAAATCGATGACCCCAAGAATGCCGGTACGTTGAGCAAGACGATCGACGCCGAATTTGAAAACAGCGACACTCCGACGAAGACGGAGACGGAACAGGCGTTTCTGGCGGGTTTCGTGGCGATGGCCGGCAACCTGGCGCTGTTACTGAACGGAATTGGCCTGGCCGTGGCCTTCACCATCCTGCTGGTGACGGCCAATACCATGAGCATCGCAGTGCGGGAACGCCGCCAGGAAATCGCCGTGCTCAAGACGCTGGGGTTCCCCAGTCCCTTGGTGATGAGTCTCATTCTGGGAGAAGCGTTGTTCATTGGGGTCCTGGGCGGACTCATCGGGCTGGTCCTCAGCAAGATCCTGTTGGGCATCCTGCCAAATGTGCCGGTAGTTGGCGACATTGTGGCAACCTATCCCAACTTCGGCCTGTCGCTTCAGACCGCGGCGTTGGGCCTGGGTATCGCGTTGCTGCTGGGTCTGTCCGCCGGCTTCTTCCCGGCTGTGACCGGATACCGCGCCCGCATCGCGGAATCGTTGAGGCAAATCTGATGGCACTTCCTGTGGTGTACAACATACGCAATTTGGGGCAGCGCTGGAAGGTCACGCTGCTGGCGGTGTTTGGTATCGCACTGGTGGTTGCGGTTTTCGTTGCCCTGTTGGCGATGGAAGCTGGGTTCCGCATTTCCCTTCGGTCCACCGGATCGCCGCTGAACGGCATCGTCACGCAACGCGGATCGATGTCGGAGTTGACGTCGTGGATGCAGATCGCTAACGCCAACGTGGTCATGGTCGATCCCCGCGTGGCCCGCGACAGCACGGGCGCGCCGATGGCATCGTGCGAAGTCGTCATCCTCACCACTCGCCCCAAACGAACCGATGGGCAACCGGCGAACGTCACGTTCCGCGGCGTTTCACCGATGGCCTTCAAGGTGCGAAACGGAGTCAAGGTGGTCCAGGGACGAAGCTTCACACCAGGGCTGTACGAGGTGATTGTCGGCAAGAAGATGGCCGAGCGGGTGACGGGGCTGGACATCGGATCGACCATCAGTGTGCAGAAGAAGGACTGGAAAGTTGTGGGTCTTTTCGATGCAGGCGGCAGTTCATTTGAGAGCGAAATCTGGGGTGATTACAACGCGATGGCGCCCGCAGTCGGCCGTAACGGAGGCTGCGAATCTCTGACACTGCGACTGCAGGACCCGAAGACACTGTCGGCTTTTGATAAGGAATTACGGGCCAATCCGCGGGTTCAACTGCAACTGGATTCCGAGCCGAAGTATTACGAAAACCTGGCTGGACCTACCGCCCAGGCACTGCTGGGACTCGCCGCATTTGTCTCGATCGTGATGAGTATAGGCGCGGTATTCGGGGCGATGAACACCATGTACGCCATTGTTTCGCAACGCACTCGCGAGATCGGGACGCTGCGCGCGCTGGGATTCTCGCGCTTCAGCATCCTGTTCTCATTTGTATTCGAATCGGTGCTGCTGGCCTTGCTGGGAGGGCTGCTGGGCTGCCTGCTCGCATTCCTCACGGTGAATGGCCTAACCACTGCAACCGGACAGACCAACAGCTTCAGCGAACTGGTATTTGCCTTCCAGATCACCCCACCGGTGGTCGCCATCGGATTGGCATTCGCGGTGCTGATGGGATTTGTGGGCGGATTGCTGCCGGCGGTGCGAGCGTCGCGGATGCCGATTACGACGGCGTTGAGAGAAGCGTAATTTGTAACTGGTAATTAGTAATTGGCGGCGGCGCGGTTTCACCACCCCGTTTTGTCTTGTGGACGTGGGTCGAGTGAGGTCTCCGCAGGCCTGGACCCAGGTTAGCGCCGAAAAGCGCGGCGCGAACCTGGGGCACCCGACTAGATTCCCAACCCGGTCACGCGCCAGCCGGCGCCGTGCACCTTGTGGCGGATGTTGAGGGTGATGAGCAACGCGGTCATGGATTCGACGATGCGGACGTTCTCCAGTTTGCCGCCGTCAATGGCACGCACGCCGGGAATTTTCACTGCCAACTCCGAAGCCACCTGGCGGGCGTTGTCGTCGTCACTGCAGACGATCACGTCGCAATCGACATCCTGATCGCCATTGAGGACGGTAGCCGAGAGGCTATGGAAGGCCCCCGCGACCGCGACGTTCTTTCCGACGATTTCTGCCGCCTGTTCCGCGGCAGAGCCCTGCCATATACCGAGGAGGCGCGTGGGGCGTCCGCCTACGGCGGTGGCCAGTGGAACGGTAGCATCGATCAGCACTGTGCCGGGGCGAAACGACGGCTTGAGTTGCTTTAGCAATTCTGCCTGTCCAGCAAACGGTACGGTTAGGACGACGCAGTCGCACATCTTCACGGCCTGGCTGTTCTCCATGCCTTCGACGCTAACCAGCGCTCCGGCCTTCTCGGCGATTTGGGTGGCTGACGCTTGGGCGCGGGTGGCATCGCGCGAGCCGATGACAATCTGTTCGCCGGCACGGGCCCAGCGCAGCGCCAACCCTGAACCTTCGGGGCCGGTGCCCCCAACGATGGCGATCACGCAACGCTCCCAGCGGTAACGCGTTCGGGTGCGACCGCGGCATCGCGGTTGAAGTAGTGCGAGTAGGTGGTGTTGCGCTGGGCGGGAATGCGTCCCAACTCGCGAATGCGCTCGCGGAATTCATCGACGGAGACGTATTGTCCCGCAGTAGCACCCGCCAAACGGGAGATGCTCTCTTCGAACAGCGTACCGCCGTAATCGTCCGCTCCAGCCAGCAGCGCAAGTTGCGACACTTCACGACCGAGTTTCACCCATGAAACCTGGATGTGGTTAATCGATCCGGCGAGCATCACACGAGCCAACGCGTGAATCTTCATGTGCTCCTCCAGCGTTCCACCGCTGCGGGAGAGCCCCTGTTCGTAAAGCAGGGTGTTGTCATGGATGAAGCCCAGCGGAACGAATTCGGTGAAGCCTCCGGTGCGTGCCTGGATGGTGCGCAACAGGAGCAGTTGGTTGACCCAGTGCTCGGTGGTCTCACGGTGGCCATACATCATCGTCGAGGTACTGCGGATGCCGCACTGGTGGGCAGTTTCGATCACCTCGCACCATTGCGCGGTGGTCAGCTTGTTGCGCGAAAGGACCATGCGGACGGCGTCGTCGAGGACTTCAGCAGCGGTGCCGGGCAGCGTGTCGAGCCCGTTCTCCTGCAACATCAGCAAGTACTCACGGATGGGCATGCCGGTGAGTTCGGTACCGTACACGATTTCCATGGGCGAGAAAGCGTGTGCGTGCATCTTCGGAGTGGCCGACTTCACCGCGCGCAGAACGTCGCGATAGTAAAGCGGAGGAAGATGGCGGGGCAGTCCGCCTTGAATGCAGACTTCGGTGGCACCCCAAGACGCGGCTTCGCGCGATTTCTCGCCGACTTCCTCGGGCGTGAGGAAATAGGCCGTCTGATCACGCGGACCCACGCTGAAGGCGCAAAACTTGCACCCGACAAAGCATACGTTGGTGAAATTGATGTTGCGGGTGACAACGTAACTGATATCGTCGCCGACCAGCCGTCGCCGGATATCGTTGGCCGCCACGACCAATCCAAACAGGTCAGTGCCTTTGCAGCGGGCCAGCCGAACGCACTCGGCCCGACTGAGCACTCCGCCATCTAGAGAGCCAAGAACTTTCTCCAGCGACGAGCGCACCGCCGGCGAAACTCGCCCGCAGACGTCGTTCCATGAACTGTCTTGAAGCGTCCAGCGATTGCACCAGATCAGATCCTGCATCACGATCCCTGCTCTCCGAGGTGCGCGGTCTAGAGTGCCGCGCCGGCTTGAAGGTTGAACATGGCTTTTAGTTTGCAAGTAAAAACATCTGCCGTCCCCGCGGGCCTCGAATCCTTTTTCCGATGCTACCCAGGACCCATCGAGGAGGCACATTTGAATCCGCCGCCCCGCGTTTACCGGAACAAATCTCTCGTGGCGGGTCGGACGATCTGTTGCGCGCTGCCGTTCCCGCGACGATAGGGGTAACCCCGAATTATACAAGCCGGGACGAGCGCATTCTTGCCGCAAACCAGGCCTGCGACGCAGGCCAGTTCGTCGGCAACACACTCCTCGGTGGCATGCATTTTGTAGCCGTAGGCATCGAGGCGTCCGCGGTAGTCGTGGGTCGGCTTCATGCCGGCAAGGCCGATGGCGACCTCGTGCAATCCTTCACGCCAAGCGCGACCAAAACTGTCCGCGATGATCACCGGAATGTGCAGCGTAGTGCGCTTCTTGAGTCGGCGATGAATGAGGGCGGCAGAGCTGTCGGGATTGACAGGCAATAGCACGGCAGTCCTGCCGCCGTCCACATTGGAGACGTCGATGCCGCTATTAGCGCAAACCAGCCCGTGCGCGGTCTCGGTGATCAACACGTGCTGCCGGCGCACCACGCGCTTGGCTTCGCGCAACGCGAGTTCGATGACACGGGCATCGGTACCGTTCTTCGCGGCGAAGCGTTTGGCGGCAGGCGATGGTTTGACGGTCACGAGCTCGACGGTGCGGCCCTCCGCCTTGGAGACGATTTTGTGTTTGACCACGAGAATGTCTCCGGCGTGAAAGCGGAGCCCGCCAGTGGCCAGCACCTCGACGATCAGGTCGGCGATGGAATCGCCGGCAACCACGTCGCCTATTCCCCAAACCGGGATGGCATGAAGCTCAGTCATGCCGGTGGTTTCAGGAACAAAAGGCGAAGGCATTAGCCGGCCGCTTCCCATGCTTCGCTGTCGGGAGACGCGATGGCCCAGGAGCGCAGCAGGCGCTGGGCATGGGTTTCGCCCTCGCGCTGCACCAGCAATTGCAGTTCGTGAGGGTTGTCGATGTCGAGGCCTATTCCCGGCATCTCGAGGATGATTAGCGGCTTGCCGGCTTGCTTCATGGCTTCGCAGTGAGGCAGGAAACTGTCGTTGCCAAAGCGCAGCGGAATGATCGACGCCGGACGGCGCAGAATGCAGTTACTGCCACGGCGGTCGTAGGCCGGTACAAATACAGCTCCTTCGGTGGGAGCAGCATCCAGCACGCGATGAAGTTCGGCGGCTGTGATCAACGGAATGTCGCCAGGCACGACTACTGTAGTGTCGTAGGCCTGCCGCTCACACCATGCGGTCGCCATCTCGATCGCAGCGGTCTCGCTTTCATTGCGTGTGTCTTCAATGACGCCGAGTCTAAACTCAGCCGCCATGGCTTGCGCGCGCACGTCACCGGTGACGAGGTAAACATCGAGACGATCGATGACGCCCGCGGCTGCGGTCATCACGTCGCGTAACATGGCTTCCGCCAACTGCGAACGTTGCCCCTGGTCGAGAGCGTTGCCCAGTCGCTGTTTGGCGTTCGCGAGGTTCTTGACGGGAATCAGCAGGGCGGCGCGCATAGCTAGCTCTTGACCCCACGGGCTTGCAGCGCTGCGTGGAGGGTGAAGCGCGCCAGTTCCTGTTTATCTTCGAGCGTCTTCATCACGGTGTTGGCGCAGAGGACGTGCAGTCCGCCTTCACGCAGATGATCGGCGTCGGCATGGTCTTCCAGGTCCACCACCAGCACATCAAGAAAATCCTCGTAGGCCTGTGCCACGCCTGCGATGGTGCTGGGCCAACCCTTGCGTTTCATCAGCGCGCCCGCGGGCCCGGAGACAGCAGCACCACCCACGATTGGACTTACTGCCGTCACGGAGGCAGAAGTGCGACGCAGCGCATCGCGAACTCCCGGGACGGCGAGGATCGGTCCGATGCTGGTGACAGGATTGCTGGGAGCTAGAATGACGGCTTCCGCCGACTCGATGCTTTCGACCACGCCCGGAGCTGGATGCGAACTTTCCGCGCCTTCAAAGCGCACGGCGCGCACTTCAACCTGATGGCGCTCGCGCACAAAGTACTCCTGAAAGTTCAGCGTGCCTTTGGAGGTATCGAGCATGGTCGCAACGCGGTCGTCGGACATGGGCAGCACGCGGGCGCGGATTCCCATTTTGTGGGCAATTTCCGCCGTGACCTCACTCAAAGATTTGCCCGAGCGCAACAAGTAAGTGCGGGTGAGATGGGTTGCAAGATCGAGATCGCCGAGGCTGAACCACTTGGGCTGGCCCAGGTGCGCCATGCGTTCGAGGCAGCGGAAACTGTCGCCCTCGACACCCCATCCACGCTCCACGCTAAGCTGGCCAGCCAGTGCGTAGAGAATCGAGTCGACGTCGGGAGAAACGTGCAGCCCCCACCACTCGACATCGTCGGCGGTATTGACGATGACAGTCAGGTCTTCGGGAGCGACCGCGCACTGCAATCCTTGAATGAGTTTTGCGCCGCCGGTCCCGCCGGTGAGAACGACGATCATCTAGGCAGCCCTCGCATAGCCATGATCGTCGGAGGCAGCCAGCAGTCGGCCGGCGAGCAGTCCGCCGCGATCGACGACGCCTGTGACGAACTCGGGATAAACCGGCAGGCGTTGGCGGAGTTGCTGCCCGGCGGCTTGGGTGCGGCGCTGCAGGTCCATCAGGTGCGGCCACGGTGCTTCGGGATTGATGTAGTCGGGAGTCAGTGGCGAAACCCCGCCCCAGTCGTCGATGCCACCCTGCAAGAGACGCTCGTAGTGGATTTCAGTGAGATTGGGCGGAGCTTGAATATTCATGTCGCGCAGCAGAAGGCGAGCCACAGCAATGGTGCGCAAGTGATCGTCGGCGGCGGGTTCGGGCGAGTTGGCCATCGGAATCTGGGGCTTGGCGCGGAAGTTCTGGATAATGACTTCCTGAATGTGTCCGAGTTGCTGGTGTAGCCGCTGGATCGCGAGCAGTGAATCAACCCGCTCTTCGAGAGTTTCGCCGATGCCTATCAGAATGCCCGTGGTAAAGGGCACGCCGAGTTTGCCCGCATCCTCGATGGTCTTGAGCCGCAGCGTGGGGACCTTGTCGGGAGCATTGCCGTGCGCGCCTCCCTTCAGCAGAAGGCGGGTGCTGGTGGTCTCCAGCATGAGACCGAGGCTGGGGTTGCAGGCGCGCAGACGCTCGATCCAGGTTGCACTCATCAAGCCGGGGTTGGAATGCGGCAGTAGTGAGGTTTCGCGCAACACCAACTCGCACATGGCTTCGAGGTAATGCAGCGTGCTGCGATAACCGCGTTTGCGCAACAAGTCGCGCATTTCCGGAAATTCCGCTTCCGGCTTATCGCCCATCGAGAACAGCGCTTCGGTACAGCCGAGTTTTTCGCCCTGTTTCGCAACCTCGAACACCTGTTCGGGCGACATCGTGTGGGCACCGGGTTGTCCAGGATCGCGGCGATAGGTGCAGTAGGCGCAGTAATCGCGGCACAGATTCGTCAGCGGGATAAATACTTTCCTCGAGTAGGTAATGATTCCGGGGCGGTATTGCTCCTTCAGGTAGCACGCAGTCGCCAGCAACTCGGAAAATACTCCCTGATCACAGCGCAAGAGCTGAATCGCCGATTCTCGCGACACGAGTTGGCCATCGCGGACGTCGCGCAAAAACGCGACGATATCGGGCGAGGATGCGTCCTCAGGAAGTTGCCGTTTTATGGCTTCGACGGACATGAAACTCTGTTCTTGGGGCGCGGGGACCTCACGCCACACTATTTTCGAAGGATAACGCAACGCGCGGTCTGCCGCATCTTCGGTGCAGGCATGGATGGCCCTTGAGTGCTATTGTTCCTGGCGCTCGCGGCAGGTGCCATAACGTCCTCGGAAGTATAGGAGAGGGAAGCCTTCGGCGACGCTAACTTCTTTGACCTCACCAACAAAGATGGTGTGATCGCCTGCGGCATTGGATTGCGTTACGACACAGTCAAGAGCAGCCAGTGCGTCTGCCAGAACCGGCATCCCACTTTTCATCAAGTTGTAATGAATGCCGAGGCGGCGGGCGGCGTCAGGGTCACGTTCAGGGTCGGCAAAGAACTCGGAAAGGGCATCCTGTTCTTCCTTCAGAACGCTCACGCCAAAGCGTCCGCGCTCGCGCAAATGGAGGTAGGTTTCGGCGAGGTGATCAATGCAAACGAGAACTAGCGGAGGACGCAGCGACACGGAGCAGAACGAACTGGCGGTCATGCCGTGCACCTCGCCGACCGTGGTTTCAACAGTGATCACCGTCACGCCGGAGCTGAAGCGTCCCAGGGCGGCACGAAATTCCTGTGGCGTTACTGAGATGGAATCGTCCATTTGAGCTGCTACACGCGGGACAGGTGCCGTCCCTCTCGCTCAATATACCTGACATCCTCGCCCGGATGGCAATTCGGGGAGCGTGCGGTCTGTTACGATACGCGATTGGCCGAATTCGCAGTCGCGAATCAATTTGGCAACCGTCGTCATGAATCATTCTGGAATATTTCTCACCGCCCGCCGCGCAGAGGACGTTTTCGATCTGGTGGCGGATCCGCAGCGCTTCGCGCGATTGCTGCCGGATTTTGAGAGCATCGCCATCCAGGACCCTACGCACTTTACCCTGCGGATCAAAATTGTCGTCGGGCAGATCCATGGTCACGTCAGCCTGGCGATGGAGTTGCGCGAGGCCGCGAGGCCAGGACACGTCGAGTACCGTGGTCAGGGGATTGTGGCCGGAAGTCAACTTACTTTTGCCATGCAATTTCACATCGGGTCACGGCCGGATACCACTGAGGTGATTTGGCAGGGTGAAGTCACAATCGATGGGATGCTGGCCTTCATGGCGGGCAGCACGATTGACGAGTTGGGCCGCAGGAACCTTGACATGATGGCCGAGCAGCTACAGAACAAACTACGAGAAGAAACTGCGACTGACGCCCTGTCCCTGGAACCGGGATCGGTAACCTGATCGAGCAAGATCGTGTAAAGAACTGTAAAGCCGCAAGAGCAGAAGCATAAACCCGGGCCAGCGCGGAAAAGCAAAGCGGTGGCCACGGCACTCCGTTACGCATGGCCTGCATGAAACATTTGGTTCACTCTCACAGCTTATTGTGATGCACCTCACTGCCCTGATTTCATAGGAACTCTACACTGATTTTGGATTAATATGTGCCCGCAAATGTGCGGGACTTATGGAGGCAGTATGCATTCGCAGAAACGTATGTTCGTCATCCTTATCACAGCGATCGTGGTGCTCGGAACGGCGACGCTACTTTCGGCAACAGACAATTCGATGGCTGGCGTCGCTCTCAAGCAGGACGTCATTTTTTCAGCCCCGACCCTGGTTGGCGGGAACCTGCTTCCAGCCGGCGAATACAAGGTTTCGCACGAAATGCAGGGATCTGAGCATGTCATGATCTTCAAGCAGATCGGCGGTAAGGCGGAAGCCAAGGCAAAGTGCAACCTGGTGCCGTTGACGGAAAAGGCCAAGACTTCGGAAACGCGTTACACCGATAACGCGAAGAATGAGCGCGTACTGACCGAGATGACCTTCCGTGGCGATACCTCGAAGCACGTGCTGGAACCGTAAAGAGTTCTTGCAGTCGGGACAAAGCAGGGCGGCCTATGAGGCTGCCCTTTTTCTCTTTTCCAGCGGCCGATTGGGGAGAGACTGATCAGCGAACAGCGTCCTGCAGGGCGAGGCGCAACTGGATACGCCAGTCGGGTAGCTGGAGCCCAAAAGTCGAGACCAGCCTGGCATTGGAGAGTACCGAATTCAGGGGCCTGCGCGCCGGAGTTTTGTATTGATCACTGTTGATGGCGACGACGCGCTTGGCCACCAAGGGCGAGCCAAACTCCCCAGTGTCAGCTGGCCAGGATGCAAGCGAGTCGTAATCCTCAAGAATCTGTTCAGCAAAACCGGCCCAGGTTGTCTGACCCGCGGCTGTCAGGTGGAAGACTCCGCCGTATCCCCATCCTGTCGAATCGCGATGTTGGGCGCAGCGGGCAATGATCTGCGCGGTACATTCGGCAATGGTGCGCGCCCATGTTGGAGCCCCATGCTGGTCGCCGACCATGCGTAGCTCTTCCCTTTCACGTGCCAACCGCAGCGCTGTCCGCAAAAAATTCTTGCCGCGAATGTCGTACACCCACGTGGTCCGCAGGATGAGGTATGCGCAGCCGCTGGCGGCGATCAGTTGCTCGCTCGCCAACTTGGTGCGGCCGTAAACGTTGAGCGGCCCGGTAGGGTCGGTCTCCTCATACGGTGCGGGCTTACTGCCGTCAAATACGTAGTCAGTTGAGTAGTGGATGAGCAGACCGCCGGTACGCGACAACTCATCGGCGATGCGGCCGGGGGCAACCGTATTGACGGTATGCGCCAAGTCGGGTTCACTCTCGGCCTTGTCCACGGCGGTGTAGGCGGCAGCATTGACGACGATATCTGGCGCGATGTCGCGAACTGTCTTGGCCGCGGCTTCGGGATCAGCGAGATCGATTTGCGCACGAGTACAAGCGATGACCTCGCCAAGCGGGGCCAAAGTGCGCTGCAACTGCCATCCGATTTGTCCGGTGGCGCCGGTGATGAGCAGGCGCAGACTCATGGCTGGTACACCGGCAGGCGCTCACGCGGAACCTGTGCGAGCGGCAGGTGGCTCCGGTCCTTCGCAGACAGAATCGGTGAGGGCGTGTTCCAGTCGATGGCGAGAGCAGGATCGTTCCACAACACGCCGCAGTCGTCCGCGGCGTCGTAGTAGTCACTGCACTTGTAGAGAAAATCCGCAGTCTCGGAGAGCACAACGAAACCGTGGGCGAATCCCTTGGGAAGATAGAGGGCATGATGGTTTTCAGCCGACAGCACGGCGCCCATCCATTTACCAAAATGCGGCGATCCGACGCGGATATCTAGGGCGACGTCAAGGACTGCTCCCGAGGCCACGCGGCAGAACTTGGCTTGGGGGTGATGCATCTGGTAGTGCAGACCGCGCAGAACGCCGCGCGAAGAGCGCGAGTGGTTGTCCTGGACAAACGTCTCGCACACTCCGGCCGCAGCCAGTTCGTCAGCGCGATAGGTTTCCATAAAGAATCCCCGCGGATCCTGCAAGACGCGTGGCTTGATCAGGAGCACACCGGGCAGGGACGTCTGTACGATTTCCAAGCGAGCCCTCGAATAAGGCGCGGGGGAATGCGCCGCGATGAAAGTTGATGATCCGAAAGGAAGATTATAATCCGTGGTTCCTGATGAAGCCCCATTGCTCGGTCATCCTCGTGACGTACAACTCGGGCGCGCAGATCGAAGCGTGCCTGCGCGCGCTGGTGTCACAGAACTGCGAAATCATCGTGGTGGACAACGCCTCGCAGGATGACACCGTGGCGCGGGCGAAGGCCCTGTCGGGGTCGATCCCACTGCAACTGCTCACCATCTCGCGCAACATCGGATTTGCAGGAGGAGTGAACCAGGGAGCGCGGGCGGCGAGCGGCGAGGTGTTGCTGATTCTCAATCCGGATGCGGTGGCGGAGCCCGGAGCCATCGACGCATTGCTCGCGTGCTTGACGACTTCGGGAGCGGGCGCTGCTGGCGGAGCTCTACTGGAGAGCGACGGCCTGCCTGCGAAGGGCTTTGTATTCCGCAGGATTCCGACGCTGACCGCTCTGTTGTTTGAAGTGCTGCTGGTGAATCAGGCGTGGGGGGGGAATCCGGTGAATCGCCGTTACCGCTGCCTCGACGCCGACTATTCGAAGCAACAGCAAGTCGAGCAGCCAGCGGGAGCGTGCCTGGCAATCACACGACAGGCATGGGACTTGGTCCAGGGCATGGATGCGGCGTTTTACCCTGTTTGGTTTGAGGACGTGGACCTCTGCAAGCGATTGCTGGTTGAAGGCGCGACGATCCTGTACTGTCCAAGCGCACGCTTTCATCACAGCGGAGCGCACAGCGTGGGACAACTGGCGTTCCGTGACAAGCAGATGTTCTGGTACCAGAACATGGTGTGCTACGCGCGCAAGCATTTTTCGGCGATGCGAGTTTGGATTTTGCGGCTCGCGATCTTCAAGGGGATGGGCTTGCGAATCGTGGCGTCGTGGCTGGGAGGCGGACCGCGCGGGTTGCCGGCGGGAGAGCCGGTTCGTAGCTATGTGCGGGTGGCAAAGTGGGCGATTGGGTTGGGCGAACCCGCGACCAAAGAATCAGCGAACTAGATTCATCGCCGACCCAGGACTTCCTGGAACAGGTTCTCGTATTGTTCGGCTACATTATCCCAGCGATAAAGCTCCCGGGCGCGGAGAGCCGCGCGAGCAGCCCATTGCTGGCGCGAGGACGGATCGTCGAGCAATCCCTGCAGCTTCTCCGCCAGATCATCGGCGAATTTGCTGAATCGAATTGCCGCGTTGCCGGCGGTGTGGTTGTTCTCCGGTGAATCGAGGTAGAGCACGGAGTTCTCCGCCGCCATGGCCTCGATAAGTGCAGGGTGCACGCCGCCCACTTCACAGGCAAAGACGAAGATACCCGCGTTTTTCTGCAGCGCCCAGTAGCCGTTGCCGTAGATCGCTCCGGGAAACATGACGCGTTCATCGGCCAGTTGCCTTAGGCGCTGCAGATAAGCGTCGCTGTAGCGGTTGTCGCCAACCATCACCAGCGGCCAATCGGTGCGTACCTTGTGCCAGGCATCGAGTACGAGCTCGGGATTGTTCTCAGGCTCGAGCCGGCTGACGTACAACACGTATCGACCCGCTTGCAGATTGAGTCCTTCAATTTTGTGTTCGCCGGGCGGAACGTCGGAGCCGTATCCGATGAGGGTCGAGTGCTTGCGATAGCGCGCGAGGTAGTAGTCCTGAATCGGCTTGGCATCGGTCACTACGCGGGTGGGGGTGAACACCGACAGCCATTCGCAGAAGTGCAGAGCCGCCTGGCCGAGCGCGTTCCATTTGCCGCGCTGGCGGTCGAGTCCGTCAACATTCAGCACAACGGGCCTGCCAAACAAGCGCGGGAACCACGCGAACGGACTGTTGGCGACATTACAGAGCAGCACCACGTCGTAGTCGCTGAAGGCCGCGTGCGCCATGGAAATGAGACCATTTGACCATGTTTCCAGGTGCTTCTGATGGATGCTGGGCAGGATCACCCGCCGCACGCGCCGGTCGTACACGTCATTCGGAGTGGTAAACGGCTTGCGGCAATACACGGTGACTTCGTGTCCGCGGTCGGCGAAGGTTGAGCTGGCCTTTTCTGCGAACTGCTCGAATCCGCCGTAGCGATTAGGAATGCCGCGGGTACCGACGATTGCGATCTTCAAGGGCGGCCACCGGGGATGTGCAGCGTGGAAGTTGACTGGTCCACATCAATCGCGCGGGGTGTGTCGTGGAACCACCAGATCAACTCGCGGTCGGAGACTTTACGGCGCGATTGGATGAGGGCACGTTTGCTGCGGACACTGGCACGCACTTTCCAAGGATAGAGGATCGCCGAGATCATGCGGCGGTCGCGCAGCGCCGCATAACCTACGATCATGAGGTCGCGCCACGCCACGGGCCAGAACAGCTTCCGGCATAGCCAGCCCGAAGCATTCTTGCCGCGCATCAGGAAGCGGTTCTTAATGGAATGCCAGTTGATGACCATGGGCAACTGTTCGCGGCGCTCGGGGGTAACGCGCCGTACATGCCACGCCAGCGCTGTCGGAGTGTACAGGCACTTCCAGCCCATGACCTGCGCCCGCCAGGCCAAGTCGGCGTCCTCGCGATAGGAGAAAAAGCCCTCGTCGAAGAACTCGCCATCCACCGAGACCGCTTCCACGAAGGAACGCCGAAACATCGCCGCCGCGCCGGTAGATCCGAACACATATTGAATGCGGTCGTACTGACCGTGGTCCGCTTCCTCTGCGCCACGATCGAGATGGCGCATGTTGCGAGTGAAGTAGATGCCGGTGGAATCAATGGTACGGGTGTGGTATGGCTCGTTGTCTGGATCCCAGCGAAGCAATTTGCCGCAAAATGAGCCGGCTTCGGGTTGTGCGGAGGAGGCCTCCAGCAAGCGGCTCACAAAGTCGTCTGCCAGCATCACGTCGGGATTCAGGCAGAGCAGCCAGTCCCCTTTCGCAGCGCGAATAGCCTGATTCTGCCCGGCGGCAAAGCCCACATTACGGTGGTTGTAGATGACGTGCCACTTCGTCTCATGCGGACGCAGAAGCGCGCGCGTGCCGTCGGTGGAGGCGTTGTCGATGATGACAACTTCCAAGTCGCGGTAGTCCTGGCGGTCGAGGGACGCGAAGCATTGCGAAAGATGCTGGGCCGAATTCCAGGTGACGATGAGGACTGAAACCATCAGCCCCTAGTATGCACCCCGTCCTGAAATGACGATCGGAATGGTGCGGAAGAAGATCTTGGCGTCCAGCCACAGCGACCAGTTGTCGATGTAGGCGAGGTCGAGCTGGATCCAGCGGTGGAATTTCACGTGGCTGCGGCCTTCGATCACCCAGATACAGGTAAGGCCGGGACGCATGCGGAGGCGGCGGCGCTGCCACGCCTCATACTTCTCAACCTCATCAGGAATGGCGGGACGCGGCCCCACGAACGACATGTCTCCCCGCAGGATGTTCCACATCTGGGGTAGCTCATCGAGGCTGAAGCGGCGCAAGATTCGGCCCACCGGAGTGATGCGGGGATCATCGCTAATCTTGAACACCGGACCCTCGAGCTCGTTGAGTTGATGCAGTTCCGCACGCAATTGTTCCGCATTGTTCACCATCGAACGAAACTTGTAGAGCGTAAATTTGCGGCCACCGAGGCCACAGCGCGTCTGCCGGAAGAGCACCTCGCCGGGTGACGTGATCCGGATAGCGGCTGCAATTGCAATGAGTACAGGAGTCAGCAGCATCAGAGAGGCCGCCGCGAGGACCACGTCAAAAGCCCGTTTGAAGAACAGGAGGAGTTCGCTCTCCGGCGCGCTGGAGAGACTGAGTAAGGGAACCTCGTGAAAATTCTCCAGGTAAATGCGCGAATAGGCTTCGGGCAGAAACTCCAGTTGCACGCGGATCTTCACGCCCACATTGGCACAGTGCGTCATCAGCGGTTCCAGACGCGCAAGCTCCTGCATGTTGACGGCGAACACCACCTCGTCAATGACCCGGTCCTGCAAAACCTGTTCCAACACACTGGGAGGAAACACCTCGTAGCGGCCGAACCTGTCGCCGAGATTCGAACCTTCGCTGTTGGGATCGACGAATCCAACCAAGCGGAGACCCATCCCGCGGCTTTCTTCGATGAGGGTCGCCATCTCACGCGCCCGGGCTCCACATCCCACAATGAGGAAATAGTGATAGCGCTGCAGGCGCTTTCGCATTATGGCGATGCCGTTGTAAGAGAGGTATCGCCCGACCAGCAAGAGGACGAAGTCCACCACTCCGATCAGCAGAACATAGGTGCGGCTGATGTCGGTGCGGCGGAAGAGGTAGAGGCCGGCGTAGATGATGACCAGCACTATGGCGAGCTGATTCAACAAATTCAAAACCAGATGAATCAGGTTGGACATCTCCAGGTCGCGATAGAACCGGGAGGAGTAGCCGACAATAGCCCAAGCCAGCAGGAATGCCAGCATTAAGGGAACATAATGGCCGAAGGGATAAATACCCGGGAGGTATCGGCTGAAAAATTCAAAGTGCACCAGGAAACTGCGCAACAGGTATGCCAAAACAAAGGCAACACCCGTCACCGCCAGGTCCTGAAGCAGGGTCACGGTGCTAAGTAACTTGGAACGCCGATCAAACACGGTTTGCTGGATCCTGTTTCGACTGCTTTGTCTTCGTCGAATGAAGGGTTCGGAACGGAGACTGTCTGGAAACTTTCAGTAGGCCATTACAGACGGCCCCCAACCAAATCAGACATAGGGCGCTGGAATGCTAGCAGTCCAGTATGTACCCTCGATTGTACACTGCTTTGGGGAAGGATTTCGGCCTGAAATGCAAGTACGTGCTTGCGGCGTAACCTACCTGCGCCCGGAACCATAGCTGTCATGGGAATTGCGTTTGGCGGCTCTCTTCAAGCGAAGTAACCGGAGTACCGATTTTGTTCTGCGGAACACCGGCCGTGCACGGAATCTTCGAGGCCACACGGGCAGTTCAGCTCGGTGCCGGGATGGGTTCCGTACAGCGGGATTTTGAGTTTTGCAGGTAAGATAGGCGTAGCAAAATTTTTCCGATGGCTTTCGCCCAACGTAAGATCGATCCCCCGGCAACCGAACTCGCCACCTCAGGCAACACATCGGTGCTCCACGGGGATCCCAGTAAGCCACTATGGAAACGGGTAATTGATCCCACGATTTTCGGCCTCTTCCTTTTGTTTGCCATCGTTCTGCCGCACTCCATCAAGGGGGCCGAACGCGCATGGAAAATCGCATTCGTTCTTTGGTTGCTGAAGCTTGCAATTGAACGCGTGCGTCCGTTAGCGCAACCCCTGGCCGCACCGTTGCTGGCTTACGTATCGTTGAGCGCCCTTTCAACCATGCTTTCGTCCGAACCATACTTGAGTTGGGACCGGATGAAATTCGTCTGCCTGTTTCTGGTTGGCATTGTGTTTGCTCAGAACTTGAAGCGGCTATCGCAAGTACGTTGGTTGCTGGTGTTGCTCGTGCTGTCGGGCTTTTCGGCTGCACTCTATACGGGCTGGCAATACACGTATGGGGTGGGAGTCCGAATGACGGAGGTCTCGTCGCCGCGGCTGTACCAGGTGGGATTCCGCACGGACGATATCGTTACGTCGTTCGACGGACATCCGGTCCACACACCAGAGCAGTTGGTGAGTGCCGTCGAACAGACTCCGGCTGCGAAAAGAGTCGCGGTGCGGTTGCTTCGCGGACTCGGACTGCAGAGGAACGTGATCGTCGCGACTTCCGGGGACTTCCTGCAATCGGGAATCGGCACGCCAGCCATGAAGCTCGTCCGCGGTAAACCCTTCCGGGCAGAAGGCACACTGGGACACTACGTGGTGTTCGCCGAGATGCTGATGCAAATTGGCTGCATGGCTTGGGCGCTGCTTTTGAGCATCGGACGGGGAAAGACGGGTTGGAAGATCGCCTTCGCCCTGGCGTTTGGGGGAATAACCGCGGCACTATTCGCGACTTCCACCCGGGCTGCGGTAGCGGGACTCTTGCTAGGTTGTGCAATGGCCGTCCTGCTACTGGGAGCGCGCAAGGTACGTATCGTGGGAACGATTACTCTGTTCCTGATTCTTGCCGGTGCAATCGCCTGGATTCAGAGCGCACGCAAGGGAGAGTGGGTTGGCCACAATGACGTGAGCGCACATTTCCGCGTGCTGATGTGGGAAGACGGAACTCGGCTGGTGCGCGAGCATCCCTGGTTTGGCGTGGGGATGGAAACCGTGCGGATACACTACCGCGAGTGGAACATCCGGGGATTTATTCAGTACAACGTGCAGAGCCATTTCCATTCGACGTTTTTGCAGATTGCAGTGGAGCGCGGAATCCCAGCGCTGCTGGCGTGGTTGTGGTTCGTCGTGGCGTATTTCATTTATCTGTCCCGCCTCATTAGGCGGCTGCGGAGCCAGAATCGCTTCGCGTGTGGGGTCGTGGTGGGAGCGCTAGCGGCATTTCTCGCCTTCAACTTCACCTCGTTCTTCCATTACAACCTGGGCGAAGAATCACTGGCGATGATTACGTTCTTCTACTTTGGAATTGCTGTGGCCGTCGATCGGATCTCCGCAACTCCAGGCGCCATCGACGTTTCCTGAGCGTGCTCCTACTTGCCGATCGCCTTCCACTGGAATTGCATTACCTCCCCAAAATGCCGCATAACGAACTGGGGATCATGTCGCCCCGGATAAATATGAAACTCGTTGACGACGCCGCGTGAATCAAGAAGTTGATGCAGCTTCTGACCTCCCTGCTCGAAGCCGTAGTCATCGTTGTTGCCCACGTCGAAGTAAATCTTCATGCGCTTGAGTTCGGAGGCGGGATCTGTTTTCGCGTAATAGAAAACGTTGTTGCGCTCGAAGTAGGCGCGGTTGAAGGGACTGCCAAATACGTCGCCCATCATCGAACCGGGCGATCCTGGCCCTCCTTCAGTGAAGTTGGGGAGGATTTCTGCAATAAGTGCCGGCATCTGCGCGCTCACGGCGGCAAACTGTTGCGGATATTTGAAGGCAAGATGCAGAGCCCCAAATCCTCCCATGGAGACGCCAGTGATTCCTCGCGTCGCACGCGCGCCGTTTACGCGATACTTCTTCTCCATTAGCGGCATGAATTCTTTGGTGAGGAAATCTTCGTAGCGCAACTTGCCGTCGGCTGAGTTGAGGAAGAATGTGTGTCCGCCATTCGGGGCCAGGACAATGAAGTCGCCGATCCTGCCCTGACGGCGCAGGTCTTCGATTAAGTCCCATCCTCCCATGTTCAGCAGCGATTGTTCGTTGTCTCCCAGACCGTGCAGGTAATAGAGCACGGGATATTGGCGTGCTTTGTCCTGATCGAAGCTGGCTGGAAGAAAGGCGCAGTAGCGCACCGGGCGCGCAAGAATTGTTGACTGGACGACCGAACACTCCGCGCGACCCTCAGCGTGGATGGCTGGAGCTAGTGTCAGTGAGAGCAGACAGACCGCAATACGGAAGATGCTTGAGTTGTAAGTTAGCCGAGAGTTCATCATTCGTACTTGAGGGTCTGCACCGGATCGAGTTTGGCGGCGCGGCTTGCGGGATAAAGACCCGCCAGCAGACTGACCACGATGGAGAAGGCGATCGCCGCGCCGATCAGCCAGACGGGCATAATCCAGACGGGCTCAGCCGGCAATTGGTGGCGTTGCAGATAGATTCCGGTTCCAATGTTAATGGCTTTGCCGATGGCGAAGCCCAGGGCAATGCCCAGCACTCCTCCGAAGAAGCCCATGGCTCCAGCTTCGGTGAAGAACAACTTCTTCACATCGCCATCACTGGCGCCGATGGCCTTCATCACTCCGATTTCCCGACGTCGCTCGAGCACAGCCATCACCAGCGTATTGATGATGGCCAGCGTGGCCACTGCCAATGCAAGTGATCCGAAGATCCCGAGGAATAAATCGAGCACCGTGAAGAATCGCCGCAGGCTCTTGGTGGCGTCAAGCACCGAGAAGGTGCGGAAGCCCATTTGGTTGATGGCGTCCTGCACCGCCTGTACCTTGGCGGGATCTTTTACGCGCACCGTGAGCGTCATGTAGGTCTTGCCGCTGGCGCCGCGCAGTGAACTGCGCATGTCGGTGAACTGCGCCATGTTGAGGCGCTCGGTGGTAGCGATGGGAAGGAAGATGCGTCCGCGAGAGACGGTTCGCATGCCGCCGTAGGGTTCCTGGTCAATGATGCCGACGACACGCAGCTTTTGCTGCTTGCGAACCACGGAGAAGCCGAAATCGTCGCCGCTGGCTGCGGCAGTGCTGGCGCTGTTGTCGCCGCCTAAGGCTTGTGGGCGATCGGAGGAATCCTGCGCCAACGCCTGCCGCTCGCCATAGCGCAAGCTGATGTCCTGCCCGATCAATCCTGTTGGATTCTTGGAATCTAACTCCTTGGCGAAGTCCAGCAGGAGAATTGCCTCGTCGGCGTTGTTGCTGGAGAAGAACTTGCCCTTCAAGGCGTCAAACGCTTCATTCTCTCTCGCCGACATGGGCAAGCCGGTCACGAAGCCGAAGTGAGTTTCGCCGCCGGACATGACTTCGCCCATCACGCGAATCTCGGGCTCGACCTCGGTGACGTTGGGAAGCTTCGTCATCTTCACCCGCGAGTCTTCGTCGAGCACCGGCGACTTCTCGGGATGCGGTGATTTCTGATCGTCTTCGCGATCGAACCCGCGGAAGTCCTGCCGCGAGGTCACGAAGACGGTGTCGAACATTCCCGAGCCTGCGAGCCTACGGGTCGCCAATTGCTGCAGACCAACGCCGAGCGAGAGCATCGCTACCAGCGACGCCACTCCCACGGAGATGCCGATGGTCGTCAGGCCATTGCGCAACTTGGACTGGCGCAGATTGCGGACCGCGAGTTCGAACAGATCGTAGCCCTTCATGCCCGCACCTCTTCGGCAACCAGTTTGCCGTCGGCCAGAAATATCAGGCGCTGTGCAAAACGCTCGGCCAGCACCCGCTCGTGGGTCACCATCACGACCGTCATGCCAAGCGACAGGCTGATGTCGCGAATCAGGTTGAGGATGTCTTCACCGGTGCGGCTATCGAGGTTGCCGGTAGGTTCGTCGGCCAGTAGAAGCGATGGACGATTAGCCAACGCGCGCGCCAACGATACGCGTTGCTGCTCGCCGCCGGAAAGTTGCGACGGACGATGCTCCATGCGCTTGCCTAGGCCTACGCGGTCGAGCGATTCGCGGACCCGCTGGGCACGCTCGGCGCGCTCCACTTCGGCGAAGCGCATGGGAAGTTCTACGTTTTCGGTGATGGTCATCGACGGGATGAGATGGAAGGACTGAAAGACCATGCCAACATCGTTGCGGCGATAGCGCGCCAATTCCTCGGACGACATCTTGGCAAGATCACGACCGTGAACGCTTACTGATCCGGACGTCGGGCGATCGAGCCCTGCAAGCAGGTTCAGCAAAGTGGATTTTCCCGATCCCGATTGTCCTAACAGGGCGACGAACTCGCCGGGCTCAATGGTGAGCGACACACCGTCAACAGCGCGGATCAGGCTTTCGCCCATGGGATAGTGGCGCGCAACATTTTCCGCGCGCACCGCCGGATCGAGTTTGGTAGCAGGTGATGAGCTCATGCGTGTCTCATTGGATGCGACGAAAGCGCACTGCGGAGCAGACTCGCGCCCCTTCGTCTTGATTAATACGAAAAGGGGCGCTGGAATGCTCCCCTTCTCTTGTTACGATTTGTAAATGACACTGCGATTCGTTTCGCGGTGTCATCCTGAGCGGAGGCACCGCCGATGTTGCGGCGCCGGAGTCGAAGGACCCCTATCTCATCGGCATAGTCCGCTACATGCAAAACTATCGTTCCACCGCAAGGCCAACCGCATTACCGCCTCCCAGACATAGCGCAGCGATCCCCTTGTGCACGTCGCGGCGAATCATTTCGTAAAGTAGCGTGGTGAGAATCCGGGAGCCGCTCGATCCGATAGCGTGTCCCAACGCGACCGCGCCGCCGTTCACGTTGACCTTGTTCAGATCGAGCCCCAACTCACGCGTCACCGCGATGGCAGCGACGGAAAAGGCTTCGTTGATTTCATATAGGTCGACATCCTCGCTCTTCCAGCCTGTCTTTGTCCAGAGCTGGCGGATGGCATTAACAGGCGCCATCATCACCCATGCCGGATCGAGGCCGCTGGTGGCCTGCGCGACGATGCGGGCCATCGGCTTGAGTCCCAACTCCTTCGCCTTAGCCGCCGACATCAACACCAGAGCGGACGCGCCATCGTTGACGCCAGGCGCGTTGCCCGCTGTCACCGTGCCGTCCTTCTTGAAGGCGGGCTTAAGCGAACGCAGCGCCTCGATGGTGGTGTCCTCGCGCGGCGATTCATCGGTGGTAAAGAACTGCGGCGGAGCGCCTTTCTTCTTCGACGGCAACTCGACGGGCACGATCTGATCGTTGAAGCGGCCTTCCTTGATGGCGGCGATGGCCTTGCGATGGGAATGCAACGCGTACTCGTCCTGCTCTTCGCGGGTGATTCCGTATTTCTCGGCAACATTCTCGCCGGTATTGCCCATATGGTAGTCGTTGTATTTGTCCCAGAGGCCGTCGAGTACCATGGAGTCGACGACCTTGCCGTCGCCCAGGCGATAGCCCTTACGGGCCTGCGGCAGCAGGTAGGGCGTGTTGCTCATGCTCTCCATGCCTCCCGCCACCACGATCTCTGAGTTCCCTGTCTGAATCGCCTGCTGGCCCAAGGCGACCGCTTTCAGTCCGGAGCCACAGACTTTGTTAATGGTCATGGCGGCCACAGCCGATGGCAGTCCGCCGCCAAGTGCGGCCTGGCGCGCGGGATTCTGTCCCAGCCCAGCGCCCACCACGTTGCCCATAATGCATTCGGAAACGCTGGCCGGATCGAGGCCTGCGCGCTTGACCGCCTCGCGCACCGCGACGGAGCCCAATTGCGGAGCGGTCATGTCCGAGAGCGATCCCTGAAATTTTCCGACCGGTGTACGAACCGCTGAAATGATGACGACATCCTCGATGAAAGCCATACTCACAAATCCTTCCAACCCAGAATGGCAAACAGATGATTATAAGATGGAACCACCTTGCGTACCGACTTACCATTGCCGATTCACGCGCCGCCGGCAACCAGCGAACGCCAGTTGCTCGCGCCGATCTGGCATACCGCCATCGTCGTCTTCTTGTTGCTGGGAGCATCCCTGGGCGGCTCGCGTGGCGTACATCCACTGGACGGGCATAGCAAGCTGCCGCAATATCTCTGGACCATGATGTGGGAGTGGCTACTGGCCGGATTCGTGTACCTGGGCGTCCGCAAGCGGATGAAGCTACGTGAACTGATCGGCGGCCGATGGGCGAATCCCGAAGACGTGCTGCTCGACATCATGATCGCGGCCGGCTTCTGGCTGCTGGCAATCACGACACTCGGAGCTGGCGCGAAGTTCATGCACCTCGACCAGGCCGGCAAGTTCGAGACCATGCGGCAGCAAATCGGCTTCCTGATTCCCGCCACCAGTCTGGAGTTAGTGATGTGGTTTTGCCTGAGCGCGACTGCCGGAATTTGTGAGGAAATCATCTTCCGCGGATACCTGCAACGCCAGTTCGCGGCGTTCGCCGGATCGATGCTGGCGGGAGTTGTACTGTCCGCCGCGGTATTCGGCGCGGCGCACGGCTACGAGGGCGGTCCCCGCATGTTGTTGCTCGGGATTTACGGCCTGATGTTCGGCTTGCTGGCGTGGTGGCGCAAGAGCCTTCGTCCGGGAATGATCGCTCACGCGTGGCACGACGCGATCAGCGGAGCGGTATTGCACTTGTTAAAGTGAAGTGTTCCCGCCGCACGCGAGCGCGGTCGAAAAATCCCCGATACGACATTTTTGAGACTGCCTGACATTACATCTACGATGCTAGATTCGTGTCCTGCGCGACCAAATTGCGTCATCGATGAAAAAATATTTCGAGTGCGCTTGTGCGGCGAAAACGTGCAGCGTCTGCGACGAAGAGCGAGCAACCTCGCTCACGATCTCCTCGCGAGAAAATGTTGCGATATAAATCGCCAGTGTTCATGCGGGTTCAGCGCACATCGAAATTGGCCGAGACTCGCACCGGCGAACTGGCTGGCATACATCATATTCGCGCAGCGCCATGATGCAGGGGACGCGTCACCGAGTTGCACAACTTGATGCGCGTTTTTTTCTTGACTATTTATTTCGATAACTCTATACAAAGAACAAATTGCGATGTTGTTACGTCGCAATGATCCATCACAGATGGAAAGGGAGAATAGACAACATGGCAACCAAGAAGGCTGCAAAGAAACCCGCGAAGAAGGCCGCAAAGAAGAAAAAGCGGTAACCATTCTTCAGACCGAACACAACGGGGACGCGCAAGCGTCCCCTAACCTTTTGTGCAGAGCTTTTCTTCCGCAGCGCAGTCGGCGTCCCCATCAGTTGGTCTTGGCGTTTTCACGAGCGGACGAGGGCACGATCACTTCCATCTCCGGGCAAATGGCGCGATAAGGGCACCAGTCGCAATGCCATCCGACCTTGGCGGCAAACTGACCCGCCGCGATTCCGGCCGCGACTTCGGCAATCTTCGCTTCTGTTTTCAGCAGATCTTCCCGCGTACGTGTCGTCTCCACGGTGGTGTTGTTTTCGAGGTTCTGGAAGATAAGCGTCTTCACCGACTTGCCGGTACCCATCGACATCGCGTAAATGGAAAGCTGCAGGCTTTCGTCAGCCGTCTTCTGCGATTTCGGGTTGCCGGTCTTGTAGTCCACGATCACGTAACCGTCGGGGCCTTCGTCCACCCTGTCGATGCGCCCGGTAACGCGCGTCCCGGCGATCTCACACTTAAACCAGCGCTCCACAAAGGCAACGGTTCCGCGTGGGGTTGCGGCGGGAGACTGAAGAAACTCTTTCAACTGCTTGCATCCGTCACGCTGGTAGAGCTCACGTTGCACCGGATCGTCGATCTTCGCCTTCTGAAATTCGCCGCGGAAGTAATTCACCACCTCATCGACGGACATTGGCCGTCCCTTGCGCAGCGAATCGAAATACGCCAGCAGCGCCAGATGCATGGCAGAGCCAAACTGCATGTTCGCGCCCGGCTCCTCCGGAAGCCGCCACTCAAGACCCAGCTTGAAACTCAACGGGCAACGCGTATAGCTTTCGACGGCGCTCGCACTCAGCGACCGGCTCATGGTCTGCGCCAGTGGCGGAAGATTCACCCACTCGACAATGCGCGACATCGGTTGCGTGCCCGCATGGATCGTCGGAACCACTTCGCCGCTCGGGATAAGCCCAAACTCTACGCAGCCCTTGAGCGACTTCGCGTCCGCGGTCACAAGATCGCGCAGATAGCCCGGTGGAGTAACGATCTTGCCAGTTCCCTTCTTGGAGAACAGGAAGAGTTCGTCCTCAGCGCGCGTGATCGCAACGTAGAAAAGCCGGCGCTCTTCCTGCCCGTGAACACTCTTGGGATCGCCTTCCGGCATTGTGTCGGGATCGCGAAGCGCGGCGGGAAACTCGACCAAATCCTCGCGATAGTGAGTGGGAAATGACGGCGAACCCACTCGCAGCACGAACACCACAGGGAATTCCAGTCCTTTGGCAGAATGCACGGTCAGCAGCCGAACCGCATCGTCGCTGCGCTCGGCTTTCACACAGGCGCCAATTTCCATTTGTAAAGTGGCTGGGGTGCCTTCCTCATCGGCTTCAGGGTCGACGATCTTGCCATTCGCTTCAATGAAATAGTCGAGGTACTCGAAGAACTCACGCAACGTACCATCGCCCGAAACCTGGCGCGGCTTACGGCTCCAGTTCTGCACGAACTCGACAAAGCCCTCGGTTTCCGTAGAGGGTGGAATGCCGAAATGTCTTTGCGCGATGCCACACGCAGTGAGTGCCTTCGGCTGTAGACGCTCCGTATCGTGGCGCGCCTCGGCCAGTGCGGTGATTACTTCCGACCCACCAGCAACTTTGTCGAGGACGAATTCGAGGTCGGCGTCTTCTCCGGCCGCAGCCAGTGCGGCGCGTATTGCCTCCCCTTCCACCGAAAACTTGGAGAGCGCTGCCACGCGAAGCAGTCCGACGGGATCGCCTCCCTCAATCGCCCGCAGTGCTGCCAGCAAGTCGCGCACCTCGGCGGTTTCCAGCAAGTCGATGCCTTCCACGGTAAATGGAATGCCGCGTTGCATGAGTTGCGCCACCAGCGCATTACGGTTGGAGTGGATACGGTAGAGCACGGCGAAATCCCGCCATGGCCGCCCGGCATCGTGCATGCGAATAATCTCCTGGGCGACGAACGCGGCTTCGCCATCGGCTTGCTCCCAGGCCTTCACCTGCACCGGCAAAACTGGAGTCGGCTCCGGCTTGGTACGCGCGTGATCGAGCGGTACTCGCTTCCAACGCTCGCCACCCGGCAACTCAACGCTCGTGATCTCAGGGTTGACCGAGATGACGCTGTAAGCGGACTTCAGGATCACTTCCGTGGAGCGCCGGTTCTCGCTCATGGTTACCCGCTTAACGCGGGTTGTACCAAAGGTCTTGAGGAAGTGATCGAAGGCGCCTGCGGTCGCGCCGCGGAAGCGATAGATCGCCTGGTCGGGATCTCCCACTGCAAACACATTGGCCTGGTCGGCCACGAGCAAGCGGGCCAACTCGATCTGGGCGACGTTGGAATCCTGAAATTCGTCAATCAGCACGAACCGCGCACCCTGTTGCGCGCGCGCCAAGTGAGCGGCATTTTTGTGGTCGCGCAACAACGCGATGGCGCGGGTGATAACGTGACTGTAGGTGCCGAGGTTCTCGGAGGCCAGCAGGTCCTCGGCGTAACGAAAGACTCGCGCGATCTCGTGGCAGCGTCCCAGAATCTCGTCGTCTGACATCGACTCGGCCTCTTTGGAATGCCCCACGCGCGGCAGTGGAATCTGCTTGCTTTCCAGCTTCGCGACATATTCGTCATAGTCGTCGGGTGTGCGCAACTCGTCGTGGCAGCGTTTGAAGAAGTCGATCAGTCCTTCCAGAAATTCGCCGGGTGTTGCGGCCTTGATGTAGTACCGCAACTTCAGGTCCTCGATACGGCGGCGCAGAAGCACGTAGAGATCTTTGTCGTCGATCAACTCGAAACGCTGGCTAGCCTGATTGAGCAGCGAATAGCAATACGCATGGAAGGTGCCGACCTTCAGACCAGTGTCCGCGACTTGCGCAGAGGTTGCAGGGTCGTCCGCTCCCTTCCAGAGGCGGGCGATACGCATGAGCAAGTCGCGCGCAGAATTGCGAGTGTACGTAACCGCAAGAATCTCTTTGGGATCGACTAGCTTGTCTTCGATGAGGCGCACCACGCGGCACGCCAGCACCGTGGTCTTGCCTGTGCCCGCGCCAGCCACCGCGAGGATCGGCCCGGCGATGTGTTCAACTGCCTTCTTTTGTTGCTGCGTGAGTTCGAATTCGCGGGGTTGCCAGGCCATGGGATTGTCCGTTTCGATATCGAAGAAAAAGCGAAACTACATTATCCGCCACCAGCCCATCTCAAACAAGCCCGCTGGGTGAGATTTATGTGCAAAGGTCGCAAAAATTGAGGAAAACCGGATCGGGATTTAGCCCTTGCAATACCGCGTCTATCGGAAGGTCTCCGGTGTAAGTTCGCTGTCAGGCGGGGGAGCGGAAGTACCGGTTCGCCGCTGGCAGAAAGAACAGAACGGTAAACGCTATGAGCACGACCGCGTGTACGGCCACCCCTTTTTGGGTGTCAAAAATGCTGATCACCAGGTGACAGGCAATCCACGCGATTGACAGCCAGCGTGCCCAGCTCTTACCACGGAGCACATAAACGCCACATGCAACGGCGATGAGCCGCACCACGAGTACCAATACATACTCGTTCGGATTCGCACCTTTAAACTCGTTGAAGTGGTAGGCGATCCCAATCACGCCCACCGCAATGAGCAGATAGCCAAGAACCGTTACGTAGATGGGACGCTTGTTCATACAGCGATGCGCGGTATTTCGAGAGCCATTTGCCGTCAGCGATTTTAGGGCTGAGTTCGCTGGCGTATCTTAGCGCAGAACTTCAATTCGTGTGACAGGATGTATCTCCCTCCACCCGTTATCATGATCCGTAACATACGCTCCCGTGATACGGACACGATCGCCCACACCGGGAATTGTCACCGACGATCGAAAATCGGAGCATGCCGATTGCGCCTCGGCATCCGATGGCGGGTGTTCGCAGATGACTTCGACTACGAGCTTGCGACGGCCGTGCACCACGTTGACCAGGTTCAATACCGAGCTATCATCCGGATCCAGCGAGATATGGAGGTCGCCGTCGCTTGATGGGTGCAGCGAAACAACTTTCCCCACGACCGCGGTACACGGCTCGACGACCTGCAGGCGATCTTTCTCATAGACATGTTGCCACAGTCCAGCGTCGCAGTTCGCGGCCGGCAACTTTACGGGCGCCCGGCCCGCATATCGAAGTTCAGCCAGCCCGAAGAAGGCGGCCAGCGCGACCAGCATAACCATTACGATGCGCGATGTTCGGCTCAACAAATACTCCTGGATAGGACCATGATTTGTCCCACTCCGCGAAAGTTTACCGCAAGGCTGGAGGCCTAGCTGATTTCGGCTTGAGCGACGGCCAGTGCTGCGATGGCCGCAGTTTCGGCGCGCAGAATGGTGGCGCCCAAGGATGCCGAGCTCCAGCCAGCGGTTTCGAAGAGTTGCAACTCTTCGGCGGTCCAGCCACCTTCAGGACCAATGGCTAGTGCCAGCGATTGCGCTTCGGGGCGTGCGCGCAGGATCTCGCTCAATTGAACTTCGCGTTCGGACTCTGCCAGCACAATGCGCAGGTCCGCCACAGTCTCGAGAGCGACAGACAACTTCACCGGATCGCCAATCTTGGGGGGCGCAACACGACGCGCCTGCTCCGAGGCTTCGCGCGCAATGCGACGCCAGCGCTCCACCCGTTTCCCAGCGGCCAGGGCGAGATGTTTCTCGGTGCGCCGGGTGATCACCGGAACAATCGATGTAACGTTCAGCTCAGTGCACTTCTCGATCGCCCATTCCATGCGGTCGAACTTGAATACCGCCAACAGCAGGGTGATCGGGGTTGCGGTGCTGGCCGCAATTACGTCGCCGAGCGCAAACTCCACGCGATCATCGTTGACGCTCGCGACCGTGGCATGACGCACCTGACGATCGCACACCACTTCAAACTCCTGCCCAACCCGGGCGCGCAGTGTGCGCGACAGATGAGCAGCGTGTTCGCCAGTCAAGGCGGCGCGGTCGCTACTCACTTCGTCGGCGATCCAGCGGCGGCGGGTCATCGGGTGATCAGTAATAGCGCAACAGCAATCGCAATGGCAGCATACACGCCACCAAAATAGCGGTTCTGGCGGGTGAGATCGTCTTCGTTGAAGAGGCGGCTGTTCATCAGGAATTCGAGGGCAGACACCGCGCCAACCAGAAGCGCCATTACCAGCCAATGTTGCTGTTGAACCGGCGACCGCAGCAGGAACGGCGTGGCCAGCAGGGCCAGGCCCAGGTAAATTGCGCCTCCGATGCGGGCCCGTTTACGGCGCGTTGGATTCTGGTAGCGAAGCAGCAGGATGCGCGCCAGGTCGCGCGGCCGTGCCAGGCGCGCGAACGCTGGCAGCGCGGTCACGATCAACAGGAACCACGCGTAGATGCGAAGCGTCTTATCCAAAGGGTTTGGTCCGGAGCGCGGCTGACCGCGACGATCGGTCTAGTTGAATATATCCCGCATTTTGCCCAGCAGGGTGCGGCTGACCGGCTTGTTCTCAACGCTCAACGTGCTCTGCAACTCCTGCAGCAGTTCGCGCTGGCGCTTGGTAAGTTTGGCAGGCGTCTGCACCTTCAATTCGATGTAAAGATCCCCGCGGCCTCGCCCATTCAATTCCGGCACGCCTTTGTTGCGGAGCTTGAAAGTCGTACCGGTCTGTGTACCCTCGGGGACTTTCAGCGTGTGCTCGCCTTCCAAGGTGGGGACCGCTATCTCCGTGCCCAGCGCCGCCTGCACCACCGAAATCGGCACCACGCAGCGCAAGTCTTTGCCCTCGCGCTCGAAGAACTCGTGCTCCTTGCAGTGCAGTACCACGTACAAGTCACCCGGAGGTCCGTTGTAAATTCCGGCCTCACCTTCGCCCGAGTAGAGAATTCGCGCGCCTTCCTCCACACCGGCAGGGACCTTTACTGTCACGTTGCGCTCGCGGCGCAGTCGTTGCTGTCCTTTGCACTTGGGACAGGGATCGATAATCAGCTTACCCGAGCCTTGGCACGTGCTGCACGGCCGCGCGATGGCAAAGAAGCCCTGTTGATAGCGCACTTGTCCGCGGCCGCCGCAGGTGGTGCAGTCGATGGGAACTTTGCCCGGGGCCGCGCCGCTGCCTTTGCACTGATCGCATTCCTCCAGTCGCCGGATTTGCACCTGCTTGGTGACGCCAAATACTGCTTCCTCGAATTCCAGCGTAAGGTCTTCGCGCATGTCGGCACCACGCTGCGCGCGCGAACGTCGTCCACCGCGCCCGCCTCCGCCGAACATGTCGCCGAATCCAAAGATGTCCCCGAAGATGTCTTGAATGTCAGGGAAGCCCGACGGATCGAAGCCACCGGCACCGTTGCTCGACACACCGGCATGGCCAAAGCGGTCGTAGCGGGCGCGCTTCTCCGAGTCAGCCAGTACGGCGTAGGCTTCGCTGCATTCTTTGAACTGCTCTTCCGCGTCCGGATTATCGGGATTGCGGTCGGGATGGTACTGCATCGCCTGCTTGCGGTAGGCGCTCTTGATCTCCTGGTCGGAAGCGGTGCGGCCCACGCCCAGAATTTCGTAGTAGTCGCGTTTTTCTTTGGTAGCCAGCGTTGATTCCCTCAGCAGTTTTGAAAGGGCACGGCTTCAGCCGTGCCGCAAATTGCCATATATCTATTTCTTCGGATTGCGCGCCACCCGCACCATGGCGGGGCGCAGCAGCCGCTCCTTGATGCGATAGCCGCGCTGCAACTCGTCGATCACATGGTTGTCCGCCACGTCGACTGTATCCACCATCTGCACCGCCTGGTGCAGGTTGGGATCGAAGACTTCACCGTCGGCAGGAATTGGTTCCACACCCAACCTGGCCAGCGCGTCGTGAAATTGCTTGTCGATCAGCTCAATGCCGGAAAGATATTCCGGTACCGATGTCGCGCTTGTCTTCAACGCGCGGTCGAGACTATCGAGGATCGGCAGCAGCGACTTGAGTGCTACCGCCAAGGCGTAGTCGCGAAAGTCCTGCTGCTCCTTCACACTGCGTTTGCGGAAATTATCGAACTCTGCCTGTAGCCGTGCCAGGCGATCGAGATAGCCGGCACGCTCCGCGCGCAGCGCGTCTAATTCAGCTTCGGGCTCAGCCGCCTCAGCGCCACCTCCGCGACTGCGCGAGGGAATGGCTTCTTCCTTTTCGGCGGAAGGCAATTCGTGCTCGAGGTCGAGGTCGGCGGCCTCTCCGTTTGTCTTATTCGATGCCATAAATATCTCTAGGTTGACTCGTTCCAAAATTGATCAAACATCCGCGCAATGTAGGAGACCGCGGTGATCGTGTGCTCGTAATCGAGTCGCGTTGGCCCGATCACCGCCAACGAACCGATCACCTCGTCGCCCACCCGCGCCGGTGTGCCAATCAGTACGAAGTTGTTTAGATGCGGGACAGCGTCCTCAAGACCCACAACCACACGCACGGCTTCCTGGCGCGCGTCCAGATAGGCTGACAGCAAGTCCACGATGCGCTGACGCTCTTCGAGAGTGGCCAACAGTTGGCGCAGGCGCTCGCGGTCCTGCTCGTTGATCACCAGGTTCGAGGCGCCTTCGACGAATACGGTCTGCTGCGCTCCGTCGGTCGCCAGCGCTCCCTGGGTATAGAGCTGCTCGACCGAGTTCATTAGCCGGTCGTACTCAGTGCGTTCCTGCTGCACCCGCTTGGCAATCTCGTTGCGCACGGCCTCCATCTGCCAGCCGCGGAAATTCTGGTTGATGTAGTTGGCGGCAATCTCTAGGTCGCTAGCTTGCAGGTCGTCAGTCAAGCGGAGCACGCGATCGCGCACCAACCCATTGCGCATGACGACGACTGCCAGCACTTTCTTGTCGCCCTGACGCTGGAAATACACGTGCTCCAGTTCGTTGCGCTGTCCGTGAGCCGACGTAACCGTCACTCCCACGCCATGCGAGATCAGCGACAGGACGTGCGAGGTGCGCTCCATGAACTCCTCGACATCGCTCGAACCCTGTAGGTTGCCCTGAATCAAACTCTCGTCGGCGGGAGACAACCGAGCCTCGCCCGTCAGTTGCTTCACGTAAAAACGATAGGCTTGCGGCGTGGGAATGCGCCCTGCCGAGGCGTGCGGCTGTTCGAGGAACCCCGCGTCGGCCAAGTCCGACATGACGTTGCGGATGGAAGCCGGGCTCAGACTTTCGCGGTTTTTCCGGGCGATGGTGCGCGATCCCACCGGCTCGCCGGTCGAGATGTAGGTCTCGACGATGGCGGTCAAGATTTCGCGTTCGCGTTTGCCAATTCCAGGAGGTGAGCCCATGGTTGCCTCGATTGCGTTAACCCATTATTTTACAGTGATTTAGGAAATGCACAGGGATACACATCCGCAACCTAATTCTAGGAAGAAGACGGGACGCTGTCAAGATTGGCACTCAGAAGATGTGAGTGCTAGAAACGCAGCGCTTCGGGTCGGTTCCTACAGGGACGTTGATGGCGCGACTTTCTTGTATACGTATCGTCCCAGAATTACTGCTATTGCAATCGAGAGCGCGAGAACGACGAAATCGGCATACCACACAATCATGCCAGCAAACCAAGCTTCCGGCCATCGCCGACGGATTAACGCGGCGAAGACTTCCCCTGCCGGCCTCAGAAGCAACCACAAAAGAGCGAGAGTTGCGGCGCCCGCTACTGTTGCACACGCCATACGAACTATTCTCTTATTCATAGTGCTGCCAACTGATTCCGTGTCGACACTCCAGCAAATGCTTCTGCATGAACAAGCACCGTCGTGCTAAGGATGTAGGGTGATGTAGTTGACTATAACACCTAAAAATGCTTTTACGCGTTTGTTTAGAATCAATGGTTTGGAAGGAAATTGTTCGCAAGTCATTGATTTTAAGTTAGTTATAACTATCCATATCTCAGCAAAGGACTTAGCAGCCTGCTTTTGAGCCGAAGAGTCTCGTTAGGGGGGGCCGTCTCTGGCTACTAGCGGTGCAACCGATTCGGGTTTTCAAAGAGCATGATTTGCTTGCGCGCTGTGCGCGGAGCGATGAGGCATAGATATCCCTAACCTCACAGATCCGGTATAGCGCGGCAAGCTCCCGATGAAAAGTAGAATCGACAGATCGGAGGAACGAAAGTAACCACCGGCTCCGATTGCGGGTGAAAGTTGCGGTCGCGTTGATTGAGCGGGACAATCCGACTTGGGATGATCTTGCCGAGGAGTGGGGAAAGCAGGTTCCTCCACTCGCGCGGAAGCCGCTGCTCGATCGGAATGACGAATCTTAATAACTTAGGGAGAAGAGAGCTGTCGATGCAACTCTCGCCTCGTCGTTTGCCTCGTCGTTGTGTAACGTCCCTTACTGCCCCAGCAAATACTTCTGCGTGAACAGCACGGTCGTATAGAACTGGAAATCGGCGTTCTTCTTCTTGGCGAAGCCGTGGCCTTCGTCTTTAGCGGCGAGATACCAGACGGTCGTCCCGTTCGCCTCCAGCGCCTTCACCATCTGGTCGGCTTCGCTCTTGGGGACACGCGGATCGTTGACGCCCGCAACCACCATCATGGGCTTGGTGATCGCCTTGACGTGGTTCATGGGCGCGATGCTCTCGAGGTAGGCGCGCATCTTGGGATCGCGTTCGTCGCCGTACTCAACGCGGCGCAAATCGCGGCGGTAGGCCTCGGTGTGTTCGAGGAACGTAACCAGGTTCGAGATGCCGACGATGTCGACCGAGCAGGCGATGCGGTCGTTGTAGAGCGTCGCGACGGCGAGTGTCATGTGTCCACCATAGCTGCCGCCGGTGACCAGCACTTTCCTAGCATCGAGGTCAGGCTGGGTGCCGATCCAATCGAGCAGCGCGCCGATGTCTTTGTAGGTGTTCTCGCGCAGGAAGCCATTATCGAGCTGCGTGAACCCCTTGCCATAGCCCGTGGAACCACGCACGTTGGGATAGATCAGCGCCACGCCCATTTCGTTAGGCAGATAGTTGGTGCGTCCGAGGAAGGCGGGACGTGATTGGCCTTCGGGGCCGCCGTGAATGACGATCTCGACCGGGTATTTCCCTGCCGCGGGTTTGTCTTTTGGCAGGTAGAGCCAGCCGGAAATCTCGCGTCCATCGAAGCTCTTCCAGGTGATGAGCTTGGGCTCGACCAGGCTTTGCGGCTGGATGCCGCCCGTCTCGCTCATGGTCCAGCGATCGAGCTTCGCCGTCTGGATATCGACCGAGTAAACGTCGGAAGGCGATTGCGATGTATTCAAGCTGAATGCGAGGTCGTGATTGTTTTCATGCCAGCGCAGGTTGTTAATGACACCTGCGGGCAGCTTGGGCATGCCCTGCTCTTTACCTGAGTCCAAGTTGAGTACGTGCAGCGTGCTCATACCGTTTTCATTGAGGACGAACGCCAGGTGGTGGCGGTCTTCGGAGAGTTGCGCGCCATCTTCGATGTCCCACTTAAAGTTGGTTAGATACCTCAGCGACTTGGTCGCCAGGTCCATGTAGGCGAGCCGCAGATACTCGTTGTCCTTGTCGGTGGTGAGGTAGATGCCCTTACCGTCGCGGCTGAATCCGATGGGAACATAGGAGACTTTGTCGCTTCCCTTGGGCGTGAGTTCGGTCTTCTGCCCCGTGGTAGCGTCAACCAGCCAGAGATAACCTTCGTTGATCGAGACGCCATTGACCACCAGCAACGTGCGGTCATCAGGAGACCAGTCGTGAACCTGCCATCCGCCATCCTGGTTCTGCGCGATCAGCTTGTCGCTGTCCTTCTTCGTCGGATCCATCACGAAGAAATCGAGGTCGGTGTTATTGCGCCGGGTGCTGGAGTAAGCGATGCGGTCTCCTTTGTTCGACCAGACGAACTCGGTGTTGCGTGACTTGCCGTCCGTGAGGAGCGCCGTGTCACCAGTAGCGACATCGAAGCGGAAGATCTGGTACCACTCACCTCCGCCGATGTCCTTGCGAAAGAGGAAGTAGCCGGCGGAGTGCGGACGGTAGCTGGCATCGGCGATGCGGTCAGGAAAGAACGTAAGTTGGGTGCGCGCTCCACCCGGCATGGCAACCTGGTGCACCTGGTTGGTGTCTCCGAAACGGGTGCCAATCAGGATCTCGCGGTGCTGGGGATGCCAACTCCACATCGACGCGGAACGAAACTGGGTATAGCGGTCGGCGCGCGCGGCGATGCTGGCGGGAATCGGCGGAATGTTCTCCAGGATAAGCGCGTCATTGGGTGCGATGGTGGCTTCCTGGGCAAGGCCCGTCGCGCACAGTCCGAGAAAAATTAAGCTAATCAGTAACTTGCGTAATTTCATAACCAACCGCTTCCTTTTCAGTCGGATGTGAGACAACCAGACTGATCGAACATCAAACGACAAGGGTATGAGCCACTATGCCCCCGTGTAAAGTGATACAGTTAAGGAAGATGTAAGCGGCATGCTTGGCGTCCGTTAAGGCGAATGAATCGTTTTCGTTCCTGCCGAGTCTAATTAGGGGTGAGTGAAAGGAGCGTGGTGGATGGCAGGAAGTTCTCGTACAACCTTCACAAAACGGCAGAAAGAACGTGCCCGCCAGGAACGGCAGGCGGAAAAGGCCCAGAAAAAGGCCCAACGCAAGCAGGAACCGAATTCCCCCACCGAAGCTCCCGCGGAACTCGTGGTTACGCACGATGAAGAAGGTCAGCCACTTGGCTTTGACTTCCACGATTTCGGCAAGTAGTTGCTTACATAGGTTCCCTTTTGGCGCGATCCGCGGTATTGCTGATGGCGCTATGGTATAGTCCCGGTAGACGCTTATTGCCACGGTAGATGTGGTGCGAAAAGTCCGATCTCAAGTTTTGATCTGATTCCCGCCTCTTAGCTTCCGTAAATCACTTAGCGATCGACCAAACTCGAGCGGCATCAGCTGTATCCTTCGCGACTCGCATCTCTGTATGCATATGCGCGAGTTGCCCCTCCTAGAAAGTAAAAAACGATTGACACAATTTAGCGATATGTCCCTGTCTGCTGGGCTCCAGCAGAAGTTGGCGGCAGCACACTTTACAACTCCCACTCCGGTCCAGGAAATGGCCATCCCGCATGCGCTGGAAGGCAAAGACGTTCTGGCGACAGCCCAGACAGGCACCGGGAAAACTTTGGCGTTCCTGCTTCCCATTATGGAGAAGCTGGGAGCGCAACCCACCGCGACTGGCGTACGGGCACTGATTCTCGTCCCCACGCGCGAGCTGGCCATGCAGGTCCAGGCGGTTTACGACAAGCTGCGTTACGGCAAGTTGCCGAGGACAGCATTAGTCATCGGCGGAATGGCCGAGCGGCCTCAGATCGAAGCTGTGCGCAAAGGCGCAGGCGTCATCGTCGCCACTCCGGGACGGCTGGAAGACTACCTGAAGCGCCGGCTGGTTGACCTGAGCAAGGTCGAAACCCTGGTGCTGGACGAATCTGACCGCATGTTGGACATGGGCTTCTTGCCGGCATTGCGCCGCATTGTTGGCTCACTGTCCAAGCAGCGGCAGACGCTGTTCTTCTCGGCAACCCTGGAAGCATCGGTTGCAGGACTGGTGAACGATTACATGCGTAACCCTGTACGGGTCGCGCTGGGTTCAATCAGCAAGCCGGTGGAGAGCGTCGAACTACACGCCTTCGAAGTACCGGCGGCAGACAAGTCCGACACCCTGCGCCGCTTGCTCTACGACGAACAGGGGCAGACCCTGATCTTCGCGCGCACCAAGCGCGGCACCGAGCGCCTGGCGAAGAACCTGATTCGCGATGGATTCTCGGCAGCCATGATCCACGGCGACCGTACGCAGTCGCAGCGCGTCAGCGCGCTGAACGGCTTCGGCGCCGGGACCTACAAAGTGCTGGTGGCGACCGACGTTGCTTCACGCGGCATTCACGTGGACAACGTGGCGCACGTGATCAACTACGATTTGCCCGACCTGGCGGAAGACTTCATCCATCGCGTTGGCCGAACTGGCCGCGCCGGGTTGAAGGGACGCGCTTCCACCCTGGTTTCGGGAGCTGAGATTGGCGAATTGCGGGCCATCGAACGCACCTTAAAGTTGAAGATCGCGCGCAAGCGGGTCGACGGCTCCGAGATTGCAGCGATGAAGCCCCGCATCGTGAAGAACACTTTGGACTCGCGCACGCTGGCACAGTTGCCGGGCGAAGTGTTCTGCTAAGTTAAGGGATTCGCCCCAGCCTTTCGCAAGAACGTCGAAACGCTGGAGCATCCGAAGTTCTGATTGGGCCCGTTTGTTCGCCAACCAGCGAGCGGATTGCGTGCCCCGAGAAGTTCCTTCCCACGCCTAACGCCGAAACTGGCTTAGCTTGTGGGAGTAGGTCGCCAAGTTTCGTCAACCAACGAAAGAACGGGCCACCAAAACTTAGTTTGCGACGAAAAGCCCCGGGAACTTCGGGGCTTTCGTGCGTCTGGGAATGTACGCCTACTGAATCTCGATCACCGGCCCAGCCGTGCTCCTGACCTCACTGACGCGGTCGACCACATGGCGAGCGAACTTGAACAGCGAGCGCGCGTGAGGAGACTGATCTCCTTCCAGCACGACCGGCTGTCCGGTATCGCCGCCCTTGCGGATTTCAGGATCGATTTCGATGCTGCCCAGGAAGGGCACGCCGAACTGTTGCGCGGTGCGCTCTCCTCCGCCCTTGGAGAAGATATCGATCTCGTGCTGGCAATGCGGACAGAGGAAGGAGCCCATGTTCTCGACGATGCCGAGAATATCGACCTTAACCTGCTTGAACATCTCGATGGCCTTGCGCGCGTCTTGCAGAGCAACGTCGCTTGGCGTGGTCACCACGACAGCGCCGGTTACCGGTACGGTTTGAACCAGCGAAATCACAACGTCGCCCGTGCCTGGCGGCAGATCGATGATGAGGTAGTCGAGCTGTCCCCACTCCACCTGCCCGAGAAACTGCTTCACGATCGAGTGCAGCATCGGCCCGCGCCATACCAGCGGCTTGTCGCCCGGGCTGAGGAAGCCGACTGAGATCACCTTCAAGCCGTATCGTTCCGGCGGCAGGATGCGGTCACCTTTGACAACCTCAGGCGCAACCGTCGTGCCCAACATAGTCGGGACATTGGGGCCATATACGTCGGCATCCAGCAGGCCAACTTTGAAGCCCATGCGTGCCAGCGCGATGGAGAGATTGACGGCCAGCGTGGTCTTTCCAACGCCGCCTTTGCCTGAGCCGACGGCGATGATTGCGTCCACGCCAGGAAGGGGTTGCGGCCCAGCGGGTTCGGGACCGTGCGAGTGTGTATGAGAGCTCAAGGGTAATTACCTGCTTAATTCAAGATGGGATGCGCAAAGGCTGATTATACGACGCGCCTCGGCTACTTCCGCTCGTAGCGAATCTTAAACATCGGCGCCCACTCGCCCGTTTTGTCCTGCAGAAACACGCTGAACCAGTAGGCGTCATTGCCGTCGCGCATGATGGTGGATTTTACGTGCTGTGTTTTTCCATCAGGTTGCATGACGTCGAACTCCTGGTGCAACGTCTTGCCGTCTGGGTCGGGGGTCGCCGTGCCAATCGTTAATTGGCCTTCAGAGTTGGAGTAATAGAACCCGATCGTCTTGGTTGCCGGATTATACGCATAGAAGCCGTTGTAATGCGGCTTGCCGTTGAAGTCAGTCACGAATTGGATTGCCTGATGATTGGGCGCCCAAGAGATGTGGTTTTCGACGTGGGTTACGGAGTTGTCCTGCGGGTCTTTGATGTCGGAAGTCCAGGTGCCTCCGACAAGCCAGGCCACTGGTTCGAGCGGACTGGCCGCAGCCTTAGCCGGAACCGGCTGAGATTGTGCAACGGCGTGGACGGCAAACACACACAGCAGCAGGCATGGCAAAACAAGTGTGCGCAAAGGCATAGTTTCCTCGATTGGAGATGGTGCGGCATTGTGCCACGCTTTCGCGACCAACGGCAAGTCCAATGAGACGAATTGCTAGTCAGCCTTGCCGTTCTGCTGTTACCATCAGAGGCACAAATGCAACCCGCATCCGACAACTTGAGCTCGCTGGACCGGATCGAAATTGCTCCCTGCAATTTTTCCTGTTGTTGCCGCTGTTGTCGCTGACGGACCTGTTCCCTCGTTGCTGCAAAATCTGAAACCCTATAGCCTTCGGGATTATCCTTACTGCATGGAGAGTACTCATGAAGATTGCCAATGACGTGACCGAACTGATCGGCAATACCCCTTTGGTGCGCCTCAATCGAGTATCCAAAGGTTCCGGTGCCCTCATTGTGGCCAAGCTCGAGAGCTTCAATCCTTGCGCCAGTGTCAAAGACCGCATCGGCGTCAGCATGATCGACGCGGCCGAAAGAGCCGGCAAGATCCATCCTGGCAAGACCGTGTTGATCGAACCCACCAGCGGCAATACAGGAATCGGGTTGGCGTTCGTCGCAGCGGTGAAAGGCTACAAGCTGATCATCGTGATGCCGGAAACCATGAGCACGGAGCGCCGCGTGCTGTTGCGTGCCTTCGGAGCGGAACTGGTACTGACGCCCGGCCCCAAGGGGATGAAGGGCGCGATCTCCAAGGCGCAGGAGATCCTGGCCAAGACGCCCGATGGATTCATCCCGCAGCAATTCGACAACCCGGCCAATCCGAAAATCCACTTCGAGACCACCGGGCCGGAGATTTGGAACGATACCGACGGCAAGGTTGACATTCTGATCTCGGGTGTTGGAACCGGCGGAACGATCACCGGAGTCTCGGA
>DATBZX010000166.1:0-16949 GCA_036512955.1 Terriglobales bacterium
CGTCACTCTGGCTTGGGACAACTTTAGGCGGTACGAACCGCAAGAGGTGGCCGAAGCGATGCGGAAGACCGGATTTCGAGTGTCGCGGGTGGCGCACTCAAACCTCTGGCGAATACCGGACGACCTGGTGGTGGTTGGTGATTACAAGAAGCGATCGCCGCGGAAACCAGAGACGCATACCCGGTAATGCTACGGCGTAGCATTGTTACACCTGCTCGTCATAACGAGCCGCAAGTCGCTGATGAGTGGCGATTGATTGTGGCATTCGTTTTGGCGGAATACTCCGCTAAACGATGATTTATTGGCGGACAAGGGATCTAGCGCCGCGAGCTAGGTTGCCACGGACGCTCCCGATAGTGCTCTGCGAATGGGCGACCTCGGACTGACATCGGAAGTCACGCTTAGTCTGCTCGTGCTCCTCGTGCTTGTCCCACTTGGTGGTGCCCTGTACCAGCGGGTCGCGAGCGCAAGAGATGCGCGCCGCTTTCCCGCACCAGGGCGTTTGGTCGATATCGGCGATTGTCACCTGCATGTTGACCTGAGGGGCGAAGGGTCGCCTGCCGTCGTGTTTGAGGCTGGCATCGCTGCGACGTCCTTGAGCTGGCGGCTCGTGCAACCCGAGATCGCGAAGGTCACAAGCACAGCGAGCTACGATCGCGCTTGGCTGGGCTGGAGCGACGCAAGTCGGCAACCTAGAAATATCTGGCAGGTCGTAGAAGAACTGCATACGCTGCTTGACCGCTCCGGTGTGGCCAGGCCGTGGATCCTGGTGGCGCATTCGTATGGAGGATTGGTTGCCCGCGTCTACCAGTCCCGGTATGCCGCAGAGATCGCCGGCATGGTTCTGGTGGACCCAATGGCCACCAGCGATTGGACCGAACCGTCGCAGTTGCAAAGCAGGATGCTGCAGCGTGGCGTCCTGTTATCGCGGCGAGGCGGGTGGCTCGCCCGTCTCGCCGTGGTGCGCTTCGCGCTGGGTCTCTTAGCCGCCGGAGGGAGGCGGCTGCCAAAACTGATCGCCCGTGCGAGCAGCGGGGGTGGGGTCGCCTTTATCGAGAATATCTTGGGTGAGATCCGCAAACTCCCGCCCGCAGTATGGCCGATGATGCGGTCTCACTGGTCCAATCCGAAGTCCTTCGAGGGTATGGCAAGGTACCTGGAGGCCTTGCCAGAAAGCGTGGCGGCCGTCGCGAAAGAAGTCAAAATTCGCGGCACTCTGCGCGTCGTGCCATTGATCGTGCTTTCGGCGGAAAATGCGAGCCCAGAACAACGCGCCGAGCACGAGAGTCTGGCGCGTTGCTTCCAAGGACGGATTGAGATTGTGCCTGGCGGCGGTCATTGGATGCAATTGGATAGACCAGATGTGGTGATTCGTGCCATCAACGACGTAATCGCGCAGGTGCGAGCGCGGTGATGCGAGACGGGCTCTTCTGTTTCTCAGAAGGCAATGCGCCAATCCTTCGATTCCTCTCCCCACAGTCGCGGCTTCCCGAGACGAAGTGCAGGCCGACTTCGGCGAGGCGCTACTTCGCCTGACAGACGGCGCACGTTCCGTCAGCTCGGATACCATCCGCCAGGCTCATACTTCGGTTCGTAGACGTTCTTGAATTCGGCTACGTGTTGCAACATCGCTGCCGGCCGCTTCCCTTTGCCCCGGAGGCCCTCCTGCCACGTCTTCTTCTCGATCGTGCCCAGCACCACGTACTCATTCCCGATGGCTTCAGATGCAATTTGGGTTAGGCTATGCGCCAACTGCTCTTCTAGCTCGTCCCGGTGCACCATAATCAATTCACAACGGGAACAGTAGCGGTACGTTTTGCCGAGCGCGATCGAGCCCCACCCATCAACGTGGATGAAGAGCGCGAACTTCCGCAAATGCGTAGGTTGCTGACACTTTGGGCACTTGCTGAGGCGGAGTTCTGCGTGAGGGTTGAGAATGAACGAATAGCGCGGATGCAGTTCGCCGATTATTCTCTTCGGCATCTTTGTAGTCTAGCTTCGAGAACAAAGCCCATCTAACCCTTGCAACACTCAAGAAGCCAGTAGAGGTGGAATCCGCCACAGCTGCTTTCGGGTCGGAACCGTTGATTTTCGGGCAAGTGCCCCTGCTTCTAAGATGTACCAGACACACGGCGCACGGTAGTCTTCAATCCAGACTACGACGTGACCTTCCAGCCAAGTGCATGGACCGCAATTCAAAGCGACGACCATGAAGGCTGTACCACCGAAGGCGGGCGAAGTCCTCAACCTCTGGGAGCATCCTATGGAATGGGGATGACCGTCCCCAGCCCCGCATTGACATAGTGGTCCTTGAACTCTCGCCTGAGCGCTGCGAATTCCGGCTCGCCTGTGCAATGCCCTGGAGCGACTCCGTCTAGCTTCCACTGGTCATGAAGCGATTTCGCAAGTAGGTCTACTTCCGGGATGGGCGCGACCACCATGTGCATTCCACCGAACAACAGAAGAACATGCGGATCGATTTTGCTTGCCGCCTTGAGAATATTCTCTACGCCGGCATGGGAACACCCATCGAACAGGATCAGCCCGTGATCCGTTTTCAGGACCAGCGTATTCTCGCGCATTTCTTTTGTACCTGGACTATCGGAGGTCGTGGACACAATCCAAATCCCCGGCAGAACTTCGGTGGTTTCGGTGACGAGTTCGAAGTGCGCTTGTGGCCAAGCGCTGCCGGCGGTGAAATGTTCCGGTTTTCCCCCGCCATAATACTGCATTTCCGGCGGCAAAGACGGATCGCGCCGCAGGAATTGTTCCGGAATCGGGCCACCAACAATGTTCGCTCCGCGTTCGGGTACATAAATCTTCACCGTCGGATTGACCTTCGTCAGGTACCCAATTCCCATGCTGTGGTCGGTGTGCCGATGCGAGATCACGACGAAGTCAAGCCGGCTCAGATCGACCTTGGCAACCTTAGCGTTCTGCTCCAGCACGGCAGGATCGTTGCCCGTGTCAAACAAAATTCTTTTGCCGTTGTATTCAATGAACGCAGAGTATCCCCAGTCCTGCTTCATTGCCGCGTCTTTTCCGAACGCGTCGTACAAGATGGTGACGCGGTTTTGCGCAGACAGTGGCGCCATCGAAATCATCGCGACGGCGACCAACAAGAGTCTTCGTAGCATGCGTGACAGTGCAGCCCACGACACAAATCTCGGGGGAAACAATCCAAATCGAGTGGACGGTGCGGAAGCGTTCAGCCTCATCGTGAATGAATGTGATGCTGGATGAACTAGGCAAAACGTGCGCTGCGTCCTGTGCGCGGCGCGCGAGAGAGATATTTGCGAATCCAGAGAGATATTTTTTCGGGCTGAACAACAACTAAACTATTGCTGGACAGCAACTTACCGGAAATTTGACGCGATTCAGAGAGAAATGGGGTAGGTTAGCGCATCGGCGCTATATAGAAGAGGAGTACTTAGCTTGAAGTTTCTATAAGGTGGTTAGGGTCAAAAATATCTCTCTATCTCTCTGAGTTGTAGTTAAAGCCTTATTTATAAACAACTTAACTCAGAGAGTTTTCCCAGAATATCTCTCTGAGCCTCTCTGAAACGGCTAAAATCTCTCTGAGATCGCGCTACAGCCGCGTCCGTGCTGGGAGGGGGGCGCTATTGCGACGTCCCAGGTGCTTACCAAACAAGAGCCTTCGCATCTTGGACGTGGCGATTCTGGGTGCCACAACGGCCCGGCTGTCTTCGAGGGAAAAGTCCTTCCAGTGCTTCGACAATTCGGGCGTGTATTCTCCGTGGAATGTACGGTTCGACGTCTTTTCTCTTCCCATAGGCTTTTGTGGCCAATAATCCCTTGGCAGCGTTCAAGACGGAATGTTGACCCTCAGACATGGCCGCCGATTCTGGGTGCCCCAGAATCGACACGTGACGTGTTGGCTCGATCACCATCGGAATACGAAATTTGGGGTTTTTAATGGCTTATTCCGCCCCGACCGAACAGGACCGAGCGGGAGTGCCTACAGAACAGCTGCGTTACTGCTATTGGCTGGCTCTGCGGCCGGGGCGTCCACCAGCGCCACGAATTCCATCTCCCCCGACATGGCGACTGTCGGACGGAGGACCGCAATTCCCTCGTCGCGACACTCATGCGGAATGCCGGCGCGGGTGAAGATGCAATGAATGAAGTTGAATATTGAATCTGGCGTCGTCAGGGTCTTGGCTAATCTTGGACAAACCGATGTAAGGAGCCTTTGGATATCTTGCTTGGTGGGCTCGTGAATCGCATCACTGGCGCAGTTCTCCGTGGGGGCGACTGATCGTAAGTGCCCAGCGATCAGACGGTCGGCTCTGGTTCGCGGAATTCCGTGCTCCTGCAGGAAGGAAGACCATTGGCCATTGCGCCCAGGTCGCGCCAACAACAGCTTCATCTCGTGAAGCCGTTCGCCGAGGCGTTGGCGAATTACTTTTAGCTTATCCTTTGTTGTGGCGACTGTATTCTGCGCCTGAACGTGAACACTCCAGAGATCATTGATGTCAGTGGTCAGCTTTCGCTCCGCCTCAGTGTCAAGTTGCCCGGAGTGGACCGCAGTGGGGACCAGTCCGATGTTTTCAGGGATATTGAATTCCATGGTTATGCCTCGTCAGTCAGAATGGGGAGCAGGGAATTGCTTCGAGCAATTGCTCCTATTGATGAGGTTGGAATTGCCTTAATTTTGGGTGATTGGTGCGGTGTGACTGTTTGTGCCTCGCTGTCGGATCACGTCAGGTGGGCCAGACGTGCTATCCATGTTCGTAACTTGCGGGTTGCCTGTGACTCGACCACGATGCCGATAATCTTTGATCACCGATTGTGGATGTCACTCCTCCGTCTGACTGGCTAATCGCCAGGTCTCGATTCACTTTCGACGGTGAGTGCCGAAATTACTGCAACTTCGCGTACTCGGCTTTCGCTTGCTGCAGGATGGGGACGTCGGGGTCGGGATCTTTCGAGAGGCAAAGAAGTCCTGTTAGCTACGGCGGGGACTTAGGATCGCGTCATTGCGGCGATGATCCTGCCTCGTGCAGGAGCACGACGTCGGACTCGACGTGGGTACGCATGACGCCTAGGGTCTTGCCGTCGAACGAGAATTGAAACGTCTGGATCAAATCGCCGTGAAAGTTCGTGATCTGGTGGCCGGAGGAGCCATCGAGCGGGTGCAGCCAAAGGTTGTCCGTGCCCTTTTCGCGGACGACATACATGAGGGCTTTTCCGTCGGGCGTGAATTGCGGGGGCTTCGCAATACGTGAATCGGGATCCAGAAATTGCACCTGCGCCTTGGGCCCTGCATCGAGCGGGACTAAGACAAGTTTCGCTGCGGGCGTTTTGGAATCGTTGCTGGTCGCAAGAAATACTAGACGCTTGCCCTGGGATGAGAGTGCAGGCCCGGTTGAGGTGAAAAGCCCCTCGGCGCCCTGCACCGCCTCGGGAGTGCCACCGCCGATGGGCACTCGGAAAAGCTGTAAGGTATCTAAGTTGTCGTAGTACACCCACACTCCGTCGTGCGAGCAGACTGGTGCAACATCGGTTGCTCCATACGTTAGCTGCTTCGGATTTGAGCCATCCGTATTTACGCGCCAGATGTTGACCTTCTTGTTGGCGGCATGATTAGCCCACACGAACACGATATAGCGCCCGTCGGGACAGCTCCTTGGCCGAATGACTTGTGCCGAGGGGTCACTGAGAAGCGTGGTCCTGTTGCTGCCGTCGACTGAGATTCGCAGCAAGTTGCCAGCATCGCCGAAGTAAAGATCGCCATTGCTCGCCCAACCGAACATGGCTGCGTCCTTGCTCTGCGCGGGCGCCGGATTTGGAGCATTCCCAGTGAACCCCTTAGCGGGCATGAGATAAAGGGTTTGCGTGGCTTTTTGTTGTACCGTTGCCAGTGTCTTTCCATCCGCAGATAGCGTAAGTGTCTGATAGTCATTCGTGTCCTTCGTGATTGTATGAAATTGCCCTGACGGATTGGAGATAACGCCAATTTGGCTGCGGGCAACAAACCCTATATCCCTCTGATAAGTGGCGAGAAGGCCGCGGCGGTCCGGCAGCCAAACGATACTATTAAGCGGCAAGTCACTGAACCGGGCCAAAGTTCGGACTTTCGCGGAAATCAAGTCGTGGAGCTGGATTGAGACTCTCGCTTCGCCCGGACCAGGAATCACCAAAGCGATCTGATTGCCGTCGGGAAACCATGCAATGAGATTCGGAAAAAAGGCAGTAGGCCCGGTAGCGATAATCTTTTCGTCCGTGCCATCATTGTTGGTCGTGAGCACTGAGAACTTCCCCGGTTCTGGATCATTCCGGCGCACGAAGGCCATGCGAGTACCGTCAAGCGAAAAGGTAGCGCCGGAGTCGTCGTCTCGCACGACCATTTGCGGCACACCACCCAGCACAGGTGCCCGCAAGAGGTCGAATCTTTCGCCCGATTTCGATGCTGCCTTGAGGAAATAGATGTAGTTGCCGTCCGACGAAAATGTGAGGCTCCGATAAGAAGCATCCGCGGGCCCAATTACCTGCGTGTCACTGTTTGTCGGGAGGTTGCGCAGCCACAAGCTCTGCCTGCCATTATCATCCACGGCGCTGAGGAGATATTTCCCGTCGGGCGAGATCGCCGCCGCAATAGATTTTCCGTTGTTCGTGACCTGAGTGATCGTAAAATTCTGAAAGGGCACCTCAGCAGGACGATGAAAGACGGAATAAACGCCGATACCCGTTGCACCCAGAATTACTAGGGCGGCAATTACCAATCCGGACATCTCCCATTTGAGCTGTTTCGCGGCAGAGAGCAGGGAGGGACCGCTGTCCGTGCGCGCAAGCTGGGTCGCGACCGGCACGGCTGCTGTCCCTGCGTTGAGCGGGACTTGACGGCTGGAATCCGTATCGCGCCTCAATCGCTGCAGGTCAGCGCGAACGTCTGCGGCGTGCTGGTAGCGCAGGTTTCGGTCTTTTTCCAGACACTTGGCGATGATTCGTTCCAGTTCGACTGGTAAGTCAGGGTTCAACCGCACAGGAGGAACGGGGGCCCGGTTCAGGATGGAGTCAACGATCACGCCCGTGCTTTCGCCCCGGAAAGGCAACGTCCCAGTCGCCATTTCGTACATGACTGTGCCGGACGAGAACAAATCAGTGCGGGCATCCAACTCCTTGGCCCGAACTTGCTCTGGCGACATATAGGCGATCGTGCCCACCGCTGCTCCGGGACTGGTCAGGCGCTCTTCGATGGCCACGGTAGACTGTGCCAGCGCACCCCCTTGCGGGGCGTTGCTCAAGGAGGATGTCACCTTCGCCAGTCCGAAATCGAGAATCTTAGCGTGGCCGCGCTCGGTAACAAAGATGTTCGCTGGCTTGATGTCGCGGTGAACGATGCCTTTGGAGTGGGCGGCGTCCAGTGCGTCGGCAATCTCAATCGCGAGCCCGAGCAGCAAATCGGTCTCCACGGGCTTTCCAGCGATCTTGTGCGTCAGCGTCACGCCATCCAGAAATTCCATGGCAATAAACGCTCGGCCGTCCTGCTCGCCAATGTCGTAAATCGTGCAAATATTAGGGTGATTCAGTGCGGAAGCAGCACGCGCTTCCCGGCGGAAGCGCTCCAGCGCCTGTGGGTCGCGAGCAACGTCATCGGGGAGGAACTTGAGGGCAATAAACCGGCCTAGGCGCGAGTCCTCGGCCTTGTAAACCACGCCCATGCCGCCGCCCCCGAGTCTCTCGACGATGCGATAGTGGGAGATGGTCTGGCCGATCATTGCAAGGTGTCTGTTCTTGGGTCACATCATACTAAGAATGTGGCATCTGCCCGTCAATGAATAACAGCTCCGCAAGGGATAGTGGAACTCACGATACCCGATTTCTAACGCGGACGCCTCATCCCGAGGTCTCATTGACAACCAACGAGGCAACCGCTAAGAAGTTCGCCCTCAGCATCACAGGCATAAGTCAACGGCTGCGGGCTACGCCAGTGCATTGATCTCGGACCTGTTCCATTTGCGGCTCTCGGATTTCCTGGACAGGTGAGGTGACAATTGGTGTCCGGTACTCCGGATGACAAAACTCCAGATGCATACCGCGACCGACGAAACGGCACTTCAGCATCGAGCCTCCCCAGGTCGAACCTGCAATCGCGACCCGAGTTGGTTCGGGACAGTACTGGGGATGCCCTGAGATAAGCGCGATATTCTCACCCAGAAGCACAACTTGGTAACAGTGTTGCAGGGTTTGAATCTCCAGCACAGTCGAGGGTGGCAGGTCGTTGAGGAATACGCCCCCTTCAATTTCTGACTGCACGATGTTGCGATTCACTTCATCGCTGAGGTTGGGATGACAGCGGAATAAATGTGGGCTGGTGGACAAGCGAAGCCTCACCCTGGTGCCGTTTAGTCTACACAGTGACCGAACGGTCAAGTGGTTCCTGAGGCGATCCCAGTTCTCCTATACGTCTGATGGCCCTGTCATCGACTTTGCAATCAGGGATATAATCCGCCTCACCGATGTCATTGACTCCGGGTACGAAACTGGATGGCTACGAAATTCTCGGCCCGTTAGGTGCGGGCGGGATGGGGGAGGTGTACCGCGCCCGTGACTCGGTGTTGAGGCGGGAAGTGGCCATCAAGGTTCTCCCTTCCTATGTCTGGAAAGTCCCCGACCGTCTGCGTCGTTTTGAGCAGGAAGCGCAAGCGCTCGCAGCCCTGAATCATCCCAATATTCTTGCCGTTCACCAGTTCAGTGCCTCTTCCGAAGAACCGTATCTGGTGTCGGAGTTGTTAGAAGGCGGCACCCTCGGGCAGCTACTGGCGCGTGGTCCACTGCCAGTTCGCAAGGCAATTGAGTACGGCATTCAGATCGCCAGAGGATTGGCGGCAGCGCACGAAAAGGGAATTGTCCATCGCGACCTCAAGCCGGACAACATCTTCGTCACCAAAGATGGACGCGTGAAGATTCTCGACTTCGGCTTGGCCAAGCTGACCGAAGCCAAGGCCGCACTCGCAGACGGCCCCACAGTTACGGCACAGGAGCGCACCGAGCCCGGCATGGTGTTGGGCACCGTCGGCTACATGTCTCCCGAGCAGGTGCGCGGGAAAGCGGCTGACTCTCGCGCTGACATATTCGCCTTCGGCGCAATCTTGTACGAGATGTTGACCGGCCAGCGGGCATTTCGCAAGCCAACGTCAGCCGAGACGATGACCGCCATCCTGAACGAAGACCCGCCTGCCATATCGCAAATCATGCCTGTCACTCCTCCAGCGTTGCTGCGAATCGTCCATCGCTGCCTGGAGAAGAATCCCGAACAACGCTTCCAATCGGCATCGGACTTGGCGTTTGCGCTGGAAGCTCTGTCGGAATCGGGCAGTTCCTCGGTAGTTGCCATCGACCAGGGTTCACGCTCGCGCTGGGCATGGGTGGCAGGAGCAGGAGTTGTAGCCGCCCTCGCCGCAGGCCTCGTGGCATGGTGGAGAATCCCGCCTGCGGTTCCGGTGGTTGAGTCGATTACTCAACTGACCGACGACGGCGAGCTGAAACACGGCAGACTAGTGACCGATGGATCACGGATTTATTTCAACGAAGGACAGAGCGGGAGCTGGAAAATCGCACAGGTCTCCGTCAGCGGCGGGCGTACTGCATTGGTTGACACCAGGCTCGTCGACCCCCAGCTTGCCGCCCTGGCACCGGACGGTTCCGAATTGCTCGCTTTGCCCGGCGAGGACTGGGCGAGCCCCTTGTGGTCGATTCCGCTTCCGGCAGGAGAGCCGCGCCGCCTCGGCAGCGCCGAGGTATCGGATGCAAGTTACTTGCCGGATGGCCGCATCCTCTTCGCAAAAGGAAAGGACTTGTACATAGCCGACAAAGAGGGTTCGAACCCGCACAAGCTGGTCTCGGCTCCGGGTCCGATTCTGTATCCCAGCGTCTCACTGGACGGGAAGCGAATTGTCTTCTCAATGTTTTCGTACTTGTCACCTGGTGAAAGCTCATTGGTCGAAATCGCGGCTGATGGTACCGGTCTCCGCACAATCGGGAATACCAGCCAGAATGGATGTTGCGGTACGTGGAGTTCAGATGGGAAGTATCTCGTATACCGAGTCTGGAAAACGAATGCGTCGGATTTTTGGGCGCTTCCCATGCAAACTGGGCTTTTCCATCGGTCGGGAGAACCAATTCGACTCACAGCGGGCCCTATGTCATACACAGGTGCATGTCAGAGCCGCGATGGAAAGCAGATGTTTGCTATCGGCACAAAGCGGCGTGGCGAACTGGTTCACTATGATATGAACGCGCATCAATTTCTGCCGTTTCTCTCGGGGATCTCGGCTGTAAGTCCGACATTTTCCAAGGATGGGAAATGGGTCGCTTACACCTCTTATCCGGACAACACTCTATGGCGTAGCCGCAGCGATGGAACTGAACGTAGCCAGCTCACCTACCCTCCGATGGCAGTGTCTTACCCTTTTATTTCGCCAGACGGAAGGAAAGTTGCTTTCTCCACCTCCCGCCGTGAAATCTACGTGATCAGCATGGATGGCGGGCTGCCGCAAAGGGTTGTCGAAAGGAACTCCGCTGCAGCGAACTGGTCCCCTGACGGGAACCTCCTTGTGTTTAACTCCTGGATTGAAGACATGCATGCCGGAGAAACACCCCTGTGGGGCTGGAAGATTCTCGACATACGGACAGGAAAAACATCCGTTGTTCCTTTCTCCCATGACAAGGGCGGCGCAAGGTGGGTCACCCAGGACACGCTAGTGGCGTCTACCGAAGGCAGCACGAAGTTCATGAGCTTTGATTTTAAAAGCCAGAAATGGACCGAGCTTGCCACTGGCAACTTCGTAAACTGGGCGGTCTCGCCGGGTGGCAAGTATCTCGTCTTTACGACTGGTGGCGCGGAACCCAAGGCCCAGCGCCTCCGATTTACCGATCGTCAGATCGAAACCATCGTGAGTTATCGAATTACATCGGGTTCTTCACGAGCGGTAGAGTGGACATATTACGGACAGTGATCATTTTAGGAGGAATGCGATGGCGAACAGCAAAGATGTCGTGGTCACCGGGGTCTCCACCGGAATTGGTTGGGGAACTACAAAGGTGCTTGTTTCAAAGGGATTTCGCGTGTTCGGTTCTGTACGCAAGCAGGCTGACGCCGATCGTGTGCAAAGAGAGTTCGGTGAAGGCTTCGTGCCTCTCATGATGGACATTACGGACGCCGACGCTGTACATCAAGCTGCCCAGAAAGTCGGCTCCATGATAGGCGACAGGAATCTGGTTGGCCTGGTGAACAATGCAGGAATTGTGGTGAGTGGCCCACTGCTTTATCTGAGGCCCAGCGAATACAGGCGGCAGCTGGATGTCAACATGATCGCTCCGCTTGTCGTAATCCAAGCCTTCGCTCCTCTTTTGGGAACAGATGAGAAGCGGCAGGGTCCGGCTGGGCGCATCGTGAACATCACCTCTAGCGGTGCAAAAGTTCCTATCCCGCTGCTCGGTGCGTACAGCGCCTCCAAATCTGGGCTTGAAGGAATGTCGGACGTGCTTCGGTTGGAACTAATGTTATTTGGCATCGACCTCGTAATGATCGAACCGGGCTTCGTGAACACGACGATGTACGACAAGGGCGAAAAAGAAGATCTGAGTGAGTTTAAGCCGACCGAGTATTGGAACGCGGTGCAGAACTTTCAGAAGTTCATCGTCGCCGAAGGACGCAAGGGTTTCTCCCCTGAGCGTCTGGGCGAAGCCGTCCATCTAGCACTCAGCACGGCAAAACCGAAGGCACGCTACGCAGTCATCAAGCAACGTTTCAAGAACTGGACTTTACCCAGGCTTCTTCCTGCGAGAATGCTCGACGCCGTGGTCGCAAAGCAACTCGGATTCATAAAGCCGCAGCCAGCGCCAAATGATCTCCCCTCGACGGCACCCGAAGAGGAGCTCCATTCACCCCAACTTCCGTGAAGAAGACTTGACTTTTGCCTTGGCGAACGATCGTCGGTCGTCCAATAGCTCGGAATAGTGGAGACATGACCGTCAACCCCCGGAAGGTCGGCCATCCGGAAGGAATCCAGATTGTGACCTGGGGATCGGTACTGATAAGTCGGCAAGTGTTTACGAACGTGGTCGCTTCACTTGGACGTAAAACGCCCGACGCGTCTGCGTGCAGGCATAGGCTCTTGGCCAGCCGCGGTGGAGGCGGCTGGAATGAGCAGACATGCCAATCGGAAATCCGCGAAACTACAGCGGCCGAAAATAAAGCTCGGCCTCCCTGATCTAGACCACAGCAAATCGGCGGTCCTGGATAGCCTTCGCTCGCCCGAGTCGAAGCGCTGATATCGACACGCGATCGATGAATTCATTCAGTGGTACTGCTCCGAGCCGCGCCTGTCGTTCAACAAGGTTGTGGTCACCCGTTATCGCATTTTCCTCGAGAATCGCCAGCTCGCGGCAGGAACGATCAATGGACGACTCGCTGCCGTGCGGCGGCTCGCATACGAAGCCGCAGATGCAGGCTTGCTGAGCCCTGAGTTGGCGGCCAGCATTCGGCGCGTGAAAGGCGTTAGAAAATTAGGCGTCAGGCTGGGCAACTGGCTGACGGCCGAAGAGGCCCGCCGATTCTGGCAGGCTCCCTCGGCTGACACAACCAAGGGCCGACGAGATCGGGCGATTCTTGCGATCCTACTTGGCTGTGGGCTGAGGCGGAGAGAACTGGCCGATTTGGAGTTTACCCATCTGCAACGGCGTGATGAACATTGGGCAATCGTGGATCTTGTTGGGAAGGGTGGGCATATCAGAACAGTTCCGGTGCCCGATTGGGTCAAGGCCGCGGTCGATCTGTGGGTCGTAGCCGCCGGCATATCAGCCGGGAGGTTGTTTCGTTGTGTCTGTCGTGCGGGCAAGTGCTGGGGCGTCGGCGTGACGGAGCGCGTTGTCTGGCATGTGGTCAAAGACTAGGCGAAAAAGGTCGGTCTGAGCCAAGTTGCCCCGCACGACCTTCGTCGTTCGTGCGCGAAATTATGTCACACAGCGGGCGGAGAATTGGAACAGATCCAATTCCTCCTCGGTCACGTTTCGGTTCAGACCACTGAGCGCTACCTTGGTTGTAAACAGCGGATCAGCGGAGCGGTCAACGACCGTATAGGTATCGAATCGTAGCGTCGAGGGGTGGTGGGCGCTAACGCCCTGAGGTGCCGCACCAAGGGAACGACTTGGCGACAACCCGTCAAACTGGAGTGCTTCCGAGTGGCCGACAATACACCAGGGATGTGTTAGGAGCGGACCGCCACTCGACCGACTGAGCTCCTCAAATCAATAGACGTCGAGATCGTGTCCGGCTGTAACTTTGCCTTTATAGAGCTCTCGAACTTCTTTCAGCATTTGCTCTTCACTACCAGCATCGCGGCACTCTTGTGTGCGCGCTTGGTCACAGCCTGCGTTGCCGCGGTGGTACAGCACCAGGAGATGCGGCTTCGCCCTGTTTGCGATCTCCGTAAGCTCTCTTGTCGAGGTATGAAATGCCTCACGGTACTGCTTCCATTCAGAAGAGACTCTCTCGAACGAAGCCTGAGTATATGCCTCGTGAATTAACACGTCGCATTCATTGCAGTTCCGCAATACATCGCTCTTTGGCGTCGAATCACCAGCGATCACAATAACGCGATCAGGCGTCTCAAACCGATAGCCGAATGTGTTGTTCGGCGAGCCATGGTACGCGTTGAAGGCTTTTACCGTAACGTTTGCGTCTTTGTACACTACGCCCGGCGCGATCTCGTGCACGTTGACCTTGTAACCGCTGCGATTTGAGTGTTCAAGGCCCTCAGTGCATACCTTGATGTCTACATCGTAGGCCTGCAAAATGTGTTCCACCATCGCGCGTGTTCCGGCGGGACCATACAGTTCCAGCGGGTCTTTTCTGCCCATGATCCAGGGCGTGAGAATGAGGTCGGGAAGGCCGAGTGTGTGATCGGCATGCAGGTGAGTGAGAAACGCGTTTCTGAGGTTTGTCGGTTCCAGAGCGCTCACGCCTTTGTCGCGTGCCGCGGCCGCACGCCGCACGACACCGGTTCCCGCATCAACGATATATGCGGTGCCGTTCACGACGATAGCGGCCGAAGGCCCCGAACGGTCGGGGTCGGGTAGCGGAGTCCCGGTCCCGAGCATGACGACCCGAGTCTTTGCGGCAGGTCCAGATTGGGCGAGAGACCCAGAACCCCACGCGAACACAAAAAGCAGAGTGACTGCGAGCACTTGACGTTTGCCAGTGTTACTCATGCGGAAGGGTTCCTCTACCCTGCGAACCACAGGGATTTGTGATTAGTTAAGGGTTGCTCGTGATCCGCTGACTACTGAGCATCCATGGCGGTGGCGTCCATCGGCTTCACACCGCCGCAATCAGCGCTCAGCCATTTTCCGGTTCTTGTGGAATTCGATTTGACAGTCTTGCCTCCAGCAGTCACAACGCCCGCGGATTTAACCGTGAAAGTATCGGCATCCGAAAAATTGGCTTCGCCGTCGCCTTCGTAGCCGAGCGCTGAACAGACCGAATGCCACTTCCAGGAAGTGGCACTGCGATCAGTGAAATCGGTCTTGCAGCCGCCTTGATCGGTCCACACTCCGTGATCGACCATCTTTTGGCTGTAGCAGATCTTGATCGTGTCTGTTGCGTTTGGGTCAACCCCTCGTTGTTTCATCATTTCCTCGAACTGTTTGCGTCGCTCGGGAGTCATGTCCTTCATGTGGTCTTTCATCCTCTGGGATGCATTCGGCAGTTCCTGCCCGTTCCTCTCTTGTTCGATGTGGATCTGCCACAACCCTGCCTTCATCTTCGGTCCGGTTTGCGCCGTTGCGCCGATGGCTGCCAAAGTAAGGACGCTAACGCACAAGAGAGAATAAAGTTCGGTTCGATACACGAGTGTTCCTTCCTGACTAAAAGTCGTTGGCCCGACAAGCGTTAATGTCGAAACTGTGCGAAGTCGGTTTGGTTCGTTGGGCTAAGGATCAAAGTCGCGTTAGCGCCTTCGCGGCCAGCGCCTTGTCCATGGCGAGAATATCGTCTGCATATTGTTGTGCGCCTTTTGCTCCCTCTTGCCGCATGGCGCGCGAGAGCCGACTCGGCAAGTTCAGCCGGATCATGAAAGCCGCATCGCCCTTGCGCACCGTCAACCCGTACATTGCAAAACTCGCCTGATCTCCCAAGCCCGAAACTATGGCCTCCCCGCTAGGCGTCATCTTTGTGAGATCCTCGCCTGCCTTCATCGCGGGTATCATCGCCCGCGAGTCGTCCCCGTCCCAAGTGCTGGAAATGGCCGCGCTGGCGACCGACGGGTCTGCAGTCATATGGGTGCAAGTCATAGAATCTTTCTCGGCGCTGGCATCTGTGAACTGCTCGCCCGTCACTTGCGACATCTCTTCTTTAGTGACTAGCGCGCACGGATCATGCTTCTGACCAGACTGAGCCGATATCTTCTCCGGTTCCGACGTGCTGCGCTGCACCCCCTCGCTTCCCTTGCTTCTACATGCAACGAGAGTTAACGTGAAAGCTATCAGTAAAATTGTCAGTTTCATACGAGTTCCTCCGTAAAGAACAGACCGAGTTGAGGTAGCCAACAACCGATGGGGACCTCGCATTCAGTGCCCTGCTGTCATCGCCCATCCGCGACCATGTGAGCGTAGTGAAACCTCGAATGTGAGCACCCGCCCTACTCTGCCCCTGCTTTGCAACCTCCCGTTCTTCGACCTTTGATCTGCGAGACTCTAATAACGCCACCATCTGTGTTGGTCATCGTTGTCTCGAAGCTGTCGCCGCCATGAAACTTCGTCTCCTGGAGGATGGTGGTGGTTCCGCAAACCATAGTTTCGGTCAGGTTGTTACTATCCAGTTTGAAGTCTGTAAGCGTACAAGCACTCTTCGATATCGCTTTTTCCGTCTCCGCGCGGACCGCCGCCGCAGACCCATTTGACATCGCCGCATCCGCCGGTTTGAAGCAGTGGCTGCGCGTAGCCGTCTGCCCAGATGCAGCAGTGACCGTGTTCTCCCATGTGCCGGTCCGCATCCTCTCCTGCGCATGCAAAGCCGTTGCTGCGCTTAGTGTGAGACACATTACCGCCGGTATAACCGTTGTCTTGAGCAAGATCATTTGATTCCTCTCTTCAAGGGCCCAGTTTTTCTCTGGTCAGATCTGGATCTAATGTTGAAGCAGGGGTGGCACTCTTTGGAGCACGAGATGTTACCGCTTCGAGCGTCGAAGTCGTTGCGCTCGCCACCTGAAGTCGAACGCTCAGCAGAGGCACTCACAACCCAGTCGATGAGCGCTTGGGGACGAACGTCCTGCCTTTCTGAAAGAGGATCACTTTAGATTGCGTTCTATTTCGGCTACGAGTGCCTGCAACTTGGCTTGCTCCGTTGATTTGATGGAAACAGAGAAGATGATGCTTCGCTGACGGTAGGAGCCGCCTATCAGGCCGCTGCCTTCGGGTGGCGCAGAGCCAGGACCCTTGAGCATGACCTCCGCTTGAGGTCCTGACGCAGTCTCGGTGAGGATCGTGAATTGTCCACCCGAATCTGCCGGGCCTTGATAGAAACAAGACGTCTGGTTGGAGCCCGTCTTATCTAGGGTCGCCTTATAGCCCATGATTTGGCTGAATGCTTCCGCCGTCAGGACTTTGCACGGGTCATTACCCGCACCAGATGCAGTGACCGCGGCAATCAGAAACAGCGGGGAAACGACTCCTACACTCAGGCGGAAAGCGAGCTTTGATAAACGCATGATTAAACTCCTCAATTCAGCGCAGAATGTTAAGTGCTGCTGCCGATCGAGCTCGGAATTTGGCATTAGTGCGGTAGTAGGAGCCTGTTAATCAGGTTGAGCGGGACGCCGTGGGAACAATCAAGTGTTGCCTCCTTGGGGAGAGCGCGAAAGGGAGAATCGTAAAGGACTGGCGTCTTCGGCAGTGGTAAAGGAGCTGCCATGAAGGTACATCGC
>DATBZX010000167.1:0-15840 GCA_036512955.1 Terriglobales bacterium
ACGTGGACGTCCGCCAAAGGCGACATCGCCTGGCGGGAGCCGTCGCCGCATGAGCCCAGCCGCCCGCAAGCGCATCTCTGAGGCCATGAAGCAGCGATGGGCAAAATGGAAGGGAAAGTCCTCGCCGAAGCAAGCCAAGGCGACGCCTAAGAAGACCGCCGTTCGCCGTCCGATGAGCGCAGCCGCGAAAAAGAAATTGTCAGCACTCATGAAAGCGCGTTGGGCCGCAAGGAAGAAAGCCGCGTAGAATACGGCCGCTGCGCGTTTGAGTAAAGAAAGACCTTACTTTCCGAAGGAGAGGGGAGTAGAGGCACAGTCAGCTTAGACAAAACGGAAATCCTGTTTAATAGACCACATGCGTGATCGACTTCGATATTGAGATGAACTGGAATTCATGCAGAATTTCGATGTCGGGTGAAGCGCAAGAGGAAAGGCTGTGACTTTGGTTATGCTCTAGCTAGCCGCCAACTCCCGAGAGAGTCGCCGGCGTGGTTATGGTTAAGCCTTCGTTTGGACACACCTCCACAAAGCCTGGGAACCGCAGAATTCGCGTAAGATTCTCGCTATGTCCAGAGAGCAGGAAGCCGGATCATTCGCAGTACTCAAGCGTGTAGCACTTTTCTCCAATTTGTCGGAGCAAGAGTTCGCATTCCTGACCTCGCACCTGGTGCAGCGTAAGTATTCGTCCGGAGAGTTAATCTTCAATGAGGGCGACGCTTGTTCCGGCCTGTATGTCGTTCAGTCGGGAAGTGTTCGCATCTTCAAGAGTTCAGCTGGTGGACGAGAGCAGGTGCTCTCAATTGACGGACCCGGCAGCTCAATCGCCGAATTGCCAGTCTTCGATGGCGGAAATTATCCGGCTTCCGCCCAGGCGGTTAACGACAGCACTCTTCTTTTCTTTAGCCGCCAGGATTTCCAGGCTCTCTGCGTACAGCATCCCGAGGTAGCGCTCAAAGTATTGCGGGTGGTTGGCGCGCGCCTGCGTCGGCTGGTAGGCATCATCGAAGAACTTTCATTCACCACTGTTCGGCACCGACTCATCGCGCTTCTGGTGCGACTAGGCAAAACCGAAGGCGTTCGCGGCGGCAGCGGGGATGGCATCGCCATGACCCTGCCATCGAACAATAGCGAATTGGCGGCACAGATCGGCACTGTTCGGGAACTGGTGTCGCGCAATCTTGGCCGACTGCAGGCTGAAGGACTGATTCAGGTCGACAACCGAAAGCTGGAGATTCCATCCCTGAAACGCCTCGAAGCGGAGTTGGAGGCATCCGGAGGCTGAGCCCCCGGTGCCTTGCTTTTACAACACGTGCAACGCGGTCGGTCTTTGCCATTGCGACGGAGGAGCTTCGGTCGCAACGTAGTTTTTAGGCACATACGAACAGCAAGACTCTTCGGCGAGTGGATCGCCAGTCAACGCGTAGGCGCGGGCGCGCGAGCCTCCGCAGATATGGCGGTATTCGCAGGCGCCACATTTGCCTGCAAGCTGGGAATCATCGCGCAACTGCTGAAAGATTGACGACTGGCGATAAATGCGGCCGAGCGTGTCCGAGCGCACATTTCCAGCGGAATATGGTAGGAATCCGCTGGGAAATACCTCTCCCAAGTGCGAGACGAAGACGAAACCCTTTCCGTCGTTCAGACCCCGCGGCGCACGCCCGATCGTGTCCTGCACTTTGGCAGTGTCATCGTCGCGTCGTCCACCACCGTTACGACGCTCGGCTACCTGCTGTTGCAGCACGTAACGCCGGTAGTGTTGCGCTTCAGTCGTCTTGATGTGGAAGTGAGCTCGCTTTGACAGTTGGTAGAGTTTGGCGAAAACTCCTTCGAACTCGTCGGCTGACAACAGTTCCGCAATCTTGCCACGACCCGTGGGAACAAGAAAAAACACGCTCCAAAGGGTGATTTTCTTCGTTTCCATCAAGGCGGCAATGTTGTCGAAGTCCTCGACGTTGCTGCGGCTGAACGTGGTGTTGATTTGCACCGGCAGTCCGACCTCGTTCGCCCACTCGATCGCTTCCATGGTGCGGTCAAACGATCCCGACATACCACGGAAAGCATCGTGTACTTCCCGATAAGATCCGTCGAGACTCACCGCCAGCCGCGCCAGGCCTGATTGCTTGAGCCGCCGAATCACGTCGCGCGTCAGCAGAGGTGTGGCACTGGGCGTCAGCGAAACCCGGACACCAACAGATCTGGCATGCTCAATCAACTCGAATAGATCCGGTCGCTTGATCGGGTCGCCTCCAGTCAGCACGAAGACTGGCACCTGCATTTGCGCAATCTCCTCGATCAGACGCTTGCCTTCCTCGGTGGAGAGCTCCAGAGGATTTCGTCTGGACTGTGCGCTGGCACGACAATGGACGCATGCCAGGTCGCAAGCCTGGGTCACTTCCCAGATGACGATATAGGGCCGTTCGGAAAAAACGATCGGAAACTCATCGGGATTCATATAAGCATTTCAGCAATTGCTCGTCAGTAGCGCAGTGACCAAAGTCTCAGCCCGCTCCTATTTCTCGCGAACCGCACAAATTCTGCTCTCCGTGACAAAAGTCATAGGTGTTCCTCCGCCGAGCCACTAGTCTGCGTTCATAGGCGGGAAACGGCGCAATGCCCGGACACTCGCGGAAGGAAATGCAAATGACACTAGCAGCGACAAAAACCGTAGGCGAAATCGCCGTCGAGATGCCCAGCGCAACTCGCGAATTCGAAAAGCTTGGAATCGACTACTGCTGCGGTGGAAGCCGCACTCTAAGCCAGGCATGTGCCGAAGCCAACATATCGGTTGATGCGGCTCTTGCAAGGCTGGAAGAGAGCCTAGCAACGACTCAGTCCGAAGTCAGTCAGGATTGGCAAAAGCAGTTACTCGCGGACCTGATCGGTCATATAACAACCACGCACCACACTTTCGTTCGGGAAGAAAGTCCTCGCATTCTGGCGCTTGCCGCCAAGGTGGTTGGGGTACACGGCAAGAATCATCCGGAACTCCTCCAGGTGCAGCAAGTCTTCTCTGCGCTCGCTGAGGAGCTGAGGGTTCACCTGATGAAAGAAGAGCAAATGCTCTTTCCCTACATATCGCTCATGGAAGAGAGCGCACTCGCGGGAGAGCCCGCTCCCCCGGCGATGTTCGGGACGGTGGCGAACCCGGTACGCATGATGATGCAAGAACACGATGGAGCGGGCGAAGCCCTGCGCTCGCTGCGCTCCGTCACCTCTGACTACAAGGTTCCCGAAGACGCTTGCATCACCTATCGCACGCTGTATGGGGCATTAGAGGGCTACGAAGCGGATCTGCATCAGCACATTCATTTGGAGAACAACATTCTCTTTCCGCGCGCTATCGCGATGGAAGCCAAGCGCTAACCCAACAGAACGAGCAAGACTCTGCTGTAGAACGACGCTGCTGGGTCAACCTGCCCCAGCAGTGTTCCTTTTTGTCGAAACGCCTCCGGAAACCGGGATGCGACAGTTCGCCGACATCAGTTGTCCGCCTGTGATCTAAGTCATAGGCCCGTACCTACTCTTCTCGTACTCTAGCAAGTGAGGGGACCGCAACCGTGCCGGTGGTATTACAAAGCAGTTCGGAATCGTCGGTGTCCGTTCTGGATGAGATTCTCAACGCTCCTGGAGTCACCCCACCTTTTCTGGCCGCGACCGGATCAAGTTCCAAACCAGCTCGTAAGAAGCTCTTCCGCCGAGTCGATAGAGAGTATTCACAGTCCTTGCGATTAGGCGTACAGCTTTTCCTGGTGGCGTTGAACGTATGGATCGGCGTGCAGTTCTATCTCTGGGTGCGTTGGGCCGAAAGCGGCGGGCAGACGCTCGAAGTCTCTCGTCCGGCTGGAGTTGAGGGCTGGCTGCCCATCGAAGGGCTCATGCAATTGAAGTATTTTCTGCTTACCCGACAATTGCCAAATATACACGCTGCCGGCTTCTTTTTGTTCGTGTCGTTCCTGGTGATGTCGGTCGTGTTCCGCAAATCGTTCTGCAGTTGGCTATGTCCGGTGGGAACCGTCTCCGAATATCTCTGGAAGCTAGGCCGCTCGACTTTCCGCCGCAATTTTCAATTGGCGCGTTGGGCCGACATTGCGCTGCGCTCGCTGAAGTACATCCTCTTGAGCTCCTTCGCGTATGCGGTGGCAAGCATGTCAGCGGCGGCCATCGCTGAGTTCCTCGGTAGCCCTTACGCGCTCATTGTCGACGTGCGGATGCTGAACTTCTTCCGGTACCTCGGTAGCACGACAGCATTAGTTGTCCTCGGAATAGTTGTTGCGTCCGTCTTCATCAAGAACTTCTGGTGCCGCTATCTGTGTCCCTATGGAGCATTCCTGGGACTCGCCTCACTGCTTAGTCCATCGCGCATAACGCGCAACCCAGACACCTGCATCGACTGTGCCAAGTGCGTCAAGGCGTATCCCTCGGCGTTGCCGGTCGACAAGCTCATCCAGATACGCTCTGCCGAGTGCACCGCGTGTCTGGAATGCGTGGCGGTTTGTCCGGCGAAGGATACGCTGGCCATGACCGTGCCTGGAGGTGTGCGGAAGCGTGACGCTATCCCGGTCTGGAGCATGGCCGCAGGGATCGCAATCATCTTCTTTGGCCTGGTCGGCTATGCCAAGATCACGCGCCATTGGAATACAGATCTGCCTAAGCAGATCTATCTACAGCTTGTGCCAAACGCGAGTGAGCAGCAACATCCGATGCCCGGTGCGCATTAAACCCCAGCCCTCCAGATGTCTTCGGCGCCACTGTTCCAATGCCGACAAATCGCGTAGCACTCGCGCCGTCCAGACGTGAAACCCACAGCCCGATGTTCGCAGGCTGCCGAAAGAGTCTCAATAGCCCCTGGTGTGACTTAAGTCATCTACTTGCCTCATTCGCCTGCGTACTCTTGAACTTCAAGGAGTGTGTAATGAGCGAACTGATCGACAACAAAGCCAACCGGATTCGAGTACTGAAAGACATAATCAAGCACTTGCATGCCGGCAAAGCACCCGAACAGGTACAGAAGCAAATGCGCGAACTGGTGAAGCAGACCGACGCTTCCGAAATCATGGCCATGGAGCAGGAGTTAATGGCCGAGGGGATGCCAGTGGAGGAAGTCCGGTCGATGTGCGATCTCCACTCGCAAGTAACCCGCGATGTGCTGGTTCAGATTGCCAACCGCAAGGAAATTGCCCCAGGCCATCCCGTCGATACGTTCAGTCGTGAGAACGAAGCCTTGCGCGCCGTGATCGCACTCATGAATACGGAGATCGGTGAGTTGCAGAACCTGCCGGCAGGAAGCGATCCTGCGTCGATTGTTCTTCGCCTTCGCCAGGGCTTCAATGACCTCATGGACGTTGACAAGCATTACCAACGCAAAGAGCACACCCTATTCTCTTGTCTGGAGCGGCATGGGATTGCGGGGCCTTCCAAAGTAATGTGGGCCAAGGACGACGATGTTCGCAGTTCACTCAAGCAGTTGGGACAACGCCTCCATCCTGGTCCAGCGACGACCGAAGAGTGGCGAGCAGCTTTGCTGCAGGCGGCAAGCGCCGCGCTCAACGCGGTGGAGGAGATGATTTACAAAGAAGAAAACATCCTGCTTCCCATGTCGCTCGAGACCCTGTCCGAGGATGAGTGGGCGGAGATATGGTCGGCTTCTCCCAAGTACGGCTGGTGCATCGTGGAACCCCGGCTGGGCTACGTACCTGCGGTTTCAGTAACGACTGAGTCGATCAATGTGCCGCACACAGGCGCTCTCACGTTGCCCACTGGCAACGTAAGTTTGGAGCAACTGGTTGGAATCTTTGGCACGCTGCCGCTCGATCTCACCTTTGTAGATGCCGATGATCGCGTGGCGTTCTTCACCGAGGGGCCGGACCGTGTCTTCGCACGCAGTAAAGCCATCATCGGACGCAAAGTGCATAATTGCCATCCGCCGAAGAGCGTGGAAACGGTTGACCAGATCCTGAGTGACTTCAAGGGCGGACGGCAGAGCGTGGCGGAGTTCTGGATCAACTTCCAAGAGAAATTTGTGCATGTCCGCTACTTCGCAGTTCGCGCGGAGGACGGAAGGTATTTGGGAACGGTCGAGCTTACCCAGGACCTGACTCCCCTCCGGGCTCTTCAAGGGGAAAGGCGGCTGCTTGAGTATGAAGGCGCTGCCGTCTCGAATTAGATGATGTGGACGACCGTAAGAGTCTGCGCGACAGGTCTGCTGCTAAAAGCAGTGATCGAGAAAGTGCTCACTAATGCGCGGACATCGAGTAATGATCCGGGAGTAAGATGAGCACGAAGAAGTCTATGTCCGAGCCGTCTTCAGCTAAACTTCAGCTCGCGCTAGGCACTGGCGCATTTGCTTTGTGCTTCGCCGTCTTTGGATCGATGTCGGCCATGATGCCAATTATCAGCCGGCATATGGCACTCACCCCCGTACAGAAGAGCATCGCCATCGCAATACCTGTGCTTCTGGGTTCGCTGGGGCGGATCCCGCTGGGCATCCTTACCGACCGCTTTGGAGGCCGGATCGTGTTCAGCGTGGTCATGCTGCTCTCTATCATTCCAGCGTTTCTGATGGGCGGGGTTAGCAATTACGCGCAGCTACTCACCTATGGCTTTTTTATTGGAATCGCCTTGGCCAGCTTCTCCGTCGGTGTCGCCTTTGTGAATGGATGGTATCCACCGGAGCGGCAGGGCTTCGCGCTCGGCGTGTATGGGGCAGGAAATATTGGCCAGTCGCTTGCAGCGTACGGCTCGCCGGTGTTGGCCGCAGCCATCGGATTCAAGTGGGGTTTCTGGACTTTTGGCATACTGCTTGCCCTCTGGCTAGTGCTCTTTGTCAGTATGGCTCGCAATGCTCCCAACCGCGGACCGGCAAAATCGTTTGCCGAGATCGCGCGGCCATTGAACGATAAACGTAGCTGGGTGCTGAGCCTCTACTACTTCCTTACTTTTGGCGGTTTCGTGGCCATGGCTGTTTACCTGCCGACTCTTCTGACCGAAGTGTTCAGGCTCACTCCGCAGGATGCCGGCTTTCGCACTGCGGGCTTCGTGGTGCTGGCCACTTTGTTGCGTCCGGTGGGCGGTGTGTTGGCTGACAAGATAGGGGGGCGAACGATCCTTAAATGGGTCTTTCCGGCGACGGCGGTTTTCGCCATCTTCCTGGCGTGTCCATTAATGTCGACCTTCACCATTGGCGCCTTGGGCATGGCCGCATCGATCGGCCTTGGCAACGGAGCAGTTTTCAAACTGGTGCCTGAATACTTTCCCAAGTCGGTGGGCGGGGTCACCGGACTGGTTGGCGCGGCGGGCGGACTCGGCGGCTTCTTTCCTCCACTTGTGCTCGGCATGATGAAACAGCAAACCGGCTCGTTCATCCTTGGCTTTGTGCTGCTGAGTGTCTTTGCTCTTGCTTGCCTGATGGTCCTGCTATTAACCATGCGCTCGCCAAGAATTGCCTTAGCCACGAATTGAGCAATGAAGAATCTCAAGCCTATTGACCTTGCGCCACGCGGTTCGGACACGGCGCATGCCCTCGTCTGGGGGTTGATCGCTGCTGCCGTGCTGATCGTCGGCATCGTGGTCGGCAGCCGCGGCCTCAAGGACTTCGATCCCGCCCTGGTTTCCTATGCCGGAGCCACCGTGTTCTCGGCGTTTGGTCTGGGCTATCGCTATTCGATGTGGCTGCGCCGTCCGCCAACTCGTCTTTACTGGTTTCGCGGTTGGCAGATATTCCTGCAACCAAGAAGACTGCCGGGCAACATCGCCCGGCTGGCCGTCATTTTCTGGAACAACGTCATGCTGCAGCGTTTCATCGAGCGCCGCTCCAAGACGCGCTGGACCGCACATTGGTTTCTAGCCTGGGGCTGCTTGATCGCCGCGGCTGTTACGTTTCCCTTATCGTTTGGATGGATTCGCTTCGAGACCGCTCCCGACAATCAGGCAATCTATCGCGCATTCGTTTTCGGGATTCACGTCGGCAGCTTTCCCCTCGACAGCCTGATCGCTCCCCTGGCGTTCAACATTCTCGATATTTGCGCCGTGATGGTGCTCATTGGGGTGTTTGTAGCGATGTGGAGGCGTGGCCGTGACCGTGGCGCAATGAGCGTGCAGCAGTTTTCCAACGACTTGTTGCCGTTGATTCTGCTCTTCAGTATTTCCGTCACCGGACTGTTCCTCACCGCGTCCACACACCTCATGCGGGGACTCTATTATGTCTTTCTTTCGCAACTGCATGCGGTGACCGTTATTTTCACGCTGCTCTACCTGCCGTTTGGGAAGTTCTTCCATATCTTTCAGCGCCCGGCGCAGATGGGTCTCGATTTCTATAAGCGCGCTGGAGAAGAAGGCGGACAAGCAGCGTGCGCCCATTGCGGCGAAGGTTTTGCGAGCAACCTGCAAATCGGCGACTTGAAAGCGGTGCAGAGCGCACTCGGCATTCAATATCGAATGGAAGACGGCACTCACTACCAGGATGTCTGTCCGCAATGCAGGCGCAAGAATCTCGCCCTCACGCAAGATGCGATGTGGCGGACAGCCGGAGCGGAGCGCGAGCGCTTAGAAAGCTTTTGACCTATGGCAAAACTCCCCGTTGGCATACCGGAATTAGTAAAGCAGTTTGGGCCGACTCTTAACCGCGTTCCTGCCGGCGGCTGGGTGGCTTCGGAAGAAGAAGACAAGATGATCAAGACCCATTGCTGCTTCTGCGGGCAGCAATGTGGAATTCAGTTGCGGGTGCGCGACAACAAGATTGTCGGGTGGGAGCCCTGGGAGGATTTTCCCTTCAACCAGGGAAAACTGTGCCCCAAAGGCGTAAAGCGGTACATGCAGGATGAGCATCCCGACCGGCTCAAGTATCCGCTGCAGCGCGTCCCGGGAAAGGGCTTCGAGCCCATCGGTTGGGATGCGGCGCTCAGCCGAGTGGTCAGCGAGATTCAGCGCATTCAGCAGGCGTACGGCAACGACTCATTCGCGGTGCTGACGGGCGCTTCGCTCACTAATGAGAAGGCTTACCTGATGGGTAAGTTTGCGCGAGTGGCGTTGCGCACCGCTAACATCGACTATAACGGCCGGCTGTGCATGGTTTCCGCGGGCGCGGCGTCAAAGAAAGTCTTTGGCATCGATCGCAGCGCCAATCCCTGGTCCGACATTCCTAAAGCAAAAGTCATACTTGTCGCGGGCGCGAACATCGCTGAATGCGCTCCAATTACCACCGACTACCTGTGGCAGGCACGCGAAAACGGCGCCAAGCTAATCATTCTCGATCCCCGCATGACTCCGATTGCCCGCAACGCTGACCTCTTCATCCCAGTACGTCCCGGCGGCGACATCGGGATCTTTAACGGGATGCTGCACATCATGATAGAACGCGGCTGGATCGACCGCGACTTCATCGCGCAGCACACGACCGATTTCCAGCAGGTGGCTGAGGCAGTAAAGAAGTACACGCCTGAATATTCCGCTAAGATCGCTGGGGTTCCGCCGGAGATGATCATTCGCGCCGCCGAAATGTGGGGACCCGCTCCCACCAGCTTTCTGCTACATGCGCGCGGCATCGAGCACCACACGAAAGGTGTGGACAACTGTATCGCGGCCATCAATCTGGTAATTGCCAGCGGACGTATCGGCAGGGAAGGCTGCGGCTACGCAATGATTACCGGCCAGGGCAACGGACAGGGTGCCCGCGAGCAGGGGCAAAAGTGTGATCAGTTGCCCGGCACACGCGACGTCTCGAACCCGGAGCATCGGAAATACATTGCTGGCGTGTGGGGTGTTCCGGAAGAGTCAATTCCTGGCAAGGGCCTTTCTGCTGTTCCGCTCGTCGAGGCTATTCACGAAGGCAAGATTAAGGGGCTGATCTCCATCTGCTTTAATCCTACGGTTTCGCTTCCAGACGCGAATTACGTGCGGGCTGCGCTCGAGAAGTTGGAGTTCTACGTCAACATTGAGTTTTTCCTCTCCGAGACCGCCCGCTATGCCGACATCGTGCTTGCGGGGTCTCTCATGGAAGAAGACGAAGGCACGACCACCAACGTCGAGGGACGTGTTATCCATCACCGCAAGGTCGTGAGCCCTCCCGGTGAAGCGCGCGAAGACTGGAAGATCATCTGCGAGATTGCCAATCGGCTCGGACATGGCGACAAGTTCAACTACTCGTCGCCGCGCGATATTTTCGAGGAACTGCGCGTTGCTTCTAAAGGCGGTGTCTCGGACTATTACGGGATCACCTGGGACCGCATTGACGAGAGCAATGGAATCTTCTGGCCCTGTCCAGAGATCGGACATCCGGGAACACCGCGCCTCTATGAAGGCGGCAAGTTCGGCCACCCTGATGGCAAGGCGCATTTCGTCCCCATTGAGTGGCGTCCATCGGCTGAGATGCCAGACGACGAATATCCAATCATCCTCACCACCGGGCGTGTCGTGTCGCACTTCCTCTCCGGCACGCAGACTCGCCGAATCGGCGCATTACTGGACCAGTGTCCCCAGCCATTTTGCGAGATGCATCCGAGGCTCGCCGACAAATACGGCGTTCAGGATGGCGACTTCGTCAAGGTCGAAAGCCGCCGCGGAAGTGTCGTTGTCCGGGCGCAGGTCGTGAAGACAATCCGGCCCGACACGGTGTTCATTCCCTACCACTGGCCGCTTGACCGCTCGGCCAACAACCTGACGATTCGCGCCATTGATCCTGTGTCGAATATTCCGGAGTTCAAGATCTGCGCGGTTCGCGTTTCCAAGACTGACCAACCGACCGATGCCATTGCTCGCCTGGAAACCGAGGCCGGAGGTATTCGGTGAGCGAGCGCGCCTTCTACATCGACTATTCCCGTTGCATTGGATGCGAGTCCTGCGTGGCCGCCTGCGCCGAGTGCGACACCCACCGCGGCGTCTCGATGATTCATCTGGAAACCATCCAGCGCCGTGAGAGCGTGCAGACCGCGCCGCAAGTCTGCATGCACTGCGAAGATCCGATCTGTGCGCGGGTATGCCCGGCCGACGCTATCAAGAAAACGCCCGATGGCGTGGTGCAAAGCTCCCTGAAGCCGCGTTGCATCGGTTGCTCCAACTGCGTGCTGTCGTGCCCGTTCGGCGTTCCCAAGTACCAGGTCGAGATCGACCAGATGATGAAATGCGACATGTGCTACGACCGCACCAGCGTAGACAAGAAGCCGATGTGCGCGACAGTTTGTCCCTCCCAGGCGCTGACCTTCGCTACCGCGGAAGAGATTCAGCGAACGCGGCGGGGCGTTGCCATCAACCGTTGGAAGTTCGGCAAAGAAGAAGTGACAACAAAAGTGTTCGTGATCGTGCCTCGCGAGGTAGAACGGGTAAATGTCGGGTTGGTTCAGATTTCGCCGACGCCGTCCGCCTTGTCCGAAGGCCCCTATGACGTAGCGCTAATGCTGGAGAACGTGGGATGAATACGCTTGACGAAGAAGACGGTTGTGCAGGATGTAAAGCGACGGTGACTCCTAAGTGGCGGCAGGACTTTCCCATCGAGTGGGAGGGTGATCATTACGTAAGCCGGCGCGAGATGGTGAAATTCCTGACCCTGGGCTCGCTGTTGCTGGCCTCTGCGAATTGGGTGACCGTTGTCGCCAGCAGGCTACTCCACCGCGGATCATACGTGAATCGCTACATCGGTTCAGCCTCTGCGCTGGATCAGGCAGGATCCATGCTGTTTCGTTATCCCACGGATGGGGACCCCTGTATCGCAATCCGCACGCCGGAGGGAAAGGTGGTCGCGTATTCGCAAGTGTGCACGCATCTGTCGTGCGCTGTGGTGTATGACAAGGCGGAGAATGGTCTTTTCTGCCCCTGCCACCATGGCCTGTTCAATCTTGCAGGCCAGCCGATCGCAGGTCCGCCGACGCGGCCCTTGCCACGGGTGCAACTGGAGCAGAGAGGCGACCAACTATTTGCCGTCGGCATGGAGGCTCTATGAGTCTGCGACGGCAAGGAACGACCCTGTTCTCCGCCATGCTTGCATTTGTGGGGGCTGCGGTTGTGCTGCAACTCTGGCTGCTGACCGTGTCGATGGAAGCTTTGCTCAGCGGAGCCTACAAAACTCTGATTCCCGCAGCCACCGGCTCAACCGTCTTACTCCTGATCAATGCTGGACTGCTGCGATATGTGTTTCGCTTTGATCGCGATGCACACGGAGAGTAGGCAGCCTCTTCAGTGGACACTGATCGCAAGTCGCATCCTTGAGGGCCGTACATCGAGATGAGTCGTTCACAGCTACCTTTCGTGTCCGGCGCCGAACCGGAAACCCCCGTCCAGATCTTCGAACGCACCCGCGCCCGCGAACTGCAACTCTCGCGTCTGTTGATCTTTTTTATATCGGGTGGCCTGTTGTTCATGCTCCTGCCCGGGACGTTCCTGGGAGTGTGGAATCTCATCTCCATCAGCGGACGCCGTGCCGCGGATAGCATTCCACCTGCGTGGATTCAGGCACACGGGCACGCCCAGGTTCTCGGCTGGATCGGCAGTTTTATTCTCGGCATCGGCTACTACTCGATTCCGAAGTTGCGCGGCGGAATAAAACCCTTCGCCCTTCGGCTGGCGTGGATCTCGGGTACGCTGTGGATGGCGGGGGTGCTGCTACGTTGGGCCGCAAATGTGTATCTCTGGCATTGGCGCACCCTTCTGCCGGCTTCTGCTGCGATGGAACTTGCGGCTTTCCTGATTTTCCTTCGCGCGGTCTCGCAACATAAACCGCACGACAGCGGCAAAACCAAGCTGGAGGCATGGGTCTGGGTTGTGATTGCTGGAACCGTCGGGCTGCTCGCAACGCTCGTGCTCAATCTGGGAGCTTGCCTGTGGCTTGCCTTTCGATCCGATGGACCTGCGTTTCCGCCCAACTTTGATCAACGCTTCCTGATACTGGCTGCATGGGGATTCATGGTGCCTTTTGTGTGGGGCTTCAACGCCAAGTGGCTGCCAGTGTTTCTCGGCACACGCCTGCCTCATAACCGGGTGTTGGGAGCCGCGATTGCGGTTCAAGTGACAGGAATTGGGTTGGCACTGGCTGGTTTCTTCCGCGTCACCACAGCATTGTTATTAGGCTCATCCCTGCTGGCGATGATCGCACTACGCATTTTTGCTCAACCGGAAAAAGCTGCCAAGACGAAGGGTATCCACAGCAGCTTTCCTTTCTTTGCGCGGAGTGCCTATATCTGGCTTCTGGTGGCGGCGGGGCTGGGGATCTGGGCGGCAAACGCGACAGATCCAGCGGGCATTTGGGGAGCTTCCCGTCACGCGCTGACCGTGGGGTTTGTCGCGATGATGGTGTTTTGCATTGGTCAGCGAGTGCTGCCTGCGTTTTCGGGAATGAGACTATTATTTAGCCCGAGACTTATGTTTGTCGGTCTCCTATTTCTGTCCATGGGATGCACGGTGCGTGTCGGTGCTGAAGTCCTGGCTTACCAGGAAATCCTGCCGGCGGCGTGGGCCTGGCTGCCTTATTCCGCTATTTTGGAACTTGCGGCAGTAACCGCTTTAGCAGTCAATTTGATTGTTACGTTTTTGCAGCCTTCAGCAGGCGCCCGGGTGGGGCAGCGGCCTGTGATTGGTTGAATAGCCTGGGAGTGATCACCAATGTCTTCCTCATCCTACGGAAAACACGCGAGTGGTGCGACGAGTGGCCAGTCTGCCGTTCCCGAGCCTTCGTTCGCCGAGAGAGCACGAACGTTGATGCACTCCGGACGCATCGGCAGCCTCTCGACCCTGTCGCGGAAACAGCCCGGTTTCCCCTTCGGATCCTTAATGCCTTACGCGCCGGACGGTCACGGCCGTCCTAATTTCCTTATCAGCACGATGGCCATGCATACGCAGAATCTGCAAGCGGACCCGCGTGCTAGCCTGTTTGTGACAGAACCAGGTGCCAGCGGCGATCCGCTTGGCGCGTCCCGAGTTACGTTGATTGGAACCGTCAGCAGAATTCCGGAATCGGAGCTGGCTGCCGCACGCACGGTCTATCTGACACGTTACCCAGACAGCAAGTTCTGGGTAGATTTCGACGATTTCATCTTCTACCGAATGGACGTATTAGATGTTTATTACGTGGGCGGCTTCGGGGTGATGGGATGGGTGGCGGCCTCGGACTACTCCCAGGCGCAATCCGATCCACTGGTTGAGCAGAAGAGCGACATCATGCAGCACATGAATGCCGACCATAAGGAGGCGCTCATCCTGCTCGCCAAACGGTTCTCTGGCATTGAGGCACAGGAAGCGGAGATGACCTCGGTCGATCGTCTAGGCTTCCACCTGCGCCTGAAAACCCAGGATGGTGTGAAGGGAGCTCGGGTCGCCTTCTTGAGGGAAGTGAGCGACCCGTCACAAACCAGAGAAGTGTTCGTCGAGATGGTAAAGCAGGCGCGTCAAGAGAAAGCCACCTAGCGTTCGCGGTTGGACTTGTCCACATAGTCGCCAGTTGCGCTTGCTGGGTAATGGGCGATCTCGAAATTGCGGCCGACGCGACAAATCACATTAAGCCGGCTTGGAAAAGTCCCCAGGACTGTTCGCGGTGGCACGCCATTCTGGCTTGCGCTCTTTGGTCGCTTGAGATAGCGCACGCTTTACACCTGCCGCGTCGAAGTCCGTGGCGTAAACCGGGCTGCCGGGTTGTTGCCGCCAGGACTCATCGAGCCCACCGGCGTCAACGCCATCGAATCCGAGTTCGTCCAGCAACCGAAGCACTACTGCCTTAGCTGCTTCGACATCGCCAGCAACGGGTAGCGCGATTCGCCCGGGAGCACCTGCAGGGCGGCCCAGATCCAAGAGATGTTGCGCATAGATGTTGTTAAATGCCTTGACGACGGTGCGGCCCAGCTGCTGCGCAACCCACCGGCTTTCGGTCGCGCCGGCTTCGATCCCGTCAATACGGCCGTCGCGCTGCTGCGGATAGTAGTTGCCCGTGTCTACGACGACGACGCTGTCTGGAACCCCTGCAAACAAATCAGCTGGCAGTTTGGGTACCTTTTTCTGGAGAATCGTCACGATGACCACATCTCCGCTGCGAGCAGCTTCGGTGGCTGAGACGGGGGTCGCACCGGTCTCGCGGGCCAAGCCTGCCAGAGTTTCGGGACCTCTTGAGTTGGCAACAAAGACTTGGTGACCGAGCGCGGTGAAGCGACGGGCGAGGGTCCCACCGATTTGGCCCGCTCCGATGATGCCGATCTTCATATCTGCTCCTTGATGGATATCGTTACTTGCTTGCCTGATATAAAGGCCTCTGCTGGTCCTTAGCCTAGCGCAAGCGATAACTGATCAGATGATGAAGATGCCTGAAAGACGCGTTCGAGCTTATGGTGTGAAGATCAGCCCTTCCCACTGTTCCGGTGTCGCCGTTCGGCAGATCTGATTATGGTGGAAACTTCTACTGAGAACGCCTTCGCGAGATCGGCGAGGGTTCGGAGGGTTGGGCTCTTGGTGCCGCGTTCCAGTTGGCCGATGTAGCGTTCGGTATATCCCAGATCGTGCGCCAATTTTGACTGGCTCCATCCGCGATCGACACGCAAGCGGGTAATCTCAGCGCCGACAGCCTCACCTAAAGTGCGGGACTCACGCCGTTTATCAGCACCAATCTGTTTGGGCACACCCCCATAGTTGTCGTTTGACGCCAAATGATTGAGGAACTATAGTTCGTGATTAATTCAGGGCATTCGTTTTCGATCCAGAATTGAGGCGTCGGCTCGCGCCGGTTCAGCAGGAACCGAAGGTCAAGCCCGGCGAAAATGCTGACGACAAGTTGCTTCCGGTACTGGCGAAATCGACTAAAATAGGGCGGCAAGCAGCGGGCTCCGAAACGACGATCGACGACACTCAGCCCTGCGTCCCCATCCCAGGTACTCC
>DATBZX010000168.1:0-11067 GCA_036512955.1 Terriglobales bacterium
GAGCATGTTGCGAAGCGCCATGGTGGCCTGCTTTACTTCTGCCATGGCAATTCCGCAATGCAGTTGTTTGCCCTCGCGCCGCGTCGATACCACCCCTGCCGACTTCAAAATGGCCAGATGCTGTGACAGGTTGGCCTTGGAGATTCCCAAGCCTTCCTGCAGTTCCGACGCCCACCGCTCACCGCGCGCCAGCATCTCAATCAGGTGAAGCCGGGTTGGGTTTGCGAAGGCCTTGCAGATTACGGCTTGCCGTTCATAGACCTCGTGTTCACCATTGGATTTCTTTTTCGTAGCCACAGACTCCCCCTGGAGCATCATGGATTTCACTTCTAATTCAACGGTTCGTGTGCCCAATGCGATGCCGCGACGGCGGCACGTGCAGCCATCATGTAAACCAAGCTCACGACACTGTTTCAGATGCGACGAACTTATACCACGCCGCGTTGTCGCAACGCATTCTCAAAGATAATCAGTCGCTGTATTTAGAAATTATATTCTGCCAGCAATTAAACCTATACCGCAACGCGGGGGATGTGCGGCAATACTTTCTTGCGGAATTGCTTGCAGTTTCCCGTTTTGAACCTGCGGTCGACCGGAACTAGATCACGCCCTACCAAACGGATGTTCGAGAGATGGGCTCCGTGGAGTCAGCAACTCCGCGCCATCCGATGTGATGTGCATGTCATCTTCGATGCGCACTCCGAACTCGCCCGGAACGTAAATCCCTGGCTCATCGCTGAAAACCATGTTGGCGCGCACCAGAGTGGCGTTGCCGGGCACCAGGTAGGGCCATTCATGCCCGTCCAATCCCATACCGTGTCCGACGCGGTGGGTGAAGTACTTGAATCCAGGCCCGTAGCCGGCATCGATTACGACCTTGCGGGCCGCCGCGTCCACCGTTTCACAGGCAACGCCTGGGCGGGCCGCAGCCAGCGCAGCGCTTTGTGCCCGATACACGATCTCAAAAATCTGATTCATCTTCGCTGTCGGTTTGCCCAGCACAAAAGTCCGGCTGATGTCTGAGGCATACCCTTCGACCGTACAGCCACCGTCCATCAAAACGATCGTTCCCTCCCTGATAATCTGCGGCTGGATCGATCCATGCGGCGTCGCGGAATACTCCCCAACCTGCGCATCAGCTCCGCCATGGAAACCCAGTTGCGTGTGCGCCGTCTCCACCAGCGTCTGGAATTCCTGCTGCGTCATCCCCGGATGTAATGCGCGGTAGGCGGCCTCATACGCCGTGATCGACACCTTCGAGGCAAGGCGCATCAGGCTCATCTCGTGTTCGCTCTTGATCATGCGGCACCCGGCAGTGACGGGAGTTGCGCTCGCCGTCTGCATCGCCGGAACATGCGTGGCAATTCCGTTGCTGAACACGAACGGGGTCTTTTCTTCGATTCCCACCACGCCGGAAGTCAGCCCGAGGTCTCGCAACCCTTGCGCCACGAGCAGGTATGGATCTTCATTCTCCTGCCAGACCCTTACGTCGGCCTTCGCTCCGAACGGCCCGATGGCCAGTTGCTCGCGCGCCCTGCCTTCTTCAAACGCCGGACTCACAAAAAACACGTTGCCCTTGGCCGGCAGCACCATGGCAAAAAACCGCTCGCTCGGCCACCAATGCACCGCGCTGAAATAGGGCAGCGAGTTACCGCTCGTCACCACGATGGCTTGCAGCCGGTTCTCGTCCATCAACTGCCGCGCCTGCTCAACCCTGGCCATGCGTTCTTCCGCGCTGATTGGCTTGGCCTGGTCTTTCATGGATTTCAGGCTGGCGATCGAGGGTGGCAGCTTGTCGTTGCACTCAGCAGCAGTTGCGGCGGGCACAACCGCGGCAGCGGCAGTGGCGGTACTGACTTGCAGAAATCGGCGGCGTGAGAATCGCATCATGGCAATCGAGTGTACCGCGAGAGGGGCTGGTCGCGAAGGCCTCCGCGTTCTCGGGTTGGGTTTCCAAGTCGAGAGTGAAGTGATACCCCCCTCCCCTGCTCCCTTGTGTTTTCAGGTACTTGTGAGGGGTTTTCGATGCAGTTTTGGGAAAACAAAGGATTTATGGGTACGTAAATGGGAAACATTGGAGTTATCGGTGCGGCGCAGACGGCTGGCCGGCTCGGCGGGGAGGGCTTCGGCGGTGAGATCCATGGCCCAAAGCAGCATTCGGGCGGAGGCGAAGTCGAGAGTGCCGGAGTTCACGACGCGGAGGACTTCGGCACGGTTCAAGGCGAGGTCGCGCGGGGTCATGGGAACGCGAAGGCGAGGGATGCAGGCGAGGCGTCGGGCACGGGCCATGTTGTGGAGGCGGGTGCGAGCGTCGAGGTGATGGCGGCAGCAGGCGCGTCCTCGGACGGCGGCTCCTTGGCAGTGGCGGCCATCGGGAAATGTGTGGCGGCAGATACGAATGATCGGGGCACACGAGTTCATAGAGACCTCCGCGGGGGCCAATGTTCTGGATAGGTTCCAGCGCTAGGGAACTCGAAGGGAAAAGTGGGAGCCGACGTTACGAAGGTAACTCGAAATGGGAAAACAATGCAGAAAGAACCGCCAGAGAACGGCCCATCGGGAGTCGGGTTTACCCCCGAGATGGGGATTCATCGGCACTTGTCCCCCGAAGAGCGTCTGGTGTAGTCGCGAACGGCCTCAAAACCTGATTTTTCCAAGCCCGAAGCTAGGTTCTTTAATGTCGTATTGTCGCGGGTGTAGAACGTCGTGTATTCGTCGTGGTCGGCGTATATGGCAACGACCTCCGGTGTAGGAACAAAGACGAAATCTACCCAATCGCCTAAGGCAGCTTGCAGCAAATCAGCAAAGCGCCTGTTGGCCTTCCGCTTGTATCGTCAAGTGGTATTGGTCTTGTACGGACAACGAATTGTTGGCCAAGAGATGCAGGAGGTCCTTGGGTTCAAACACCACTTCGTCCGTGCTGATAATGCCTTTCTCAAGGGAGAATGGCGCAAGGAAAGTCGTGACGAACCTGTTCAAGTCCTTCAGCGGGGTCTTAAGTGTCTGTTGAAACGGCCACGGCTCAACGCGGAATTGGCGAATTTCTTCCGGTCGCTCGGAGAGAAGAGTAAGCATGGTACAGGATAACTGACGAAATCAGGACATTCCGTACCCTAACAGGAACCGGGCCGCTCAGCCCGGTTACCTACGACTTGGCGATTTATCAACAGTCCTCGCAACGGAAGAAGTCGCCTCTTTCGATCCTACTGACAGGCTTGCCCTATGTGTACCATGTGATATAGTACACACATGATTGCCTTCCGGTTGACCTTCCAGCCCGGAGTGCCTGTTTATCAGCAGGTCGTGTACGCGGCCAAGAAGGCGATCATTGTGGGCCAGATGCGGCCCGGCGACCGCTTTCCTTCCGTCCGAACCCTCAGCCAGGAATTGAAAATCAATCCCAACACCGCTCACAAGGTGGTGACGCAACTTATCGCTGACGGGCTGCTTGAGGTGCACCCCGGACGCGGCACGCTGGTTGCCGAGTTGCCCGCATCCACCGCCCGCGAGCGCGCCCAACTGCTCAAAGGTCAGATGGAAGCCCTGGTGGTCGAAGCCAAGCGGCTACAGATGGATCTAGTCGACGTGCAAGCCGCGCTCAGCGAGCACTGGGGACGCCTGGGTTACGACGCGCGGCCCTCCGGCGAGCGCAAGGGAGAGAGGTCATGAGCTCTGTCATTTCCACGGTACATCTCAGCAAGAAATTCCCGTCATCGGCAGCGGTTCTCGATCTCAATCTCGAAGTGCCTGCGGGGTCCATCTTCGGTTACCTTGGGCCCAACGGTGCAGGCAAGACGACCACCATCAAGACCATCATGAACATCTTTGTGCCGTCCTCCGGCTCCGCCACGGTGCTGGGCCTCGACTCGCGCCGCCTCAGCACCGAGCGCCTGCAGCAGATTGGATATGTCTCCGAGAACCAGGAGATGCCGGCATGGATGTCCGTTGACTACTACCTCGACTACAGCCGCGCCTTCTATCCCAACTGGGACGCCGCTCTCTGCGATGCACTGGTGAAGCAGTTCGACCTTCCCCGCAAACGACAGCTCAAGCAACTCTCGCGCGGCATGCGGATGAAGGCCGCGCTGGTTTCCGCCATTGCCTACCGCCCGCAGCTCCTCATCCTCGACGAGCCTTTCAGCGGACTCGACCCACTCGTCCGCGACGAACTGGTGGAGGGCATCCTGGCAATCTCTGCCGATCACAACTGGTCGGTCTTTGTCAGTTCGCACGACCTCGCCGAGATCGAGAATCTGGTGACGCACGTCGCTTACCTCGACCGCGGCCAGCTTCAACTCAGCGAAGAACTGGCTTCGCTGCAGGGTCGCTTCCGCGAAGTCGAAGTCACCTGCGAGGATTCGCCACACGTGCCCTCTCCCTGGCCTGAGTCGTGGATGAAGCCGGAGACCTCCAGCGCGGTAGTTCGTTTCGTGGTCACCGATTACGCCGACGACAAGACGCCGGAGCAGGTGAAATCGATGTTCCCCGCATGCCGCGACCTATCGATGCAGCCCATGTCCCTGCGTTCCATCTTTATCAACTTGGCGAAATCGCGTCGTTGAACGGAGTGTACGGAGGCCCCATGAACCAGGTTGTTCACATCTTCCGCAAAGACTGCCGCCACCTCTGGCGCATCATCGCCGCGGTGCTGGTGCTCACCTATCTGCACGGCTACGCAGCAGTCATCAACGTCGGCCGTGGAATGGCCCTGGGTTTCTCTCCAGCCGCGGTGCTCTTGCTCCTGGCGGGGCTCAGCGTGCCCCTACTGCCTATCGCGCTCTTTCTGCTGGTCGTCTCCGTGATACAGGAAGAGAGTTTGGTCGGCAGTGACAAGTTCTGGCTCACTCGCCCCTACAGCCGCCTCAGCCTCTTCCTCGAAAAACTGTCGTTCATCCTGCTGTGGGCTGTGGTGCCCATGCTTCTGCACGACGTCGTGATGATTCGGCATTTCGGCTTTTCGTTGTCATCCGCATTCGGGCTCCTGGTGTGGAAGAGTGCGCAATTCGACGTGTTGCTGCTGTTTGCCGCCGCGCTCGCTGTCCTGAGTGAGAGCTTCGGCCGCGCCCTCTTACTCGGCATCGGCGCAATCCTGATTACCCTTTTGTCGCTTTACGTGGTTATGCAGAATGCCGGAGACAGGTTCGTGGGCACGGAAACTGCGACCTATGCCCTTCTGGCGTTGCTCGCCATCGCTGCCGGTGGCGCACTCGCCGTCGTGGCGTTTCAATATCGTTTTCGGATCACCGCGGTTGCCGCAGTGCTCGGAGTGGCTGCCATACTCCTCTGCGCCCTGCTCGCGCGGTTCTGGCCCCAGTCGCTGACGAATTACTTTGACAGACGGAACGCCTCATCGGTCCTGCAGTCCGTGCAGGTCCGCCCCGACGCGAACCTGAAAGGACTGCCGCCCCCTCGCCCGTCTCAAGACGCTGCCGCCCAATCGCACACCGTTTACTATCCCTTTCAGGCTGACGGGCTATCTGACAATGTCGGATTCGATCTTGGGCTGGCCGCTCAGTTCGAGTCTCCTGGTCAAAAACCGGCTCCGGCTCTTCTGGGTACGCGAGTTCGTTTTCAGCCGCAGGCCGCCGGTTCCCCGCGCTTTCCAGACGATGGCGGGTCCGACCAGTTGGTTCCTTTCGACCTATTTTATGCCGGCGACTTCGAGCGCGTGAAGAATGCGGACGGCACCATGTCAGGCACGCTGATCCTGGAAGGTTTCCGAACGGCGGTAGCTAGGGTGCCGGTGCCTGTACCAGGAGAGCGGCAGGAATTTGCCATTGCCGACCGAAAGTGCACGGTTCTATCGTTCACGCGAGAGCACAAGGTCGCTTTGGTGTTTGACTGTGCAGAACTTGAGCCGGGGAATACGGCCCGGTTCCAGGTGCGCCTGCTGCAAGACAATCGGACGATAATGCCGTCGCAGAGCCATGGCGATTCTTCCAGCGCAGGAAGCTGGCCTGCATTTCTCAGCCCCATCGCCAGGACCATTTATCAATGTGAGTTCATTCTGCCGGAGGCGGCGGAAGAGTCGGCCGACGCGTCAGCCCGAGGGCGGGAGATACTGGTATTTGCCGAGCGAAGTTTGGGACGAGAGCAACGCGACTTCCGTATCGAGCACTTCCGCCCTGCCGAATTTGGCCTCCAAGCGTGGGAGCAGCGTGGTGTCCTAGGGGCAGAATCGACAGGTACTCAATCGAATGGCGGGACATCACCTAGGAGCCAGTAAACCACGTGATGCACGATTGAATGCACGGCCCAATGACCGTAAGCGCAGGCGCCACTGCGCCCCAAGATTTTTCAGTTCAACCTAGCGTGTCGGTTCATGGGGCGATTAGTCAACGATAACAGGCCATATCGGAGGTAACCGTGCACGCGCATTGCTTTGGGGGCTCAGGATGGCGGCGTTGCAAAGCGGCCGATGCGGCCAGGGTAAAGCCCCTTCAAATTATGCGCACTGTTTCACTACTCTAAAGCGTGGTGCTTCCACCGTCTTGTGTACAGGGGCTAAAGCCCCTTGGCAAATCTGACGGTTTCGGCACGACCAAGGTCGTGCCCTGATACGAAGCGGCAAGTCTAAGCGGGGAAACAAACCGGCATATCCCAAACAAAGGGATATGTAGGCCACCCGGAATGCGACTACATACGCATCAAAGGGGTCCTTCGACTGCGCTCCCTGTGGTCGCTCCGCTCAGGATGACAATGAATCATTCTGGCAGTGTGCGGCACGGCTGACGTCGTGCTTGACACGAGGCGGTCGAGGGAGAGAGAGATGCCGTTCGAAGATCGCGAACGCCCGATTGGCAGTCGAAACTTCCCCACATATCCCAAACGAAGGGATATGTGGGCCACCCGGGCACTTCGCTAAAGTTCTGCGACTCACCGCCGATAAGAGCCTGTAGAAGGTCTCCTGAGCTGTTACTTTGGCATGGTCCCAGCCGCTGTCCCCCACCGGCTGGGACTTCTTTTCGAGTGCTGCGTCCACGCTACGCAAGAAACGCCACCGTATCCCGATGGCGCCTCCCTTACACTCCTGATTGCCCTGCCTAGGAGCGATAGTGCGCTCCGCCGTGGCGAACGTCCGCTCCGCGCACCCAGAAAATCACGTCTTCCGCGATGTTGGTGGCGTGATCGGCAATGCGCTCCAGGTTGCGCGCAATCAGTAGCACGTTCAATGCGGCCCGCGTGGAGTGCGGATCGCTGATCATCTTCTGCACCAGGACAACGAACGCTTCGTCTTTCATGCGATCGACCACGTTGTCCATCTGCAGCACTGCCTCCGCGATCTCAGCCTTGCCGTCCAGGAACGACTCCAGCGCCCGCTGCACCATGGTGGTCACGCTCCCTGCCATGCGCGGGATGTCCACCGGCAACGGCACGTCGGGCTCGCTGATGAGATCCAAAACCCGTTGCGCGATGTTGACCGCCTGGTCGCCTACACGTTCCAGGTCGGCATTGATCTTCACTACCGCCATGATGAAGCGCAGGTCCACGGCCATGGGTTGCTGCATGGCGAGCAGATCCAGCGCCAACTCGTCGATCTCGCGCTCCGCCTGGTTGATGTCGTCCTCGCTGGTAAACACCATTTGGCAGAACTTAGCGTCGCGTGTACGATACGCCTCGGTAGCGCGATCGATGGACTGCTCGGCCAGTCCGCCCATGCGCAGAAGTTTTTCCTTCAGTTCGTCCAGTCCCTGCTGAAAGCGGCTTCGCATTATCCAAACCTGCCTGTGATGTAGTCTTCAGTCCGCTTGTCGGCGGGCGTCGTAAATATCTTTTCCGTCTTGTCGTACTCAATCAAACTGCCCATCAGGAAGAAGCCTGTAAATTCGGCCACGCGCGCCGCCTGTTGCATATTATGCGTAACGATGACGACAGTGTAGTGCTGTTTGAGCTGGAAGATCAGTTCTTCGATTTTGCTGGTAGAAATTGGGTCCAGCGCTGACGCTGGTTCGTCCATCAGCAGCACTTCCGGCTCCACCGCCAGCGAGCGTGCAATGCACAGGCGCTGCTGTTGCCCGCCCGAAAGGCTGGCGCCCGATTTCTTATGAAGCGCATCTTTCACTTCGTCCCACAGCGCCGCCAGTTTTAGCGAGCGCTCAACCAGTTCGTCCATCTGCTTGCGATTGCGAAACCCGTTGAGCCGCAGCCCCGCGGCCACGTTGTCGTAAATCGACATGGTGGGAAACGGATTCGGCTTCTGGAACACCATGCCAATGCGCCGCCGGATTTCCACCGGGTCCGTACCATCGCCATAGACTTCCATCTCGCCGACCTTGACCAGACCTTCGGCGCGGGCTTCCGGAATGGTTTCGTGCATGCGGTTCAGGCAGCGCACGAAGGTGCTCTTGCCGCATCCCGACGGCCCGATCACCGCGGTCACGTGGTTGGCGGCCACTGACATATCGATGGACTTCAGCGCCAGGTTCTTGCCGTACCACGCATTCAGTCCACGTACTTCAATTCCGACGCCCATACCGCTACGACGCCCCCTTCAAGCTTCCACGGCTGGTCGTGATGCGCACCGCCGCCACCGCCGCCACGATCATCACAATCAGAATCAATGCACCCGCCCAAGCCTGCTTGTGCCATTCATCGAACGGCGAAATGGCGTAGGTAAAAATCTGCAGCGGCAGGGCCGCGGTTGGCTGATTGGGATTCCTGTTCCAATACTGGTTGCCGAAGGCAGTGAACAGCAGAGGAGCAGTCTCGCCCGCAACCCGCGCAAATGCCAGCATGCATCCCGTAATCACTCCTGCCGACGCCGTCCGCAGCGAAATCGACAGCGTCGTCCGCCACTTCGGAATTCCCAATCCCAGTGCGGCTTCACGCACGTTATTGGGAACCATCAATAGCATCTCTTCGGTCGCCCGCGCTACCGTGGAAATCATCATGACGGACAGCGCGATTCCTCCCGAGAACGCCGAGAAATGTTTTTGCCGCAGCACGATCAACGAATACACCGCGATGCCGATCACGATCGACGGTACGCCATTCAACACATCGGCGGTAAAGCGCACCAGGTCGCCGAAACGGTCGCGTCCGTATTCCGCGAGGTAAATGCCGCAGCCAATTCCCATCGGAATGCCGATCACACTGGCGATCCCCAGGATCACTCCCGACCCCACGATGGCGTTCGCCATACCGCCGCCGGCCTCACCTACGGGCTTCGGGGTTTGCGTCAGGAACGCCCAATTCAACGCGCCCACGCCTTTGATCAGCAGGTAAATGAAGATGGCCATCAGCGGAACAATCACCAGCACGGCCGCGCCGATGGCGAACCCATTAGCCGCCTGATTCATCCCGCGCCGCCATAGGCTGAGCTTTAACGTCGAGGCGTCACCCGGTTTCTTAAGCACGCGCCCTCCCTGTTGTTCCGCCGGTAATGCTCCACACCAGCAGTCGCGCCAGTGCATTCACGATGAGCGTCACGATGAACAGCGCCAATCCAATCTCCACCAGCGCGCTGAGGTACAGGTCGCCGGTAGCTTCGCTGAACTCGTTGGCGATCACGCTGGCCATGGTGTAGCCCGGAGCGAACAGCGATTTCGCGACTTCTGGCCGGTTGCCGATCACCATGGTGACCGCCATGGTTTCGCCCAGCGCGCGGCCCAGTCCCAGGATGACGCCACCCACGATGCCAATGCGCGCGTTGCGCAGCACGCCCATGCGGATCATCTCCCAACGCGTGGCACCCAGTGCCAGCACCGCTTCGCGCTGGTTCTGCGGCACTGCCGTCAGCACCTCGCGTGTAATCGACGCGATGATGGGCACGATCATGATGGCCAGGATGATGCCCGCGGCCAGCATTCCCAATCCGTACATGGGTCCACTGAAGAACCCCGTCCATCCCAGTGTTTTTGCCAGGAATGGTTCGACGTAATCGCGCAGCAGGGGAGCCAGCACGAAGATCGCCCACAGTCCGTAAATCACGCTGGGAATTGCCGCCAGCAATTCAACCAGGAACGAGATGATCGCGCGCAAACGTATCGGGCACATCTCGGTGACGTAAACCGCCACTCCGACAGACAGCGGCACGGCCAGCAGCAGCGCAAGAAATGACGAAACTAGCGTCCCAAAGATAAACGGCATCGCGCCGAAGTCACCGTTGACTGGGTCCCAGTTATGCCCGAAGAAAAATCCGATCCCAAACTGGTGCAACGACAGCCTCGACTTGTCCACCAGTTCCCACACCACGAAAACTACAATCGCGAACACCGACGCCGCCGTGAGCAAAATCAGCACGCGGAAGGTGGCGTCCGGAAGACGACTGCTGCGCGGTTGCGTGTCCCGGATCCTTTGCAACACAGACGAAGCGACACCCGTCTTGCGTTCACTCACGGCTTGCGCCAGCGCAGGGATGCCGGTCATCGGACCGTGCGTTTGTTCCACCGGATCAGGCGAATTCATCGGGTCCACGCTATCAGACATGCTTTACCGGACGGTCAATTCTCGGAATCGAAAACAACGCCAACTCCCGTGGTTTCTGACAGGGGGAGTTGGCGCATCAGTTTCTTCGCTGCTCGCGACTACTTCACCTGCTGGTTGACGGCAGCCTTCACCTTATCGACCACTTCCTTGGGAAGCGGAGCATACGACAAGCCGGAAGCCATGCCCTCGCCGTTATCCAGCGCCCACAAGACCATGTCCTTCACCATCTTGCCCTTCGCCTTGTCGGTCGGATTGGTGGGGATCAACAGCCAGGTGAAGCTGGCGATGGGGTACGCAGTCTTTCCCGGAGGATTGGTAATCGATACCCGGAAGTCAGCCGGCATCTTCACCCCGGCAGCAGCCGCTGTCGTGCTATCCAGGTCAGCCTTGATGAACTGCCCGGCCGCGTTCTTCACGCTACCGTAGTTGATCTTGTTCTGCAGCGCGTAAATCAGTTCGATGTAGCCAAGCGATCCGGGCAGTTGGCGAATCATGCCGGCCACGCCTTCGTTGCCCTTTCCCCCCACGCCCACTGGCCACTTCACCGAAGTACCCTTGCCGGGCCCTCCTTGCCAGTCCGAACTCACCTTCGAAAGGTAGTCGGTAAAGATGTACGAAGTTCCGCTGCCATCCGACCGA
>DATBZX010000169.1:0-13567 GCA_036512955.1 Terriglobales bacterium
CAATGCTTACTTCAAATCGCTTGGACTTCCGACCTTGATCGACGGGTGCTAGCGCAACCAACTCGAACCGCCGTGTACGGACCCGTACGCACGGTGGTGTGGCAGGGGTCGGCGGGTGACCGCCGCCCCTATGCCGATCAAGTCGAATTTGGGAAAGAGCTTTATCGACAGGTGGACAACGCGGCACAGACGACGTAAAGTCGGCGTGTGATCAGTCGGAGTAGCCGTCTTCTGCTCGTTGCGCACGCCGAAGGGCATGGCGAAAGCACGGCCATTGTCGATTCGCAGGGTTCCTTCACCTACAACGAATTGCTACAGGCATCGGCGCAAGTCGCAGCGACGCTGCTTGCGGGCCGCGATGACCTGCAAGAAGATCGCGTGGCATTTTTGCTGACGCCGGGATTTCCGTGGGTTGCGATACAGTGGGGAATCTGGCGGGCGGGTGGCATAGCCGTCCCATTGCCACTCAATTCGACAAGGTCTGAGTTGGAATACGTTGTCGACGACACCGCCGCTTCGATATTAGTATTCGACGCTCAGGCGGAAACACTGCTTGCGCCAATCGCCGCTGCACGCGGTGTCCGGCCGGTGTCGTACGACCAGGTTCTCTCCTGCGAACCAGCAGGGTTACCGGATATCCGTAACGATCGGCGCGCCATGATTCTCTATACCAGCGGCACCACCAGCCGACCGAAGGGCGTGGTTACAACTCACGCCAACATTTCAACGCAGATCGAGAGCCTTGTGGAAGCGTGGGAGTGGTCGGGCGACGATCGCATCGTGTTGTTTCTTCCGCTGCACCACGTGCACGGAATCATCAACGTTGTTTCCTGTGCGCTATGGTCCGGCGCGACCTGCGAGATGCTGCCGCGATTCGAGACGAATGCGGTGTGGGAGCACATCGCTGGCGGAAGCCTATCTCTATTCATGGCGGTCCCAACAATTTATGTGAAACTCATCGCGGCTTGGGATGCGGCGTCGCCGGAACGCCGAGCCGCTCTCAGTCAAGCCTGCAGCCAATTGCGTTTGATGGTGTCGGGTTCGGCGGCGCTGCCCGTAAGCACGCTCGAACGCTGGAAGGAAATCAGCGGCCACACCTTGCTGGAGCGCTACGGGATGACAGAAATTGGCATGGCACTATCGAACCCGCTGCGGGGTGAGCGCGTGCCGGGCAGCGTTGGGACGCCGCTGCCGAGCGTCGAGGTACAGCTAGTCGGTGAAAACCGCGAACTGGTTGCACCCGGAACTCCCGGTGAAATCGAGGTCCGAGGCGCGAGCGTGTTCTCGGAATACTGGGGCAAGCCCGACGCTACCCGCGACTCCTTCCGCGATGGCTGGTTTCGCACTGGCGACACTGCGGTCGTCGAGAACGGTGTCTATCGCATTCTCGGGCGCACGAACATCGACATCCTCAAGACAGGGGGACACAAGGTATCCGCGCTGGAGATTGAAGAGGTGCTTCGCCAGCATCCCGCCTGTGCCGAATGTGCCGTTGTCGGCGTCGCCGATCCGGAGTGGGGTGAGCGCGTGGCGGCAGCCCTGGTCCTGAAGAAGGGCGATGCCCTGGATTTGCCATCCCTCCGCGCCTGGGCCAAAGAGTTCCTTGCAGCGCACAAGCTCCCTTCACGGCTGCTTGTGCTGGATGAACTTCCGCGCAACGCGATGGGAAAAGTGACGAAGCCGGCGGTCGCGGCGATGTTTCAAATCGCGGGCAGTGGCGAGCCAGCCGACTAGGGCTACCCCTGCGGGCCCCTTGACACGCCGTGGTATGCTTCTGCCCACGCCTCGCAAAACTATCCGCATCGTGGCGTGAGCGCTTGTGGTTCGGGTTATTCGTACGAGATGCGAGTTCTTATCGCAGCTACCGAACCTCAATTTCGGTGTCTTTCGCGCTCTCCCCTTACTGCGAAGGAGGACACCATGGCTAACGAAGCTGCGGCCCTGCCACGAACTCATACCAAACTTAACCGCCAGCAAATCACTGGATTCTGGGGTGCATGGACTGGTTGGACGCTCGACGGCATGGATTCCGTCATCTACGCACTCGTACTCAGTCCGGCGTTGACCGAGCTACTTCCAAAGTCGGGATACAAGGCGACGCCTGCCAATGTGGGATTTGCCGGCTCGACGCTGTTCGCGCTCTTCCTTGTGGGATGGGGGCTGTCGCTGATTTGGGGACCGATTGCCGACAAGTTTGGCCGAAGCCGGGTGCTGGCTGCAACCATCTTTGTCTATGCGATCTTCACCGGGGCTGCTGCTTTGTCGCAAACCGTGTGGCAGTTGGGATTGTTCCGCTTGCTGGCGGGCATCGGAATTGGCGGCGAGTGGGCACTGGCCGGCACCTACGTTGCTGAAGCCTGGCCGGAAGACCGCCGCAAGATGGGCGCCGGATATCTGCAGACTGGGTATTACTCGGGCTTCTTTCTGGCTTCGGCCCTCAACTACACGGTGGGAGCGCATTATGGCTGGCGCGCCATGTTCTGGTGCGGCCTGACGCCCGTCCTCGTAGCTGTGATGGTTCTGCTGCGCGTCAAAGAGCCACAGCGCTGGCAACAAAAAGCCGGGGTGAAGGCCACGGGTGGACTTTCTTCTCTGCGCAGGATCTTCGGTGCTCCTTACACCCGGCGCACGCTGGTCAACACGGTCCTGCTGGCATCGGCCATCTGCGGACTCTGGGCAGGTGCCGTTTATGCGCCGACGGCCATCATTAACCTGGCGAAACGTGCTGGCATGTTGCAGCCGCAGGCGGTGCGCACCTCTTCGCTCGGCATGGGTTTGCTGTCCCTGGGGACTATCCTGGGATGCCTGGCGGTCCCGCCACTCGCCGAACGTTTTGGCCGCAAGCGGACCTTGGCCTTTTACTTCATCGGGATGGCGTTCTGCATCTTACTCAGCTTTGGCTGGGCATTCTACCTGCCACAGGGACTCCATCCTTTCATTGCGGTACTGTTCTTTTTGGGCTTCTTTGGAGGCAACTTCGCCGTCTTCAGTCTGTGGTTGCCGGAGCAGTACGGGACGACGGTGCGCGCGACCGCGTTTGCCTTCACCACTTCCTTTGGGCGCTTCATCGCCGCGGGAGTGAACTTCGCGATCGGCGCGCTGGTCAATCAAATGGGGACCCTCGGCAAGCCGGTTGCCTTTACAGCGATTGCCTTTGGGATCGGGCTGCTGGTGATTCCCTTCGCAGTGGAAACCCGGAGCGAAGTCCTACCTGATTAAGAACTGCTTTGCTAACGTCCGACACTATCGCGGACTGTTGGCCAGAAAAGGGAGTTTTCCCGCATCGCAGGGCTGTGAGTGAATCTGCCACGGCTGCCCCAAAAAACTTCCTGGCAATCTCCATCTGCCTATTTTGGAGGCGCGGGTGCGTTAAGGAAACTCACCAGATCACCAATGTCGGTGGGCTTCAGGGTTGGCCACGGCATGCCCAACTTAATGGAGCGGTCAACCATGCTTGGTCCGTGCTGCCAAAGAGCGGCGGTGAACGAGACGGCTGTAAACGGTTTAGCACCCGCTTTCAGTGCTGGTCCGCCCTGAGTGCCTTCAGCCATCGATCCATGACATGCTGCGCAGCCGCGTTCGGAAAATACCTTCGCACCCGCGTCCGGAGTTCCGGTTGGCTCGAAGTAGCGCAAGCTCGCAAGAAACGCCAACAGATCGACCATCTCCTGGCCCTGAAATACCGGTGGAGCGACTCCGCTGTCGTGGCTCTCCTGCAACATTTCCGGCGCATGGTTCCAGAAGACGGCGGCGAACTGTGCGGTGGTGAGTGGAAGCTCGTGTTCCGGCCCCAGCGCCGGCCCCAGGACGCCACCCTGACCTCCGACGGAATGGCACTTCACACATCTAGCCTGGAACACGCTCGAGCCGCGCTCCGGGTTGCCAGGTATTTCGTGCGCGTTCGCAGCCTTTGACGCAGTGCCATGGCCCACAAATGAGATCAGGTCGTTCATCTCTTTACCGGTGAACTGGGGCCATTGCCCAAGGTGAATGGTTATAGGATCGACCATCGAGCCGGCGTGGTTCAGCATCGCGCGGGTCCATGCGCTGGAATCGACGCCGCCCGCGATCCCGGAAAGATCAGGCGCCGATTTGCCGCCCACTCCAGCTACCGAATGGCACTGAATACAGCCCTTTTCGTTGAATACTTTCTGGCCCGCGCGCGAGTCGCCCGCCCGGTCAACATTGCCCGACTGGTACAGGAACGCCAGGATGTCCGCCATTTCTTGAGGGTCCAACTGGGGGTAGGACTTGTTTTGCTGGCGGAACTGCCGCCACATGCCTGGCGCATGGTTCCACAGCACGGTGGTTAGCCAGCCCATGGCGGGTGTGCCGGGATGCAGCCCGGACAGATCAGGGGCAACGCGTCCACCTGATCCATTAATGGCATGGCAGATGGCGCACTGTTTGTCGCCGTAAAACAGTGCCGCTCCCTTCTCCGGTACGCCAACAATATAGAGTGCACGCGTGGTGACGGGAGGCCGGCGACGTCCCACGAATACGGCAATCAGCAAGATCGCAACAACCAGGGTTACAACAATCCAGAGAAGACGCCGATTACTTCCACTCAGCATGGCCATGGACAGATCTCCTTTTCTGATGCCTGCCTCGCGAGATCATCGCGAGACGGTGCACCAACTGGATTGAGCGAACTATTTCTGCTCCAGATTCCGGATGTAGAAACCAAGGCCCACCAAAGTGAGCGCAATCATTACCAGCGATAGCCCCAATCCGACCTGGCGGAATTTCCATTCCTTAAGTGCCTGCTCTCCGGCAGCGTGCGTCTGGCGCGCTACCGCAAGTCCGGCGTCGGTATCACGCTTGAGTTCGCTTTCGCTGAAGGAATGCACTGTGACTCGCGCCTTCAACAGCGCATCTTTTGCCTGCGCCTGTTGCAGCATGGGCTGGCTGACCTCCATGCCTTGCCGCTCGGCGCGTCCCAGGATCTCCTCGGACGCCGACAGTGCCGACTGCAGGTTTTCCAGTTGGTCATGCATGGCTCGGGCCTGCACGAACCCGGCATCCCCGTCGGTGTGACAGCGGATGCACACTGCTTTCTCCCCGGTGCCGATCATTTCGTCGGTGGGATGCTTGATGGCGTGGTTGCTGTGGCAGGTAACGCAACCCGGAAATCCCATCGCAGCGAAAGCGTCCTTGTGCGGGCTGGTCTGGAACAGTTGTGCCTGGAAGACGTGGCAATTCGAGCAGACGTTGGTGACGTTGGCGACCCCTGGAGGCGTTGCCCCGTGGTTGCCGTGGCACGTGGTACAGGTCGGCGCACTCAGATCGCCGCGTACCACCATCGCGTCGTGGTGCACGCTCTGTTCGTAGTTGGCGAACTGGTCGGTCTTGATGCCGTAGGGCTTCATGTACTCGGCATCGGCGTGACAATGCGAGCACGTGGTTGCGATGTTTGTGGGATGCACGCTGGAGCGCGGATCGGACGGAGCGCGTAAATCGTGTACGCCATGACAGTCAGTGCAGACCGCGACTTTGGCGTCGCCCTTCGACCACTTAATGCCATGTACGCTGGTCTTGTACTGCTGGAACTGGTCGACGCGCAGCCCAGGGTTGTAGTTCTTCATCCGTTCGGCATCGGCGTGGCAGGAAGCGCAGAGTTCCGGAATCTGTTTGCGCTCAATCTTGCCTTTCCACCCTGCCGTGCGGCTCATGGCCTTCTCAGGATCGTCGCTATTGGCATCGCCGCCATGACAGGCGGCACAGGTGAGCCCTTTCTGAGCATGGATGTTTTGACTGTACGTCTCCACGCTGACGCCGAGAGGCTCAGGCAAGTTGGAATGGCAATCGAGGCAGGAGTTCCTGGCTTGCGCAAAGGCCATCAGCCCGCTGCAGACCAGAAACGCAGTCAACAGAATCCCGGTCCTTTGCCTGCGTGTCACCAAGTCGCGAACGCTAATCATGCCGCCTCACTTTGCCACCCAGCCGTAGACAGTCATGGCGGCCATGTATCCCAGAAAGACGCAAGCCAGACCCGAGATCCAACGCCGAGTGTTGAAAGGTTTTGTTCGGTCAAGGAATGGCAACAACAGGGCCACGGCTCCGACCACACCGAACGCCAGGATGCCGAGCATTTCGCCGTCCATGCCCAAGACCTTGGCGGGAATCAGCTTGAGAGTCTGGAACATGAACAGGAAGTACCACTCCGGCTTGATGCCGGCGGGAGCGGAACCAAACGGATCAGCCTTAACTCCCAGGCTCCACGGGAACAGTGCCGCCAGCACACCGAGCATTCCCAGGGCGACATACCATGCCATCAACTCCCGCAGCACGAAGTTGGGGAAGAAGCGGATTTCCCGCCTTGCCGCGGGATTGGCTTCCCACTCCGCCTCAACTCTGGGCGGTACGCTCATTCCGAACCACTGAATCAGCGCGAGGTGCAGACAGATCAGAAACGTTGCAATCGCCGGGAGGATTGCCACGTGAAATCCGAACAGCCGGGTCAGGGTGCTTCCGGTGATCTCTTCGCCGCCCCGCAAGAAAAGCAGCGTGGGATGGCCGATGATCGGGATCTGCGCCGGTATCTCGGTACCGACCTTGGTAGCGAAATACGACAGCGTGTTCCATGGCAACAGGTATCCGCTGAAGCCAAAGCCCAGCATCAGGAAGAGCAGCAGAATTCCGCTAACCCAAGTCAACTCGCGCGGCTTGCGGTACGACTTCAGGAAGAGAACGCTGAACATATGGGCGAATGCCATGAAGATCAACAGATTCGCCGACCAGGAATGAACCGAACGGACGAGCCATCCGAACTGCACCTGGGTCATGATGAGTTGCACGCTCTCGAAGGCCTCATCAGCGCCGGGGCGGTAATACATCAGCAATAAAGCGCCGGTGACGACCTGCACTCCGAAGAGAAACAGGGTCATGCCGCCCAGAAAATACCAGTATGAATAGCGATGTGCCGGCACCTTCTTCTTCTGCGCCAGGGCCTTGATGCCTTCGAGATCGAACCGTTCGTGGAACCAGTCGCGAACGCCAGTCGCCGGACTCGCCATCAAGCCTCCTGCTTACGCCGCACGAAAATCTCATCGCCACGAACCTGCACCTCGAAGGCTTCCAGCGGTCGGGGTGGTGGCCCTGAGATGTTGCGGCCGTTCAGGTCGTACATACCGTTATGGCAGGCGCACCAGATCTCGCGCAGGTCGGGACGATATTGCACCGTGCAGCCCAGGTGAGTGCAGGTCGCCGACATCGCGCGATACTCGCCGGCTGCCGTCTCAATCAGCAGACCGGGGCGGGTGCCGAAGCGAAACGTCTTAGCCGTGTTCGGCTTGAGATCCGAAAGCTTCGCTGCCAGCACGGAGTCGCCTCCCAGGTCCGGCAATTTGGGCGGAACCAGGTAGCGCATGATCGGATACAGAAACGAAGCCGCCGAAGCCAGTAAGCCCGTTCCGAGCAGGATGTTGACAAGACGACGGCGCGGCAAATCCGGTGGTGCGGACGGTGCTGCCGCGCTTGCATCGGGAACCGAAGACATCGAAAGTATCCCCCTCTTTGCCGAGATGACGTACGTATCTCACCAGCCCCCCACCAGGCCGGAAGTCAGGCTCCGATACGACAGCATCGTGCCTTTGCCACTAACCGCTGCAGCACCTTCAAACGAACGTTCGCCTAAATTGAAGGTGGCGGGAAATTATCAGTCGCGGTTCGCGCATGACAGTGACCTCAATCACGTATCCATGTGACTAGCATTAACCGGAAAGTATCGTCGGCCACTAGAAACTTGGCCGTAGTTGCCAAATATCCCAGTCCGGCGGGAACTTTGGGGGAATTTTGGGGGTTACGCCGGCTCAGGTCGCAAGCTATAATCAAGGTTGGAGATTCGCTGTGACCCAGCGCATTGTGAGCTCGAGGATGACCATCGGAGCGGCCTTCGTCCGCCTCAGCGGTGTCAGCCTGCGCTCGGCGTGGTCACGGCCCATTTCGATGCGCGCTGACTCGAAATTCTCTCCCTGCATGGCGCGCCCCAATCTCTTCTCCGGCGACTAGCTAACGCAATTATCCGTACCTGGGCTCGGCCTCGGTTTCAGTCGTGACGTAAACGACTCGACAACCCAGGCAAGCAAGAAATTCGGCACGTCCGCCGTGACTCAGCCATTTCGCAGGAGAAGACCATGACTACCAATACTTTGATTTCAGTTGCGGGTCCGAACATCAAGACCGCTCTGCCAGGTCCAAACGCCAAACGCATCCTCGAAGGCGACCAGCGCTATATCTCGCCGTCTTACACTCGGTCTTATCCCATGGTCGCGAAACGCGGGCGAGGCGTAATCGTGGAAGACGTCGATGGCAATGAGTTTCTGGACTTCTCGGCAGGCATTGCCGTGACTTCGACCGGACACTGCCATCCGGAAGTCGTCGCGGCCATCCAGAAGCAGGCCGCCGAGTTGATCCACATGTCGGGCACCGACTTCTACTACGAAAGCATGGTGACGCTGGCCGAACGGCTGTCGAAGATCGCTCCGATGAAGGGGCCGCACAAGATTTACTATGGCAACTCGGGCGCTGAGGCAGTGGAATGCGCGCTGAAGCTGGCGCGTTACCACACCAAGCGGCAAAACGTGATCGCGTTCCTGGGCGCGTTTCACGGACGCACCATGGGCGCGCTTTCGCTGACGGCGTCGAAGCCGCAGCAGAAGCGACGCTTCGGCCCGATGGTTCCGGGCGTCACGCACGTGCGCTATCCGGATGTTTATCGCGGGTGCATTGGCGGCCCGCAGGAAGCCGAAGCCTACGCACTGGGTTGTGCGCGCTACATCGAAGAGAAGCTGTTCAAGACCATGCTGGCTCCCGAAGAGGTGGCGGCGATCTTTGTGGAGCCGATCCAGGGCGAAGGCGGATATGTCGTCGCTCCGACGGTGTTCATGCAGGAACTGCGGAAGATTTGCGATCGTCACGGCATCCTGCTGGTGGCGGACGAAGTGCAGTCAGGCATGGGACGCACCGGCAAATGGTGGGCGATTGAACACACCGGCGTCGAGCCCGACATCGTTTGCTCGGCCAAGGGAATCGCCAGCGGCATGCCGTTGGGCGTGACCATCGCAAAGGCCGAGGTCATGGACTGGGTTCCCGGATCACATGCTTCGACGTTTGGAGGAAACCCGGTGTCCATCGCCGCCGCATTGGCGACGTTGGATGTACTCGAGCGCGAGGGCGTGAAGAACGCTGCGGTTGTCGGCGATCACATCATGAAGCGGATCGCGGAATGGCCGCGCAGGCTCGACCTGGTGGGCGATGTGAGGGGCCGAGGCCTGATGATCGGCGTCGAAATCGTTACCGACAAGAAAGCGCGGACGCCAGGTGGCGCTGAGCGCGACCTGATCGTAGAGAAGGCCTTCGAGCGGGGCGTGCTGTTGCTGGGTTGCGGGCCGAATACGATACGGATTGCGCCGCCACTCATCGTCAGCGAGGAGCAGGCCAACATTGCGTTGGACGTGCTGGAGGAGTGCATCGACTTGGTGACCAAAGATCATCATGCGCGTGCGGCGACAGTCGGGAAGAGCGTCGACGCATAACTAAGAGGTGCGACATGACAGCCTGGACCTTCGTCCAGGCTGTTTTGCGTGGGGGGATCGCGTAGGAAAACCGATTAGGCTGCGGGGTTGCGACCCATCGGCCCGTGATTGATGACCTGCCGCGGTAGGCTACAAAGGCGTAATATGTTCAGGGTTATCTAAGGGGGAAGTCTAACTGTGCCAGAGCTGCGCAAAGATCCCATCGTGGGACGATGGGTCATCATATCTACTGATCGCTCTAAGCGCCCAACCGATTTTGTACGCGAGTCGGTGAAAATCAAAGGCGGCTTTTGCCCGTTCTGTCCGGGCCAGGAAAGTAAGACTCCGCCAGAGGTTTTGGCGTACCGGCCGAACGGTGCCGGCCGCGACTCGCAGGGCTGGACGGTGCGGGTGGTGCCTAACAAATTTCCAGCGCTGGGCATTGAGGGAAGCTTGAACCGTTCCGCCGAAGGCATGTTCGACAACATGAACGGCGTAGGGGCGCATGAGGTCATCATTGAGACTCCGGACCACGAAGCGACATTGTCGACAATGCCGGAAAAACGGATTGAAGACGTGCTGTGGGCCTACCGCGATCGGATCCTCGATCTGAAAAAAGACAATCGGTTTAAGTACATCATGATTTTTAAGAACCACGGCACCGCTGCCGGGGCGACGCTCGAACATGCCCACGGGCAGTTGATCGCGCTGCCCATTGTGCCCAAGCACGTGCTGGAGGAGATCGACGGAGCCAAGCAGTATTACGCGTACAAGGAGCGATGCGTCTTCTGCGACATTATCCGCCAGGAAGTCGACGCCGGAGTTCGGGTGGTCAGCGAGAACGAGGGGTTCCTGACGCTTGCCCCCTATGCGCCACGCTTTCCATTTGAAACGTGGATCCTGCCCAAGAAGCATGAGTCGGCATTTGAGAATTCGTCCTCACAGGTCTACGAATCGCTGGCGCGAGCCATGAAGAACCTGCTGCAGCGTGCCGACCAGGTGCTGGACAATCCTGCCTACAACATGGTGATCCACAGCGCTCCCGTCCAAGAAGGCGCCATGGAACACTACCATTGGCACGTGGAGTTCATGCCGCGGCTGACTAAGATCGCAGGCTTTGAATGGGGAAGCGGCTTCTATCAAAACCCGACTCCACCAGAAGAATCCGCCAAGTACATGCGCGAAGCGAAGGTCAGGACGACGCAGGCTGTAACCGTCGGATAAGTCGCAGCATCGTTATTTGAGGCCCTAGCCATGTTTCGGGGAAGTCTGCTGGTATCCGTCGCTTTGTTAAGTTTGGTGTCCTTCGCATCAGCGCAGGACACCATTTTTGTTTCCTGCTGGAGCGGACCGCGTTCGGATAACTACCGGACTAGAAATGTGAAGAGTCCGACGATTTCTTCTGAAACGGCTCAGAAGGCTTACGTTTCTGTTAAATCGACGGCGAGTGGCCATGCTTGTCTTAACAGCACAAAGCTATTTGTCGCTGGACCGACGGGAGAGTTCCGAAAAGTTTTCCAAGTGGAGCCGAACCAGGGGGACGATGGAAACGGCATGCGGTTGATCGGATGGAACCGGGTCGGGACCAAACTTCTGGCCGAGCTCGGTCGTTGGACATACGGGTCGGACACTGGGATGGATCGAGATGTGATTATCTATGATTCCCAGTCGGGCAAGCTCTCGAAGTTCGACGTGGCGGAAAGCCTGTCGAGACACTTTGGCAATGGTTGCGCCTTTGAATTTGCGACCAAGGGCTGGTACGAGACTGGTGATGTCGTAGTGGAAGTGACCGAAAACAGAGACTCGGAAGACGACGATGTTAAGTCCTGTGTTCAGCGAGCGACACGGTTTGTCGTGAACTTGGACACCGGAGCAGTAAACAAGCTGACACACAAATAGTCACGCGGAGTTCCCGGAATCGGGAGCTGCTACTCTTGTCGATCCTGAAATTCTTCGTGCCAGGCCATCTGGATGGCCTCGAGTTTGCCCTCGGTCGATTTCTTTTGATCGTCAACGAAGGCCGGCAGTTCGGTCACGTAGCGATGCAGGTCCGTGAAACGGACTTCGAGCGGATTCTGGTCGGGGAACTTATCGGCCAACTCGATTCCGATGTCTTCCGCGTCGTCCCAAGTCAGGTCCTTGGCCATGTTAGTGTCCCGCTCCCTCGGAAACGTAGTTGCGGTTCCAGGCTGGGATTTCGACCACCACCTCGCCAGGTTTCTCGATGACGGACTGGCAGCCCAGGCGAGATTCGAGCTGCAGGTCGGCAGCCATATCGAGCTTGTCGGCTTCGTCGTCTTCCATGGGGCTCAAAAGCTCTTTGCCCTTCTTCACCACCACGTGGCACGTTGTACAGGCGCAGTTGCCGCCACACGCGTGCTCCAGGTGATAGCCAAAGTTCATGGCCACATCGAGGAGCGATTGCGGCTTGCCGTGCTCCTGGTAGGGCAACTTGCCATGCTCGAACTCGAATGTCTTGTTCTCGGGGAGGAAAGTCACCTTCACGGGGTTGGTGGAGGGCGGTTCTTCCGTTGCCACGTTACTGCCTTGCGTCTTTTCGTCTGCCATAACTCCTCGTAATGCCCGGGGCTGAAGCCCCTTCATGGAAAAACCACGCTAACGCGGCGCTAAAGCGCCGCACTACCCAAAACGCGTTACTGCTCGATCTCGGCCTTGGCGATCGGATGCGGCGACGCTGGGCCCTCTCCCACATTCGCGGTTTCCATGTTCTGGCCCTTCAGCGCCGAAGTGACAGCGGTGTCCATCATCAACTCCGCCAGATGCATCGTCGCCTGATTGAGCGCGTCGATCGCGGTTCGAATCGCCTGATAGTCATCCTGCTGCAAAACCGTGTTCAGTGCGCGCTCAAGCTTTCCAATGTTGTTGCGCTCAAGCGAAGTGAGCTGATCCCAGGCGGGACTCTTTTTGCCCTTCTCAAGCGCGGCCATGATCGTGGTCGCTTCGTTACGCGCCTCGATTACCTGGCGCTGGCGGAAGTCCTCTTCGGCGTAGTCGAACGACTCCAGGATCATGCCTTCGACTTGTTCGTCGGTGAGGCCGTAGCTGGGCTGCACTTCGATTTCCGATTCCTGGCCGCTGCGCGCTTCACGGGCGGACACATGCAGGATGCCGTTGGCATCCAGCAGAAATTTCACCTCAATGCGCGGCAGACCTGCCGGCATCGGTGGAATGCCCTTCAGATCGAAGCGTGCCAGTGAACGGCAATCCTTCGCCAGTTCACGTTCGCCCTGGACCACGTGGATTGCGACGTTGGTCTGTCCCTCGACGCCGGTGGTGAAATGCTCGGTGGCGGATTCAGGGATTGTGGAATTGCGATGAATGATCTTCACCACGCCGCCGCCCAGCGATTCGATTCCCAGCGAAAGCGGGGTGACGTCGAGAAGCAGCATCTCCTTGGTGGCTTCCGAACCACCGGCGAGAATGTTGGCCTGCACCGCCGCACCCAACGCAACGACCTCGTCGGGATTCAGATCGGCATGGGGCGTGCGCTCGAACTGATCTTCCACTAGTTTCCGGACCAGCGGAATGCGCGTCGAGCCACCAACCAACACCGCTTCGTCGATCTGTCTTGCCGCGAGGCCCGCGTCCTTCATGGCCTGGCGGACAGGACCGACGGTTCGATCCACCACTGGGCGGATGAGCTGTTCGTACTGTTGGCGCGTGATGACTCGCTGATAGCGCTTGCCATCTGCAAGTTCGACGTCGAGAGTTGTCTGCTCGTCCGACGACAGTGCAATCTTGGCCTCGATGACGGCTTTACGAATTGTCTGTACCGCCTCACCGCTACGGCGCACGTCAAGACCGAGGTCCCCCTGGATGTCGTCCAACGCGATCGCGATGAGGAGGTTGTCGATGTCGTCGCCGCCGAGGTGTGTGTCTCCGTTGGTGGCAATGACCTCGAAGATACCCTCGTGCAATTTCAGAATCGAGATATCAAAGGTCCCGCCGCCGAGATCGTAGACCGCCACGGTTGCGGTCTCTTCTTTGTCCAGACCGTAGGCCAGCGAAGCCGCCGTCGGCTCGTTGACCAG
>DATBZX010000170.1:0-3285 GCA_036512955.1 Terriglobales bacterium
CCTTGGTGAGGTTCTTGACGATATCGCCGTGCTTGGTGCGCACGCTGGCCAGGACGTTGATGACTTTCACGTTGACCGACAACGTGGGGATGTCCTGCGAATAGAGGCGTGACGCGCCGCCGAACGCGCACATTGTCATCAGTACGATCGAAAGCGCTATGGACCGCCGCGTGGCGCCAAAGAGAGACAGGGACTTCATGGCAGGCTTACCCCTTGCACCTATAAAACCCGCATGGCGCAAGTAGTTGCTGCTGGCGTGCGGTTTGTGGCCCGGCCGCCCTCAGACGGGTTTGGAGAGGCTCTTACACTCTGCCGTCAATCACGCCGCGACCATCTGGAACTCCTCGTATGCTCCCTTGAAGTCCGTAATGCTATGGTCGCGTTCGAAGTGCCAGATGCGGGTTGCGACTTCGTCGATCAGGTCGTAGTCGTGGGTCACCAGCAGGACCGTTCCCTGGTAGCGCTGCAAGGCGATGTTCAGCGCGTTAATCGCTTCCAGGTCCAGGTGGTTGGTAGGCTCATCGAGCACCAGCACGTTCGGCTTCTGCAGCATCAGCTTGCAGAACAGCAACCGCGCCGCTTCTCCCCCGGAGAGAATGTCCGTCTTCTTGTTGCCGTCGTCGCGCGCAAAGAGCATTTGCCCGAGCAGCCCGCGGATCTCTTCGTGCGACGCCGAACCGTCCCACTGGTGCAGCCACTCGAAAACCGTCATGCCAGGACGGATCAGCGACCGGTGGTCCTGCGCGAAATATCCGACTGACGCCTCATGCCCCCAGATCACCTTCCCGGAATCGAGGAATGTCCCATCGTAGCCGCTGGTTTGCCGCAGCTCGGATTCGGATACGGTCGGAGAATTCGCCAGCAGCGCATTGATCAGTGTGGTCTTGCCGGCGCCGTTGCGTCCCATCAGCCCGATCTTCTCTCCGCGCACTACGCTCCCCGTGAAGCCGCGCACGACCTCGCTCTCGCCGTACGCCTTCGTCACCCGCTCGACTTCCAGGATGTGCTTCCCCGATGGACGCTTCTGCTCGAACTTGATGTACGGCCGCTGGATGTTCGATTTCGCCAGTTCCGTCACCTGCAACCGCTCCACTTCCTTGCGCCGCGACTGCACCTGGCTCGACCGGGTTCCGGCTGCGAATCGTGCAATGAAGTCGTTGAGCTGCGCGATCTTTTTCTCGCGCTGCGCGTTCTGCCCGTCGATTTGCGAGCGGACCTGGGTCTTGGCCATCACCATCTCGTCGTAGTTGCCGGTGTAAGTGATGATCGTCTCGTAATCAATGTCGGCCACGTGCGAGCACACCGCGTTCAGGAAATGCCGGTCGTGCGAGATCACGATCAGCACGCCGTCGTACGCGATCAGGAAATCCTGCAGCCAGTGGATGGAATCCATGTCGAGGTGGTTCGTCGGCTCGTCCAGAAGCAGCGCCTGCGGATGGCCGAACAGCGCCTGTGCCAGCAGCACCCGGACTTTCTGTCCGCCCTGCAACTCACCCATGGTGCGCTCATGCAAATCGTCGGCGATATCGAGGCCCTGGAGGAGAAGCGTGGCGTCGGTTTCGGCCGTGTAGCCGTCCTCTTCACCGACGATGCCTTCCAACTCGCCCAGCCGCATTCCATCTTCGTTGCTGATGTCGGGCTGCGCGTAAATGACGTCGCGCTCCTGCAGCGCCGCCCACAGACGCTTGTTCCCCATGATGACCGTGTCGATCACGCGGTACTTGTCGAACGCGAACTGGTTCTGGCTGAGCACGCCGATCTTCTTCGGACGCACCACCGTCCCCTTCTGCGGCTCCAGGTCGCCGATCAGCAGGTTCATGAAGGTGGACTTGCCCGCGCCGTTCGGACCGGTCAGGGCATAACGCTTCCCCGGCGTGAAGGCCGTGGACACTTCGTCGAACAACACTTTCGCGCCGTAGCGCATGGAAACGTCACTAACTGAAATCATGAGTTTCAGGGAACTGCGGGAATTCGCCCGCCAAAGCGGATCGCAGTGATTCATTCAAGAATATCATGGCTCAGGTTTCCGCGACTGCGGTTCGTACCGGGCTCTTGACCGTGGCTCCGGCAGATGATTTTCGAGGCGGTGCGGGAAAAGTGAGCAGGCGCGTGTCGATGAGATAAAACGCGCCTGCTCAGTCAGAAAAAACTTGCGATCAATTCGTACAGCTCGTACAGCGAGTTACCGGCGATAGCCCGGGTTGTAACCCTGGTTGTAACCCTGGCCGTAGCCCTGCGGGTATGCCTGCAAATAACCCTGACGGTACATAGCCTTGTATTGGTTCAAACTGCCGAAGCTGTTGTTATAACCGCGGCTGGCATTCTTGTAGTTGTCGCCCTGGGTGGGACGATTGCTGTGCCCGGTGCGACGGTCGGTCTGGCCGTCATTGAGGCCATCCTGGTAGCCGATGCGGGCGGCCTGGTTGCCGTTTTGTCCGTACTGACCGTTCCCGTACTGGCCGTTGTTGTACTGGCCGTTATTGTACTGGCCATTGTTGTACTGGCCGTTTCCGTACTGACCGTTGTTGTACTGGCCGTTGTTGTTCTGATAGCCCTGATTGTAGCCTTGTTCGTAAGCAAGGCGATCGGCGGCATTATTCGATTGCACACGATATTGCCGGGCGCGATTGGCGGCGCGATCGCTTTGCCCATGGCTCCAGCCCTGTTGGTAGTTGGGGTTGTTGTTCTGGCCCTTATTGTGTCCGCGGCCATGCTCCATACCTTCCGGCGACTGATAGGCGGCGGCGGAAATGGGCGTGCCGAAGGCGGTGATAGCGATTGCCAGGGCAAACGCCCATGTGGCCTGACGAAGAGTAAATCTCATGGAGTGCTCCAATTCTGATTTTCAACCTGCTGGTGAATAGCACCGCATGAAACATACCTCGGGACGAATGCCCGTGTCTGAGCACAACCGCTCACGCGCAACCCGCTCGGCCTAGCGGCGAATCCACCCCGTCGGCGTCTGCGCCAGGATTCGCTCCGTCAGGCAGATAAACGCTCGGATGCTCCACCCTTCGAAAACCGGGAAGGGTGGAGCATCCGGCCAGCAACCTGGGATCGCGCGTGATCAGGCAGACTCTACAATTCTGTCGTCGAGTCCGTCCGTTACATAGCCCTTTCCGCAAGGAAACTCACCAGCTCAGAGTTCACTTCGTCCGCATGGGTCCAGGTTATGCAGTGCGGTCCATCCTTGATCACGGCGAGGCGGGCTCCCTTGATCAGTTTGGCGGTGCGGAGTCCCGAGGCAGCGATCGGAAGAATCCGATCCGCATCGCCCTGCATGAC
>DATBZX010000171.1:0-32278 GCA_036512955.1 Terriglobales bacterium
GGAGAACTGTACCGACATCTGGCGGCGCGGCTTGATGGTGATGGCGTTGTCCAACATGGTCTTGATTTCGTCCCAGGTAAGTTCGTGGACGAAGCCGACCTGATTGGCGTCCATGAAGCAGGGATCGCACATCATGTTGCAGCGGTTGGTGAGATCGATGGTGAGCACCGATCCGCGGCCGTGCAGCACGGTGCTGCTGCCATGGTGGTGGAGCTTCTCGTCATTGTGGGCGCGAATGTCGCGGCCGGGGAAGACTTCTTCCAGGTGCTTGAAAAATGCGGTGTCCATGGCCATGACATCTTCGAAGTGGCCGTGAGTGGGGCAGTCCTTGACCATCAGGATCTTGCCGTCGCGCTCGATGATCTGCGCCTTGATCTCGCCGGCCTTTTCGTTCATCAGGACCTCGAGCGGCAGCTTGCCGTCGATGATCTGCTGGCGGATTTCAGGCACGCACTTGGGACAGAGCGAATCGGTAGTGCGGGGCCAGCCGAGCGGAGGTTTGGATTTCTGGTACGACTTCAGCAGCGGCTTGTCAGACCACTTGGGCGTAAACGAAGGATTCTGATTGATGCTGTTGACACGGTCGAAAACGGCCCACGCGCCTTTGGCTGCAATGGTGACCGCTTTTTCAACGTACTTAATAGGTTTATGCATTCACGCCTCACGAAGAAGTTAGTGGCGGCCCGCCCCACATAGACAGGCCAAATCCCACACCTTACGTCAGTTACAGATTACGGGGCGGCGGCGCGGCGGCCAACGAAGATAGGCCAAATGGGAGCAATTAGCGCTTCAGCGGGGATATCTCACATCGAATGGTGAGCCCGATCACAGGGCTATGTTATTGAAAAGTAAAGACAGTTTCGAGTTACTAGTAACAAAGCACCGCTCAGAATGTTCTGGGGGCATTCACCACGGAGGCAGGAGAGCACCGAAGAGCATTGATCACAAAACCCGCGTGAAACTGGTCGAACCGCGATCGCGAGCCCGCCGGCGACTACCTATCGGAGCTTAAGCGTTCTGCCACAGGCAGAGCTCGTTGCCGTCAGGGTCGTTGAAGTAGGAGAGCAGTCCGCCGGGCTCTTCCTTGATCGGAGTGGCGGTGACGCCGCGGACCTGTAGTGCGCGAACCGCTTCGTGGATGTCCTTCACACCGAGACTGAGACGAGCGTTGCCCGAGCCCGACGCGGTGCTGCCAGTGGGACCGGGAACGAGCTCGAACAGCACGCCGTCGATGTCGAATCGCGCCACGTAATCGCGCGAGACCAGGCGGAACCCCAGGACGTCGCGATAGAAGGCAATCGATTTCGCCATGTCGCTGGTGTGATAGAAGACCGCGTCAAAGGAGAGTTTCAGTTTGGAGGTAGCTTCGGCGCTGGGCATGGGCAGGCTCCTTTCGCCAACGAATGAGCCTACTGCCGATCGTCCGCGATTGCAGTGATGGTTCTCACAGATGGGGCGGACAACTGACGTCCCTGCGGGATCGACAATAGTTTCGAGTTTCAAGTTTCGAGTTTCGAGTTTCGAGACAAACGGCCCGCCCTACCCAAAATCGGGCTAGAACGGGGCACCCAGATATTGGTTGTCCCACAGTGTGGGAGTCGAGACTAGCTCAGCTTGCCGGTGGCGGCGAGTTGAGCGTACCACTTGCCGGACTGCTTGACGGTGCGTTTCAGCGTACGGAAATCGACGAAGATGAATCCGAAGCGCTGGGAATAGCCTTCCGCCCACTCGTAATTGTCCATCAAGCTCCAGGCATTGTAGCCACGGATGGGAACGCCTTCCTTGTGAGCGCGGGCAACTGCGCCAAGATAGCCGCGGAAGAAAGCGACGCGTCGCTCGTCGGGCACCACGCCCTTTTCGTCGGGCACGTCGTTGTAAGCGCAGCCGTTCTCAGTGATCTCGATGGCCTTCGGCTTGTATCTTGCGTTGACGCTGGTGAGAAGGTTGTAGTAGCCATCGGGCCAAACCTCCCAACCGTTCTCGGTCTTGGGACCTTGATCACCCTGCTGGGTGTCGACCTTGGCGGGGCCATTGGCATCGGACGCGAAGCAGATGGAGCGGTCGTAATAGTTGATGCCGAGATAGTCGAGCGGAACCTTGATGATTTCCATGTCGCCAGAACGTACGTCCATGGCCTGCAGCAGTTCGTCCGACGCCAGCGGCTTGGGGTATTCGCCCTTCAACGCCGGATCAAAAAACCAGAAGTTGCGATAAGCCTCGTATCGATCGGTGGCGGCCTTGTCGGCCTCGGAGTTGGAACGCGGCATACAATCGGCCATGGTGACTGAGGAACTGGCCTCGGCCTTCGGAGTCGTAGCCTTGATGGCGCGGAAGGCCTGTCCTTGAGCAAGACTGACGACGTGGGTGGACTTCATGAAGGCCATCCAGTCGGTGCGACCCGGGGCGTGAATGCCGCTGCCGTAACCCAGCCAGGTGAAAATGTTGGGCTCGTTGAAAATGCACCAGGTATTTACCAGGTCGCCAAGAGACTTGACCAGAATGTTGGCGTAGTCGGCGAAGTATCCCGCGGTGTCGCGATTTGGCCAGCCGCCCTTGTCTTCCAGCGCCTGCGGCAGGTCCCAGTGATACATCGTGACCAGCGGACGGATGTTGGCTTTGTGCAGCTCTTCGAGCACGCGTTTGTAGTAATCGAGTCCTTTGGGATTGGGGGCGCCGGTTCCATTGGCCTGAATGCGCGGCCAACTGATAGAGAAGCGATAGCTGGTCAGGTTCAACGATTTCGCAAGGGCAATGTCTTCCTTGTAACGGTAATAAGAGTCGCAGGCCACGTCGCCGGTTGCGGCACCCTTGATCTTTCCGACGCTGTGAGAGAAACGGTCCCACACGGATTCGCCTTTACCGTCAGCCTTCCATGCACCTTCGACCTGATAGGCGGCGGTGGCGGATCCCCAGAGAAAGTTCTTAGGAAACTGGTAAGGCGCGGGCGGAACACCGGGCGCAAAGGGGAGATAGTCAGGCTGGAACTTGGCCTCCTGATCGAAGGGGGGAGTAATGCCTTGAAGATTGGTCTTGGCTAGAAGCGTGGCGGCAACGCCACCGGCGGTTATGCCAAAGAATTTTCTGCGATCCATAGGGACTCCTAGAAAGGCCAAAGTGCAATACAGCCTATGGAATAGGAAAAACGTGGGGATAGCAAGCCCAAAATGGCCATAAGTCCTTTAGGGAATCGATTTTTCTAGTTCTGGGAACGGCGTCGGCGGTGGTCGACTGGCGGTGGATCAGACCGGCCGCCGGTGACACAAATGGGAATACTGTTGAGGAGAGGGGATCAATCGACCCTTGGCTGCACTTGGTGGGCGATCTGCCGCATCAGATTCGTTTCTGCATTGATGGCCCGGGTGAGGATCTCGGTTTGGCGTTGGGCCTCGGTCCAATTACCCGCTTCGACGGCCTCCGTGATGGCCGGCAGTTCCAAATGCGCATAGGTAAAGCGCGAACTGTACAGCAGGTGCTTGAACCAGGGGCGTCCGGGGATGCCTTCGGGCAGGATGAAGTTGGCTTCACCCTGCATCAGTGACTGGTTGATCGCGGTGAGTTGATTGGCGTCGAGTATTCCCGCGGTGGTGGCCTTGGCGAGCAAGGCATTGGTTTGCGCGGCAGCCGATGCCAGTTCCATCACGGCCTTATGAGCGGAAGTGAGTTGAAGCTTCGCGGGATCGAAACGCTCGTTCTTCTCCAGTTCAGAGAGAAATTGGTTGACGGTGTTGCCGTAGAACTCGAAGTCGAGCGGCAGGACATCAGCCTGGGCCAACCGCAATGCAGTCACACCCCAAAGCTGCGACATCGCAGCGTGATACTTGTAGCCCGGATCGCCGAAGTGGTTCATCCAGAAAAAATCGTCGTACATGGAGTGGTAGACGCCGTAGGGTCCGTCGAACTCCAGCGTGACCACAGGACGACCCAGAAAGTTGAGAAATACGGTGTGATCCGAGCCGCTTCCAATGCGCGTGTTGACGACGTTACTGTCATTTACCGGCTGGCTGTCGTGCTCCTCTTTGCGCTCGGTCACTGTGGATTTCAACCAGGCGTCATGGAGGGACCCGCCGCCAGGGTCCTGAATGGAGTTGCTGGTTTCGACCAGCATGGGCGCAAGAGATCTGGAGGCCCCGCCGTGAAAGTTCGGGCCCGCCGCGGATGAATCCACGTTGAGATAGGCGACGAGCTTGGTGCGCAGTTCATCGGCAAACTGCCCCACTCAGTCGAGCCGGTGAGGCCGACCTCTTCGCCGTCCCAGCTGCCGAAGACCAACGTACGGCGCGGACGAATACCTTGCTTCAGCAGTGCTCCGAAGGCGCGCGTCATCTCCATCATCGAGGCGGTGCCGCTGCTGGGATCAACGCCACCGTACTCCCAAGCGTCATGATGGTTGCCGAGCAGCACCCATTCATCGGGAAACTCGCTTCCTTTGATTAGCCCTTCCACGACGAAGTAGGGCTGGATAGAGTTGTCCATTTCGACTTTTAGGTGCGCGGTCACCGATCCAGAGAGGCGATAAGTGATGGGCAAGCCGCCCTGCCAGTCTTTCGGAGCGACCGGACCGTTCATGTTTGCGAGCAGAGGCTGCGCGTCGTGCCACGACAAGGGAAGCGCGATAATGTGCGGCAGGGAAACGGCTTCACCTTCGGGGATGCGTTTTGCTCCGGGAAGCGATGCCCATCCCGGAGTGAGGGGGTCGCCCGGAACCATAAAGTCATAAGTAATGGTGCCGCGCTGAATGTGCGACTCCGGGCCCCATGGTCCCTCAGGAAAGACTTTGCCCTTCTTGTATCCGTCTTCAGCGGGGTCGGAGTAGATCAGCAGAGCGGCAGCCCCCATGCGTTGCGCCGTGAGCGCCTTGAATCCCCGGTAGCTATAGGGGTTCGAGTAGCGCACCAGCACAATTCTTCCCTTCACGTCGATGCCATGCTGGCGCAGGAGTTCGTAGTCCTCGGGATTTCCGCTATGGGCGTACACCACCGGCGCGGTGACTTCGCCGCTACTGGAGAAGCCAATCCAGGCGGAAGCGATGTCTGGATTCTTGGTGTCGGGATCGATGTCGTAAGGCTGCTCGCGCAGCACGGCTTGATACTTCTTCGGAGCCACCATCTCCAACATGGTGGAAACGGGGCGCGTTCCCAGCACGTCATACTGGCGGATGATGACATCTTCCAGCCCTTGCTTCTTCCACTCCCCGGCGATGTATTGCGCGACCTCATAGTCGTTCTTGGTCCCGGCTGGATGGGGCTTGGAGGTGAAGTAGCGGTGGTAGTCGCGGATTCGCTCATTGGAGATGGCGGCCTTGAATTGGGTTTCCAGTTTCAACTCGTCCGCCGAGTGCGCAGGAGAGAATCCGGTGATAGGCGCGGACGGCGGCGGACTCTGTGCCGCGAGGCCTGCTACGAGGGCCACAACGAATACGAGAAGGCGTAAGTTTCGAGGCTTGGAGGCGGAATTCAATAGGATGCTGGAACCGTGGCTCGCCATGTTACGAAGGGAACTATACTGGATGATTGGATTGCGTTTGGAATATATTCCTTGCTACCAATCTCGTAAAGTTCTGTCCGCGACGATCAGGAGGAGAACCCTAACATGGGCGCAACTGGAATGTGGATGCGCAAACACGACCTTTCGACCGGCAGCGACCCGATGGTGCTGGTCGTAGTCGAAGGTACGGACCGTCGCAACCTTGTGCTGGATCATTTCCCGTATACAGTGGGCCGCCGAACCGACCGTGACCTGGTGTTGACCGATCCGCGCGTGTCACGCGAGCACGCGATGTTGATGCAGGAGAAGGACGGAATTTACATCGAAGACCAGAACAGCCGCCAAGGCACCTTTGTGAACGGCGAGCGGATCACGCGCCACAAATTGCTGCGTAACGACCGATTGGAATTCGGGGTGCAGGGCGCGTCGTTCGTACTGTTTAACCCTGACCGCTCGGTATCGAGCGTAGCGCAACAGTTCATCAGCCAGTTTTCGTCGTGGAAGCCCAGCAGCGGAGCAGGCTCCGACTTCGAGATGCTGAATGTGTTTCTCGAGGCGGCGCGCAAACTAAACAGCACAGGCGTCCTGGAAGACGTGCTGCACACCCTCTTGGAAGCGTCGTTGCGCCTGACCAAGGCGGAACGCGGTTTCGTGTTTCTGCGTGACCCCATGGGCGAACTGCGCATGGCGGCGGGCCGCGATAAGAACGGCGGAGTGATCGATGACGACAGCACGATCTCAAAGTCGGTATTGCGCGACGCCGCGAAAAGCGCGTCCGAGTTCCTGGTAACCGACACTTCCGATAGCGAGAAGTTGCAGAACCGGGAGAGCGTGGTTGCGCAAAACCTCAAGAGCGTCATCTGCATTCCGCTGCGCAAGACCAACATGCAGGAGAAGACGCTGGAAGAGTCGAAGACGGGGGGAGCCGAGTTACAAGGCATCCTGTATCTCGATTCGCACTTCCTTTCGGGGAAGCTGTCGTCCGTAAGCCAGGACATTCTGCGGACCATCGCCAACGGAGCGGCGACCCTGGTGGAGAATGCCGCACTGGTGCAGGCGGAAGAAGCGGCACGGCGGGTGCAGCAGGAGATGGCGATCGCGGCGGAAATTCAGCAGCGCCTGATGAGCGTGACGGTGCCCGAAGTGGCGTACGCCAAGGTCAATGCGGTGAGTTATCCCTGCAAAGACATTGGTGGAGACTTCTTCGACATGGTGCACACGGAGAAGGGACTGTCGCTAGTCGTGGCGGATGTGTCGGGGAAGGGAGTCTCGGCAGCCGTGGTCGCCTCCACCCTGCAGGGCATGCTTTACTCCCACCTGGCGGAAGATTCTGCCTTGCCCGAAATGATCGCAGCGGTGAACCGCTTCTTGTTCGAGAAAATTGGCGGGCAGAAATACGCGACGCTGGTGATCGCCCGCTTGTTTCCGAACGGACAGCTTGAACTGATCAACTGCGGACATGTTCCGCCCATTCTGATTTCCGGAAGCGGCGTTAGCAGGCTGGAAGACGGCAACCTGCCCGTGGGATTGATTCCGGCCGTGAAATTCAACGCGATCCATCTGCAACTGAAGCCGGGTGACCGGCTGGTGGTTGTCACCGACGGGGTCACCGAGGCCGAAGACGCCACTGGAGAATTCTTCGGCAGCGATCGGCTGGATCAGTGTTGTAGTGAAGGCTTCGCGGGGATTGAACACGCGGTGACAGTGTTTCGAGGAACCACCCCGCTTAGTGATGACTGCACCATGACCGAGATGATCTACCGGGGATAGTCCCTCCCGGGCAGGGTTAAACCATCTGCGTGCCACTTTTGGGGTAGTTTTTTGTTGTAGAAGTGCTTGGTTCTTAAGCCGGTTGTGTGTTGTAATCAAAGAGTCACAAACTCAGGAAACCCCTAACCCCGAGTCATGAGAGTGCGACAGCTGCAGGATATTTTGTTTTTTGGCCAATCGATTATTAGCGGACAACCCCGCGCAGGTATGTGCTGGCGAGGGCTCGTGTTGTGTGTTGCGGGCCTGCTGCTGACTGTCCCGTCGCCCGCAGCTGTTCGTTCCACACAAAAACGTAGTGTTCACCGCCCGGTATCTTCCACTTCGACCGCCCGGTCCCGCCATCGCTCGCAATATTCCAAGTGGAACCCGATGTTTCCGGGTTCGCACGAACTATTGGTGGAGCAGAACGCCGAGCTGGATCGTTCGCAGTTGCCCCGCATGAGCAATGAGTACGAACTGCTGCAGTCGGAGATGTCGAACGACTTGGTGCCGGTCAACGAGACCGAAGAGTTAAAGGTTGCGGAAAACCTGGCAGACACCAGGAGATATTGCCGTCCGTGGACCCGCGATTTCCTGCAAGACCTCAGCCATGCGTTTTATGAGGTGTTCCACTCGCCGCTGCAGGTGAATTCCCTGGTGCGTACCGCCGATCAGCAGCGGATACTACAGCGCCACAATCGCTTTGCCGCTCCGGCAGCAGGAGACACTGCATCGACCCATCTGGCGGGCGTGTCTGTGGATCTGTCCCGCCGCGGACTGAGCAACACGCAGTATCAATGGATTCGCGCTTACCTTCAACCGCTGCAACAGAAGGGATTGGTTAATCCCATCGAAGAGCGGCAGCCGGTTTTGCATGTTGTGGTGTTTGAGAAGTACTCCGACAAGTACTCCGAGAAGGACGCGCCGGCCAAGAGCAATTCAGAGGCGAGTGAACCCACGGAGTCTGACGTTGCAGGGATTGCGGGCAGCCAGCCGTAATTGAGATTTCGGACGCGAAAAACGAGGCGCGAAGGCAAACAGCTTTCGCGCCGTTTGTTTTGCTATGGGAATCAGTCAGCGCAAGGCCATGACCAGCAGTTTGCGCTCCGTCATGTCTTCGATCGAATAGCGCAGGCCCTCGCGGCCCAGTCCCGAATCCTTGATGCCGCCATAGGGCATCTGGTCGACCCGGAAACTGGGAACGTCGCCCACAATCATACCGCCGACCTCAAGCTCTTCAAAAGCTGTCTGGATGAGTCCGGCATCGCGAGTGAGAACGCCCGCCTGCAGGCCATAGCTGGAGTTGTTGACCTGACGTACGGCATCACGGAAGTCGTCGTAGGGTTCGACGGTCACCACGGGCGCGAAGACTTCGGCGCAGTTCACGCGCATCTCCGGGGTGGTCCCGGTCAATACGGCTGGCTCGACAAGTGAGCCCTGGCGTTTGCCTCCACACAGAAGCTTCGCACCGCCCTGCACAGCTTCGTCGATCCACTGGGTCGCGCGAATGGCGTCCTGCTCTCGAATAAGCGGAGGCACGTCCGTGTCTTCGTGCATGGGATCGCCGAGTTTGAGCTTGTGTACGCCTTCCACCAGCAGATTGCTGAAGCGATCGAACACGGAGTGCTCCACCAGGATGCGCTGCACCGAAATGCAAGTCTGGCCACCATAGGAGAAGCCTCCCACCACGCAGCGCTGGGCGGCGTAGGGCAGGTCGGCGTCGCTATGGATAATGACCGCGGCGTTGCCGCCGAGTTCCAGTGTGACGCGCTTCTTGCCGGCCTTACTCTTCAACGACCATCCGACGGCGGCGCTGCCGGTGAAGGTCAGTAACTTGATGCGGTCGTCAGTGACCAGCACCGCAGCATCATCATTGGAAAGCGGCATCACTGCGAGAGCGCCATCCGGCCACCCGGCACCGTGCACGACTTCGGCCAACATCAGCGCGGTAACGGGTGTCTGTGGCGCAGGCTTGAGAATCAGCGGGCATCCGGCGGCGATGGCGGGAGCGACCTTGTGGGCGACGAGATTCAGCGGGAAATTGAACGGCGTGATCGCGAAGATGGGGCCGAGCGGGAAGCGACGTACCATGCCCCAGCGTCCGGCGGTGGCCTCCAAGGTATCGAGTGGGATGTACTCGCCATAGATTCGGGTGGCTTCTTCGGCGGCGAGTTCGAAGGTGTAGATGCCGCGATCGACTTCGATGCGCGCCGTCTTGATCGGCTTGCCGGCTTCCTGGCAAATGGTGCGAGCAAATTCTTCCCGGCGATGTCTGATGCCCTCGGCGATCTTGCGCAGGATACTGGCGCGCTGAAACGACGTCATTTTGCGAGTGACGGAAAAAGCCTCCACTGCCGACTGGATGGCGGTTTGCACATCGTCGCGGGAAGCCTCGTAAACCACAGCCACTATGCTGTGGTCGTAGGGCGAGGTGACAACCACCTCGCGGCCGCTGGTGCTCCAGTTGCCGTTGAGGTAGTAACCGAAACTGCGGGTGGGAGTGGTCGCGGTATGGCTCATACGGACCTCCAGGCGCGACGGGAGCTCGCGCAACTGTGCAGATTATGTAACCGGGCCGGCGGATTCAACAAGCCACTCACCGTTGCAGCCGCCGACCAATGGGATGCCACTAAGCACATCAGCGAGCAACCGACGCGGTGTGGCTGGCCTGTACTTCCCCAATCGCGTGGGCGATGGCGTCCACGGCCTGGTCAATTTGCTCTCGAGTGATCACCAATGGCGGCTGCACGCGGACGACGTTGCCATATACTCCACCGACACCGACGAGGACACCTTCGGCCAGGCAATGATCGCGGACAGCTTCGGTCTCGGCGGTCGCTGGGGTGCGCTTCTCGTCCTGCACCAATTCGATGCCAACCATCAATCCCAGGCCGCGAACTTCGCCGATTAAAGGCGTTTCTCGCTTCAGCTTATTGAGGCGAGCCATCAAGTACGCGCCTTTTTCCAGCGACTGCTCGCACAGGCGCTCTTCCAGCATATAGTCGATGTTGGCGAGCGACGCGGCACATGAAACCGGATTGCCGCCGAAAGTGGACAGGTGATCGCCCGGCTTGAATGACGCGGCTATCTCGTCCCGCGTGGTGAAGGCTGCCAGCGGAAATCCGTCGGCAATGCCCTTGGCGGTGACGATGATGTCAGGCTCGACTCCGTAGTGTTCGATGGCGAACATCTTGCCGGTGCGGCCAAAGCCGGACTGTACCTCATCGCAGATAAAGAGAATCCCGTGCCTGTCGAGGACCTTCTTGATCTCACGGAAGTAGTCGGGTGGCGGAACGATGATGCCGCCTTCACCCATCACGGGCTCGGCGATGAATGCCGCAACGTCGCCAGCGGTGGAGAAGCGGATAATGTCTTCCAGCGTCTGGCTCCAGAAATCAACACAGCGGCGGGGATCGTCTGGCCACGGCGAGCGGTAAACATAAGGCGCAGGAGCGAAGGACACGCCGGACGCATAGGGGCCGCCGCGCTTCTTGCGTCCCTGGTTGCCGGTGATGGAGAGCGTGCCCCAGGTGCGTCCGTGGAACGATGCCTGCAGAGAGATGATCTCGTGCTTGCCGCTGTAAAGGCGTGCGACCTTCATGGCGCCTTCGATGGCTTCGGCGCCGCTGTTGGCGAAGAACGATTTGCGCAGGCGTGGCCACGGCATGATCCGCGCCATCTTTTCGGCGAGCGCACCGGTCGCTGGTGAGTAATAGATATAGGACGCGCAGTGTACCAGCTTGTCCATCTGCGCCTTGGCGGCAGCGATGACCTTGGGATTGCAATGTCCCGCGTTGACCACCGAGATGCCAGCGAAGCAGTCGAGATAATCCTTGCCCGAGGCGTCGCGTATGACGCAGCCCTCGGCGCTTGCGACGACGACGGGCTGCACGGACTTCATAAAGCTGGTGATTACGTAGTCTTTGTATTGCTGAACGGTGTCGCTCATGATGTCCTCTGCTCGCTGACCCTCGCGGACTAAAGTCCGCGAAGAGAAATCAAAAAGGCCGATTGTCGGCACGGCTGAAGCCGTGCCCTTTCAAAACACAATCAATTCTGCGCTAAAGCCCGGCTCGACCTTACGCCCAGCGCTCGATGACTACTTTCTTTTCGGTGTAGAACTCGATGGCGTCGCGCCCCTGGGCGTGCAGGTCGCCGAAGAAGCTCGATTTCCATCCGCTGAATGGGAAGTAGGCGATAGGCGCAGCTACGCCGATGTTGATGCCAATGTTGCCTGCCGGAGCCTCGTACTTGAAGCGCCGTGCCGTAGCGCCGTTGGTAGTGAAGAGAGATGCAGCATTGCCGTACTGGCTCTGCTCGATGATGGCGATGGCCTCTTCGAGAGTGTTGGCGTGCACGAGGCTTAGGACGGGACCGAAGACTTCTGTCGCGGACAGTTCACTCGACGCCTGAACTGCGTCGATGACCGTTGGCCCGACAAAATTTCCCGACTCGTAATTTGAGACTCTCACGCCGCGTCCGTCGCATACGATTTTTGCGCCGTCGCTGGCGCCCTTCGAGATGAGGGCCTCGATGCGGGAGCGGCTGTCAGGGGTGATCACGGGGCCCATGCGGACACCGTCGTCGAGTCCATAGCCCATCTTGATGGATGCGGCGAGGTCGGCGATGGAGTCGCGGAACTTCTTTTGCGCATCGCCCACGGTAATCGCAACTGACACAGCAAGGCAGCGCTGTCCGGCGCAGGCGAAGGCGCTTTCGCCGACGACCTTGGTGGCGTTGTCGAGATTGGCATCGGGCAGCACGATGGCGTGGTTCTTGGCTCCGCCCTGGCACTGCACGCGCTTGCCATTGGCTGCTGCGCGCGAATAAATGTACTTGGCGACCGGCGTGGAGCCGACGAAGCTGATGGCGCGGATTTTGGGATGGTCGAGGATGGCATCAACCGCTTCGCGTCCGCCGTTGATCAGGCCGACGACTCCCCTAGGCAGGTTGAGGTGCTCCAGCAGGCGGAACGCCAACTGCATGGTGAGCGGCACTTTCTCGGACGGCTTCAGCAGAAAGCAGTTGCCGCAGGCGATGGCGTAGGGCAGGTACCAGAAGGGAATCATCGCCGGGAAATTGAAGGGCGTGATGGCCGCCACGATGCCGACTGGCTGGCGGATCATGGTTTCGTCGATGCCTTCGGAGATGTCTTCCAGGTTGTAGCCCTGCATCAGCATGGGAATGCCGCAGGCGACCTCGACGTTTTCGATAGCGCGGCGCACTTCACCCTTGGCCTCGGCGAAGGTCTTGCCGTTTTCCATCACTACGGTGCGCGCCAAATCGTCGATGTTGTCTTCGAGAAGCTGCTTGAGCGCGAACAGGTATTGCACGCGCTCGCCCGGAGGCGTACGGCGCCACTGGGTCTTCACCTGCTCCGCGGCCGCGACGGCAGCGTCAACTTCGGCGGCAGTGGACATGGGCACGCGGGCGATGGTTTCAGCAGCTGCAGGGTTCACCACATCGAGTGTTTCTTTGGCAGTGCTTTTGCGCCATTCGCCGCCGACGTAATTCAGGACGTCAGCGATTTGGGTTGCGGTAGTGGTCATCAAAACTCCTACGTTGTGGTATATGCGACGCTGTGTCACATCCACGAAACTCAATCTACAAATGCCCGGCCTGGGGTTGCGCGGCCATCGCGCCTACTACTTCGGCGATCGCAGCTTCGAGCACGTCAAGCGCCTCGTCGAATTGCTCGTCGGTAATCACCAGTGGCATCAGCACGCGGATCACATTGCTGAATGATCCCGTGGATAGCGAGATGACACCGTGCTCGTAGCAGTAACGCGTGATCTTGCTGGTTTCGTCCGCCGCAGGCTGGAGTGTGCCAGGCTGCACCAGTTCGATGGCGCACATGCCGCCCAAGCCGCGGACATCGCCAATGATGGGCCAGCGTTGCTGCCATGAGCGGGCGCGTTGTTTGAAGTGCTCGCCTAAGTGCTGGGCGCGTTCGCACAGTTTCTGAATTTCGATAGCCCCGATTACGGCGAGCCCGGCGGCACAGGAGACTGGGTTGCCGGCGAACGTGCCACCCAAACCGCCGGGACCAGCGGCATCCATGATCTCGGCTTTGCCGGTGACGGCTGAAAGTGGCAATCCCCCGCCGAGGGACTTCGCGCTGATAAGAATGTCGGGAACAAGTCCGAAGCGTTCGCAGGCGAACATGGCACCGGTGCGGGCGAATCCAGATTGCACCTCGTCGGCGATCAGCACAATGCCGTACTTGTCGCAGGTGGCGCGGAGTCCGGCGAAGAATTCGGCAGGCGGAACGACAAAGCCACCTTCGCCAAGGACGGGCTCGACAATGATCGCGGCCACGGTTTCGGAAGCGACATGACGGCGGAAGAACTCGTCAAAGGCCTGCGATCCGCAGTGGGCCTGGCAACTGGGATACGTCTTACCGTACGAGCAGCGATAACAGTAGGCATAGGGGATGCGATAAATCTCGCTGGCGAAGGGCTCGAATCCGGTCTTGTAGGGATGTGTTTTGCTGGTCAGCGAAAGACCCAGCAAGGTACGGCCATGAAAGGCGTCTTCGAAACAAACGGTCGCGGGGCGCTTGGTATAGGCGCGCGCGATCTTTACGGCGTTCTCGACGGCCTCAACGCCGGTGTTCAGGAGAAGCGTCTTCTTGGCGAAGTCTCCGGGCGTGAGCCGGTTCATGGCTTCGGCCAGAGCAATGTAATCCTCGTAGGGCGTGACCTGCACGCAGGTGTGCAAGAAACGATCGACCTGCTGGTGAATCGCAGCGGTCACCGCGGAATTGCGATGTCCCACATTGAGGCACCCAATGCCTCCAGCGAAGTCGAGGAAGCTGTTGCCATCGACATCTTCGAGAAGCGCCCCTTCTGCCCTGGCGACATAAATTGGCGTAGCGTGCGAGAGACCGCGAGGAATGGCCTGCTCCCGCCGCCGGTGTAGTTCCTGCGAGCGCGGGCCAGGGATTGCAGTGCGTATGCGAATCGATCCCATCTCAGTACCACCCGATCGGCTGTTCGTTGAGATTAATGTGGACTTGCTTAGTCTCGAGGTATTCCTCGATGCCCCACGGTCCGAGTTCGCGTCCGAAGCCTGACTGTTTATAGCCGCCCCACGGCGCTTCTACGTAAGTGGGCTGCATGTGATTGACCCACACGATGCCGGCGCGAATTTTCTTGACCGCGCGAAAAGCCTTGAAGATATCACGCGTCCAGACGGCGGCTGCCAGTCCGTATGGCGTGTCATTGGCGATCTTGACGGCGTCGGCTTCGTCCTCGAATGGAATGACGGTCGCGACTGGGCCGAAGATTTCTTCGCGCGCGATGCGGGCGCTGTTGTCCACGTCATAGAAGATAGTGGGTGACACATAGTAGCCGCGCTCAATGTCTTTGGGACGATCGCCGCCCGAAGCCAGCTTGGCCTCTTTCTTCCCGACCTCCAGGTAGGAGCGTACGCGGTCATACTGCTCCTTGCTGACCAGCGGGCCCATCTTGGTATCGCGTTGCAGGGGAGGACCTAGCTTGATGGTCTTGGCCTTCGCCGCCATCGCTTCTACGAACTTCTTGTAGATGGGTCGCTCTACCAGGATGCGGCTGCCTGCCGAGCAGACTTCTCCCTGATTGATGAACACGCCAAAGAGCGCGCCGTCGATGGCGGCCTCGAAGTCGGCGTCGGCGAAAAAGATGTTGGGAGACTTCCCGCCCAATTCGAGCGTTACGCGCTTCACCGTGTCGGCGGCCATCTTGACGATTTGCTTGCCCACCGCCGCGCTACCGGTGAAAGCGATTTTGTTTACGTCGGGATGCTGCACCAGCGGCGCTCCGGCGCTCTCACCAAATCCGGTGATGATGTTGACCACGCCGTAGGGGAGTCCGCAGGCTTCGAAGTGCTTCGCCAGTTCAAGAGCAGTGAGCGGCGTCTGCTCGGCGGGCTTCAACACGCAGGTGCAGCCAGCGGCAAGCGCTGGAGCCAGCTTCCACGCCGCCATCAGCAGCGGGTAGTTCCAGGGAATAATCTGCCCGGCAATGCCAACGGGTTCCTTGAGTGAGAGGCTCAGAGCATTGTCGGGAACAGGATTGACGTGGCCCGAAACCTTGGTGGCCAGCCCACCGTAATACTCGAAGCAGGTGGCAACGTCTCCGATGTCGTACTCGGCTTCGACGATCGGCTTTCCACTGTTGCGAGCTTCCAGTTCGGCGAGAGCGGCAGTGTTCTGGCGAACGGCATCGGCCAACTTGAACAGCACACGTCCACGTTCCTGCGCCGTGCTGCTCGCCCACGGCCCGTTCTCGAAGGCGTCCTTGGCAGCCGCTACCGCAAGGTCCACGTCCTTCGCATTGGACTCGGGAACTTCGGCGATGACTTCTTCGGTGGAAGGATCGTACACGGGGAAAGTCTTGCCGCTATTGCTCGCGACCCACTCCCCATTTACGTACATCTGGTATGTCTGCGTTTGTGTAGTGGCCGATGAACTCATATCGTCTCCAAGAATCTATGCCCTGGTGGGATCCACCTGGGGGGCGGTCCTGCGATTTCCATAAACGAAGAAGAAGAATACGGCGAGAGCCAGCAAAACGATGGTTCCTACCCACATCTTGATTTCAAAGGTCCCCTTGGAAGTGATGTCCGGAGGAGGGAAGAAGGCCAGCGCCGTGCCAAGACAGGTCACGACGAACCCGCTGATTCCGGCAATGCGGAGGGTTGTCCTGCTGTAATAGCCCGACTGCGCAGTATCCCGCGAGGCGAGCCTTATTAATGCCGCGAACATGTAAAGAAAAGGTACGAGTTGCAGCACAACGGCAAGGTTCAAGAGGGTCTGGAAGGCCTCCTTCACTTGCGCGCCGATGAAGCTCATGGCGAGAAAGAGAATCGAGATCCCGGTCTGCACAATTAGCGCAACGTAGGGAGTTGAGAAGCGCGGATGCAGTTTGCCTAATGCGCTGGGCAAGTAAGAATCGAGGCCGGCGACGAAGGGAATGCGCGCCGATCCCGAGAGCCATGCGGATGCGATACCTGCGATTGAGATGCTAAGCACGAAGGCGAAAGGGGCGACCAGCCAGGGTACTCCCACTTTGTCAGACATGCGGCTGACGGCCTGCGGAATGCCTTGCAGTGCAGAGATTTCGGTTCTTGGGACGGCGATGAGCAGCGTGAGAGTGCAGCCGATGTATAAGACGCCCGAGATCACGCCGCCCCATGCGACAGCGAAAGGCACGGTCTTGCGAGGTTCGCGAATTTCGTCGCCCATGATCGACGCCAGTTCCAGACCGACCAGTGCAAAACACACCACGCCGAATGCTGAAAGCAGGTTGAGATCGAAAGGAACACGCATATCGTGCCAGGTGAGGTTCACGCCGAAGCGATGGGTCATGGTGATGCCAAGGCCGATCAGAATCAGCGACGCGACGGCTGTACCCATGCCGCCGATGTTGTTGACCCACTTCCCGATGCCCAGGCCGACAATGTTCAAGGCGGCGAGCAGCACTAGGAGCACCAAGGCGGTGGCAAGGGTGAAGAGCTGATTATTGGCGAGTCCCACAGCGCCCGGCCCGGCAGCGAAGACAGCGATGCCGAGAAAGATCAGCACCACTGTCGGCACGTAGAAGATGTTGTTGGTCCAATAGCACCAGCCGGAGAGGAATCCGTGAAAGTCGCCGAAGATCTTTTTGGTCCAGAGATAGATGCCGCCTTCTCCAGGATAGCGATGCGAGAGTTCGACAACGGCGATGCCTTGGGGCCAGAAGAAAAAGACCAGCGAGATCAGCCAGAGCCAGACAGTCATTCCGCCGCTGGCTGAGATCGAGGGAACCACGTTGAGGTTGACGATGGCGACCACGAACAGCAGCACGAGGTCCCAGCGTCCCAGGACCCGCTTCAGGTGAGCCGTTTCGTGTTGTGGTTTGGTAGTGGACATTTCGCACGTGCCGCGCGGGCTAAAGCCCGCGCGGGTTATCAATAAAGGGGTTCTACGGCACGGCTAAAGCCGTGCCCTTTCAAAACGCGACAGCCGATCCAGAGTCAAACCCTCTTCGAGCCGGGCCTGAAGGCCGTCTTCAGGGATCGCATTATTCGCGGGCCTAAAGTCCCGCGCTTCCACCAAAGACCTACGCGTGACGCTGCCGCCTGCGTTAGTGCGCGGCGAGGGCGACGGGTTTCTCTTTCTGCGCTTCCGCCAGCGCCGGGGCGATCTCCGCGAAGACTTCCAGGTGCTTCTCGATGTCCTTTTCGGTGTGCTGTACGGAGATGGTCCACTGCTCATCCCACCAGTAGGGCTGAGGCATCACGCCGCGGTTGACCATGGCGAACCAGTACTGCTTCCACAACTCGGTGTCGACCTTGAGCCAGTCGCGATAGTTGCGAATCTCTTTCGGGGCAAACATCAGCGCACCATTGGCTCCCGCGAAAATGATGTAGGCATTCAATCCGACTTTGGCGACTGTTTCGCGATAGCCGGTGGCAAGCTTGTGGCTGAGCTTCTCGATGTGCGCGTAGTTGTCACGGGTCAGCACATCGTGGAAGGTCGCCAGGCCCGCGGCCATCGACACTGGATTGGTGTTGTAGGTGCCGCCGTGAAAGACCTTGTGCTGCGAGATGAGGTCCATGACCGCCTTGGACGCGCCGAAGGCGGCGAGCGGGAAGCCTCCGCCGATAGATTTGGCGAGGCAGATCATGTCGGGCTTCACGCCGAAGTACTCCGACGCGCCACCCCAGCACAGCTTCGCGCCAGTTTTGACCTCGTCGAAGATCAGTAACGCACCGTACTTGTCGCACAGCGTGCGCAGCCCTTCGAGGAACCCTGGCTCAGGCATACAGAGGCCAACGTTCATCATGATGGGTTCGAGGATCACCGCCGCGATCTCGCCGGGGTATTGCTTGAAGCGGTACTCGACGGACTCGAGGTCGTTGAAGCTGGCAATCTGTACATTGGCGATACTGGCCTTGGGTACGCCGAGCCCGCCGGGGACAGCGTTGGGCGCCTTGAAGTCGCCCACTTCGTCGTCGTGAGGCTTGACGCTGACCAGTGCCGCGTCATGCAATCCGTGATAGCCACCCTCGAACTTGATGATGCGATCGCGTCCAGTGGCCGCGCGGGCAAGGCGTATGGAGTGCATGGTGGCTTCGGTGCCGCTATTGCCGAAGCGGACCATCTCGACTGGGTAGCGGGCGCAGATTTCTTCGGCAAGTTCCCACTCCATGTCATGGGGCATGCCGTACATAGTTCCAGTGGAAAGCCGCTTCTCGACTGCCTTCATCACTGCCGGATGGCAATGGCCGGCCATCAACGCTCCGAAGGTGAGGTTGTGGTCGATGTACTCGTTGCCATCGAGATCACGAAACTTGCTGCCCATGGCTTCCTTCACAAAGATGGGATGGGGATCGTAGGCGCGGTAGTTGCTGGCCACTCCCAAAGGAATGCGCTGCAAATTGTGCTGGTGAGCTTGGGCGGACTTGGGAGTACGTCGCTCGTAGGTCGCGATTTCATTGCGTAACTGGTCGTGCATAAAACTCTCCTAAGAATCGTCAAGAATGCGGGGCCGGAGCAAAGGCTCCGGCCTTTAATGTTAGAACGAGACTTTCAAAGCAAACTGGATCAATCGCGGGTCGCGGGTAGTGGTGACCTGTCCGAATTGCAGACTGGTGGCGTCGCCCACAGGGTTGTAGAACTGGGTGTGGTTGAACATGTTAAAGAAGTCAACGCGGAAGAGAGTGTTCACACGTTCGCCGATCTTGGTGGACTTCTCCAGGGTCATGTCGAAGTTGGCAATGCCGGGGCCGCAGCAGACGGTGCGCGGGGTGTTGCCGTAGGTGCCAAGCAGCGGCTGTCCAGTGAGGTAGTTGATGGAATTCTGATCGATCGAGTAGGTGTTGGGGTTGAAGTAGTAGTTGTTATTGCTCTGCGGCGACAGGGTCTTGAAGGGCTGCATCTGGTTGGGCTGTCCCGCCGATTCGAAGAAGAAGCTGGTATTCAGCTCGTTATCCTGCCCGCCCGACGTAACGCGGATGGGGAAGCCGGATTGCAGGGTCAGGATGCCGGACATCGACCATTCATCGAGGAAGGCGCCTTTCGCACCCTCGTATTTCGGGACAGGGAACTCCCAGTACCCGTTCACCACCAAGCGCTGGCGCGCGTCGAACTCGGAGAGTGCGTAGCTCAAGCGCGGGTCAACGGGATTGAGTTGGCCCTCGAAGCTGGAGCCCTGGTCGAAGGATTTGGCCCAGGTATAGGCGACCTGGAACTGCAGCCCTCGAGAAAAGTTGCGCTGCAGCATGGCCTGGAACGAGTTGTAGTTGGAGTTGCCGATGGTGTCTTCGGCAAAGATGCTGGAGAAGACAGGAATGCCGTCAGCAGGGCATCCAGTCCCGGTCAGCGGCTGGCATAGTGGGGAAGAGTAGCGCCGCAGTCCCGTGAGGGTGATTCCGTTGGGAGCGACCGCGGATACCGGCGTTCCGTTGGGACCGCCATTCAGCACGAAGGGTCCTCCACCTGGACCGCCGTAGGGGAGGTGCAAGGTGAAGTTCGCTGGCAGCGTGGCAGTCGGTGGGATGTAATACGAGTTGTCGGACGAGTTCTGCCCACAGGTATAGCTGGGATCGTTGTTCGCCGTCGACAGATTCATGAGGTCAAGGCACGATTGGGCGTTCCCGTAGTTGATGTCATGCGACACCAAGAGGCGGTGTCCCTGCGAGCCGACGTATCCCACCTGCATCATCATGTTCCGGCCAAGGGAACGTTGAATGGTGAGGTTGTACTGCTCGGAATACTGCGTGCGTAGATGCGGCTGCATATCGCCATAGAGCAGGATGGGGCGGTAGGTGGACCAGTCAATCGGCGTGCCCGGCTTGGGCGAGATGATCCCGTTGAAGGGATTGGGGTATTGGGTTCCAGTTTGATCGACAAACGGAGTGTTGAAGTTGGTGTAGTAGATGGTGTTGCTGCCGCCGAAGGGAGGCTCGGCGCCGAACTGCTCCAGCACTAACTGCTCGATCGGGTTGTAGAAGAGGCCGAACCCGGTCTTGATGGTAAGGGTGCCGGGATCTCCCGTGATCTTATGCAACCATCCCTTGCTGGCGCTGGGGCTCCAGGCCATTCCGATGCGAGGCGCCCAAGCCTTGTAGTAGGTCGAGGTCATTCCCGGGGGCACACCCTTGTCGCCCGGTACCACCAGGCCGAGCGGGTTCACTGCGTTCGCGGGACCAGTGGGGCTGCAATCAGTAGAGCCGTAGCCGGTAGGGGGAGGGCCAGCAAGCGGGTTGTTGGGATTCAACTGGCAAGGATATTGCGTGGTCGCCTGACCAGGGCGGAAGGTCTGCACGTGGCCGAGCACGTCGGTCAACGGAGTGTCCAATTCCCAGCGGAGACCGTAGTTGAGGGTCACATTGGGCTTGATGCGCCAGCTATCCTGCCCAAATAAGTAGTAGGAGTTATTGCGAACATGTTCGACTTGGGCCGAACCTTGCGAGTAGCTGTAGGGCAGTCCCAAGAGATAGTCGGGCAGATAGTTGTAAATCCCGTTGACGGGATCGGCTAGCAGTCCCGGACTGTTGGGGTCAGAGCTGTTGTACTGGTAATAGCCGTTGACGTTGTAATACAGCGTCTGGTCGAACTGCATGTAACGGATGTCAGCGCCGAACTTCAAAGCATGCGTGCCGAGTTGCTTGCTGATGTTGTCGCTCCAGACGTAGCTGTTGCCGATCTGTGGAAGTTGGCCTTCGAAGTTGTTGCCAATGGAAAACGAACCTGGAACCACAACGAAGGGAACTCCCTCGAAGTTCTTGCCCAGTCCGGGTGTGATTCCGGCGCTGGGATTGTTGGGATCGCTAAAGCACTGACTGGATGGGACAAAGCTGCCGCAGGAGTTCTGTACGAGGTTGGTGGTCACCGGTTTCTGGAACCCGATCTGGTTTTCCCGCATATAGGTGAAGCGAGCCTCGTTGACCATGCTGTTGCTGAGGGTCCAGATGTGGGCGATGTTCAACTGCTGCACGGTGGTCGGCATCAACGAACCAAAGCCGGGGACGTTGGCGCCGGCGGCCTGAAAGAACGAGAAAGCCTGGGTCGTGATGGAATCGTTGATGTAGTAGTAGACGTTCAAGTTCTGATTGTTGTTGATACGGTAGTCGAACTTGATCGATCCCTGGTCGCCGTTGACGAACTGGTTGGGAACAGACTGAAACAGGTTTCCGGGCTGGTTGGGCAGCGGGACGTAGAGCTTCATCAACGCTACGGCCGTCTGATCCATACAGGGCGTGGGAACCTGATTGTTAGGAAAGATCGATGCGTAAGGAATAGGAACCGTGTCGCCCTGGGTCGAAAGCGGCGTGGACATGCCAAGTGCGCCCAGGCATCCGGGGCGATTGTTAAAGAGATCGGCAACTCCCTGGTTGACGATCTGGCCCGCGAAGCCGCCGGTGATGGCGCTGAAGTCACCATTGCGCTGGTTCTGATCGGGCACGTAGAACTGCGCGCTGGGGATGCCCTGCTTGATGCGGCGTCCCTCGTAAGAGACGAAGAAGAAAGCGCGGTCCTTCTTGATGGGTCCGCCGAAGGTCCCGCCAAACTGATTTTGCTGGAACTGCGGCTTGACGACGTTGAAGTAACCCTGAGCGTTCAGGACGCTGTTGCGGAAGAACTCGAAGGCGTTGCCGTGAAATTCGTTGGTTCCGGACTTGGTAACGACGTTGATGACAGCGCCGGAGTTGCGGCCATACTCGGCATCGAAGGTGTTGGTGATGACGCGGAATTCGGCGATGCTGTCGGGGCTGGGCTGCACCGTCGGGAGGTTTGCGAACAGATCGTTGGCGTCACCGCCATTGACGTTGAAGTTGTTGGAGCGGCCGCGGCCGCCGTTCACCGAAACCACGCCCGCCTGGTCGCTGCCATAGGCAATAGAGTTGCTGCCTCCGACGTTGGACATGACGCCAGGCTGTAACTGCAGCAACTGATAGGTATCGCGCGTGTTGAGGGGCAACTGCGTCGCCATGAGGGCATCGACGGTAGCGCCGAGTTGGGTGGAACTGGTGTCAACCAGTGGAGCCTCGGAGGTGACCTCAACGGTTTCGGTCGCGGACCCGAGTTGCAGTGTGCCATTGACGGTAAGGGTCTGGTTCAGGTCGAGGGAAACCTGCTTGCGCGTCAGCTTCTTGAATCCGGTGGCTTCGAACTCGATAGTGTAGGTGCCGACGGAAACGGTCGGGAACGAGTAGTCGCCGCTCTTGCTAGATTGGGTTTGGTTGCTAAAGCCGGTGGCGTCGTTTGAAATGGTGACAGTCGCGCTGGGAATCACCGCACCACTGGGATCGGTAATGCGGCCGATGATTCTGCCGCCAGTGCTCTGGGCCATGACGCCGAGAGCCAGAAATACCACCAGGAGCGCGGCAGGAAACATTTGCGCGCAGAAACGACAAGCAAGCCTGATCATAGACCCCCTCTGGAGAAGCGGCTGGTTCTGGACAGCCGGCAAGTGGTGAGCCACCGGGTTGCGGCGGCGGGAAACCTTGCTATAATTCCGCAAGGTTAGAGAATCCACTTACAGGTTGTCAAGCGGAACTTTGAAGACCCCAGCCCAGCGCGGTTCTTCGCGGTCGAAGTCGGCAGACCAAGTCGCCCCTCAGGGCTACCTGAAGATCGGGGACGTTGCCGAATTGACCGGTGTCTCCGCGTCCGTGATCCGCTCTTGGGAGCGGCTGGGCATTATCCATCCCTTGCGCACTGACAGCAAGTACCGCCTCTACTCGAAGGACGATCTCAAGGTATTGAAGCGCGCACGCTTCCTGAGCCGCGTGCGTGGACTCAATGGCCCGGCGATCCTCGAGTTGCTGAAATCGCAAGGATTGGTGAAGGCAGCACGCAACAACCGATCCGGCTCGATGGGACTTCGCCTTCGGCAGTTGCGCCTGGGCCAGAAGCTTTCGCTGGCGGAGGTGGCCGGCGCGGTAGGGATATCTGTCGGATTCCTGAGCGCGATTGAACGTTCGCACATGAGCGCGTCGGTGGGGACGCTGCGGAAACTCGCCCGCTACTACAAGCTGAACATCCTCGACTTCTTCGACCCATCCCATGCCAACCCGTATCGGGTGCGTCCCGGCGAGCGCAAACGCCTGGACGCTGGACCGGGAGTGCAGATGGACCTGCTTGCCTGGGGCAACACGGTGATGGAGCCGCACTTGTTCACCATCGCTCCCGGGGCGGGCAGCGGTGATTCGTATGCGCACGAGGGCGAGGAGTTCATTTACGTACTTCGCGGCATGCTGGATATTGCGTTGGACGGGCACGGGTATGTCCTGCATCCAGGCGACAGCTTCTACTTTGAGAGCAACACGCCACACAGTTGGCGCAATACAGGCAAAACGAAAACAGTTCTGCTATGGGTGAATACCCCGCCTACGTTCTAGCTGGAGAATCTTTCCGAGGTGAATTGATGTCAAGGGTGCTGGTATTACCCACGTCGCAGCGAATGCGCTTCGGCATGCTCGGTGCGAGTCGTATGGGGCTGACCGTACTTCTCGTGGCAGGGGTGATGTGCATGTGTTCGGCCTTGCCAGCTCGGGCTGAATCCCAAGCGAATGCTGCCGACACTATCGTCACGCATGCGAAGGTGTACACGGTGAATCATGCTCAGCCGTGGGCGGAAGCGGTCGCCATCAAGAACGGAATGATCGTCGCGGTGGGCAAGTCCAACGAGGTTCTCAAGCTGAAGGGACCTGATACCGAGATCATCGATGCTCAAGGTCACCTGTTGTTGCCCGGCTTTGGCGATGCGCATGTGCACTTCATGGAAGGCTCCATGACGCTGCTGGGTGTGAAACTCGACGATGCCAAGACGATTGCCGACATTCAGAAGAGTGTGAAGGACTATGCCGCCGCACATCCCGGTAGCGGTTGGATTCTAGGAATGGGCTGGCACTACGACGCGTTCGGCGCGACGGCAATGCCGGACAAGGAAGACCTCGACATTATTGTCAGTGACCGCCCGGTGTTTCTGCGGTGCTTTGACGGCCATACGTCGTGGGCGAACAGCAAGGCGTTGCAGGTGGCCGGTATCGACCGCAACACTCCCGATCCAGAGAATGGCAAGATCGTACGCGACGCCGAGGGCAATGCAACTGGCGCGCTGAAAGAATCGGCCAGTGCGTTAGTGGAAAAGGTGCTCCCGAAGCCCACCCGCGAAGTGCGATTGGCGGCGTTGCGGGCAGGATTGCAGGAGGCGCGCAGCCACGGAGTGACGCGCATCCACAGTGCGGGCGGGGACTTTGAGTATTTCGACTTGTATAACGAGTTGCGCAAGAACGGCCAACTCACGGCGCGCTTCTATATTTCCTATTTTCTCGATCCGCCAGGACTGACACCCGAAATCCTAAGCAGTATCGAGAAGGCACGCGCCAGGTATCACGACGAATGGCTAGCGGCCGGAGCGGTGAAGACCATGCTCGACGGTGTCGTGGAGTCGCACACCGCCGCCATGCTGACGCCTTACGCCGACAATCCCGCGCTGAAGGGCAAAATGTTCTGGGAGTCAGCGCAGTACCAGGCGACGGTCACGGAACTCGACAAGCGCGGATTTCAGATCTTCACACACGCGATTGGCGACGGCGCGGTGCGTCTAGCTCTCGACTCCTACCAGAACATGCAGAAGACGAATGCCACCAACGATGCCCGTCCGCGCATTGAACATATCGAGACGATCACTGCGGAGGACATCTCCCGCTTCGGCCAACTGGGCGTGATTCCCAGCATGCAGCCGTTGCACGCGTATCCCGATGCCGACACGCTCGAAGTTTGGCTGAAGAACGCTGGTGTGGAACGTGAGCCCCGCGCGTTCGCTTGGCAAAGCATCGCGAAAGACGGTGGCAGGTTGGCGTTCGGCAGTGATTGGCCGGTTGTGACCATCAGCCCCTGGCCAGGTGTGCAGACTGCCCTTACGCGCCAGACCACCGATGGTCGGCCCGCAGGTGGATTTGTTCCTGCACAACGTTTGACGCTGGAGCAGACCATCGAGGACTACACCATGGGCGTAGCGTACGCGGGGAAGCGCGAAAGCAGCGAAGGGTCGATTGCGCCTGGCAAGCTCGCGGACCTGATTATCGTGGATCAGGATTTGTTCCAGATCGATCCCCACAAAATTGACCAGACGCAAGTCCTGCTGACCATGGTCGGCGGCAAAGTCGTGTATCAATCGAAGAATTGGACAACGTCGGCAATCCACGGACGAAACTGACACGCTGACATCGCTTGGCTAAGCAAGTGGGGTGAGCGCCGCTTTTCCACCGCGGAGAGTAATAATATTTCAGTCAGCATGGCATCCGCCCAACGCACCATTTTTCATGTCGATATGGACGCATTCTTCGTCTCCGTCGAAGAATTGTTCGATCCAACGCTGAAGGGGAAGCCCGTGGTGGTAGGCGGGCAAGCCCACGAGCGCGGGGTGGTGTCGGCTGCGTCTTATGCGGCACGCAAGTTCGGAGTGCATTCGGCCATGCCATTGCGCACCGCCGCCAAACTGTGTCCACAAGCGATCTTCGTTGACGGACATCCTGATCGCTACCGGGAGTACTCGAGCAAAGTGTTCGAGGTGCTGAACCGCTTCTCGCCGAAGCTGGAAATGGTCTCGATCGACGAAGCTTATGTTGACATGACCGGCACAGATCGTCTGCACGGGCCGCCACTGCGAGCGGCGCATGCGTTGCACGAGGCCATGAAGGCGACGACCAACCTGAATTGCTCCATAGGCATTGGAACATCGCGGCTGATCGCCAAAGTCTGTTCCGATCAGGCGAAGCCGAACGGGGTGTTGTACATACTGTCCGGAGGAGAAAGTGCATTTCTTGCTCCGCTGGATGTACGAAAGATCCCCGGTGTGGGAAAGGTCATGGAGAAACGCCTGCATGAGCAGGGCATTCACAGGGTGGGCGACCTGGCCGCGCGAGATGAGCGCTGGCTCCAGCAGAATTTTGGTGCATTGGGATTGGCACTTGCCGGGAAGTCACGCGGTCTCGATGCAGGAGCATGGTTCGATAGCGAGATTGGATCTGACGACGGACCGCGCTCGGTAAGCCACGAACATACGTTCAACAACGACACCGCCGAGGCGCAGGTATTGGAGGCGATGCTGGCACGGCTTTCGGAGATGGTGTGCCGGCGGCTGCGGGAACAGAACCTGCACGCATGCACCCTGCAGTTGAAGCTGCGCTACACCGACTTCACGACAATCACGCGGGCCCGTACATTGGAACAGCCGACTGCGGTGGATTCGGAAGTCTTCGCGGCCATCCGCGAATTGTTTCGCGCCCACTGGAACCGGGGAGCGGTGCGATTACTGGGAGTGCACGCGGCGCACTTCGACGAGGAAAGCGAGCAACTCAGTCTGGATGGACGGACAGCGCACGACAAATGGAACCAGGCGTTGTCGGCCGCCGACCGCATGCGAGAGAAGTTCGGCGAAAACACGATCTCGCTGGCCAGCGGCATGAAGGCGCGATTTCGAGAAAGGACCCACGAAAATCCCGCGGCGCTTCCGGGAAAGAAGAAGGAACAATAGCCAGCTACCTGGCGTTTGCCAACTTGGGAGGAAGGTATTTCTTATTGATCTTCGCGACCACCACGTAATTGGGGTCCACGATTTCGTTGACGCGCACTTCGCCGGCTACGGACATCAATTCGTAGAGGTCGAGTTGCGACAGTCCGTAGTCGTCGTGGATCCACTTGATTAACTCCGTATAGGCAATGCGAGTGGCGTCTTCTAATGGCCGGTAGATGCCGGTGGCCATCAGGTACTCGTCATTCTCGAAACGTGGCCAGGAAATCTTCTTACCTCTTACGAGATCCACTCGTATGCGCACATGCATGGGAACTTCGATGGCACTGCCTGCCACCTCTCCGTCGCCCATGGCGGCGTGGCCGTCTCCCAGGAAGAGCAGTGCTCCAATTACATTGACGGGCAGGTAGAGTGTATTGCCAACACTGGCTTCGGGAGAGTCCAAATTGCCGCCGAATTCGGCAGGGACGAGCGAGCTGCGCGCCTCACCGCCGGAGGGGGCAACGCCGATGCATCCGAGGAAGGGGTGCAAGGGAATCTTAGTCGTGAAGTCTGAATCACTTGCTTTAAACGTCGCGGTGTTCGTCTCCCTGTCGATCGGGTAAAACCAAATCCGCTCCGGCAGGTCGTGATTAAGCATCGGGGTGTAGGTACTGCTGCTGAGGGCGCCAAATCCCGGAACGTAGTTCCCAACGCCCTGGTCACCATCAATCTCGAGATCGAGAAACGTCAGCACCAAAGTATCGCCAGGCTGGGCCCCCTCGATGTAAAACGGTCCGGTTAAAGGGTTGTCCATTTTCACCATGCTCATGGTGTCACCCGGCTTCTTCAGGGCTCCGCCAAAACAGTCCAGAGTGTTGGTGTCGAGCGTGTCGCCGGGTCGCAAAGCTGCGACAGGATTGGCAGGCCCGAACACGGACTTTACGTTCTCCGTTGTGGCCCGGAAGGTCACCGTTCTTTCGGCGGGAACCGGGCCAGAAAGGGGTGCCACCGCCGGACCTTGCATCTGGCTCGTCACCCAAGGCGACAAGGTGGCCACGCACAGGGTTACTTCGACCAAGAATTTCAACCGCATAGCGGGAGGAGTTTACCATTCTGACCGGGACAGTGAAAATACTGGCGGCGATGCAAATACCGCCGGTCATGGTCAGGCATCGCAGACACATGTGATAATGACGCCTAGCCTGAGACTGTGGGAAGCAGCCAACTCCAACGCGTACGGATCGTCATCCGCGGCGCCGTGCAGGGCGTCGGCTTCCGCCCGTTTATCTACCGCCTCGCCGAGGAAATGCATCTGAAGGGCTGGGTGATCAACAACACCCAGGGTGTATTCATCGAGGCCGAGGCCGCGCCGGATGTGTTGCAGCAATTCCTGTTGCGCATCGAGCAGGAGAAGCCGGCGATCTCGTTCATCCAGAGCTTCGAGCACAGCTATGCCGATCCCGTTCTCTATGACAAGTTTGAGATCCGGGAAAGCACGGGCGGCGCCAAGACCGCGCTGATCCTGCCTGACATTGCCACTTGTGGGGAATGCCAACGCGAGATTTTCGATCCGGGCAATCGCCGATACCGCTATCCGTTTACTAACTGCACGAACTGCGGGCCACGGTTCACCATTGTCGAGGCGCTGCCTTACGATCGTCCGCGCACCTCGATGCGAATCTTCGAAATGTGCCCGGAATGCTCGGCGGAATACCACGATCCGCACGACCGGCGGTTTCATGCTCAGCCGAACGCGTGTCCAAAGTGCGGTCCCCATCTGGAGCTATGGGGCGAAACCGGTGCGGTTGCGAGTCATGGCGACGAGGCATTGCTGCGGGCGGCGGCTGCGATTCGAGATGGAGTGATTGTCGCGGTGAAAGGACTGGGCGGCTTTCACCTTATGGTGGATGCTTCTAATGAAGCAGCAGTTATACGACTGCGCCAGCGCAAGCACCGGGAAGAGAAGCCGTTCGCGTTGATGTTCCCCTCGCTGCAGGGAATTGTTGACTGCGCTGTCGTGGATGCGATGGAGGAACGTCTGCTGCGCTCGCCAGAAGCGTCTATCGTGCTATTGCGCCGCGGAACTCGCGACGATCTTGCGGCGTCGATCGCGCCGGGAAATCCCTATCTGGGCGTCATGCTGCCCTATACGCCACTGCATCACCTCCTGATGCAGGAGTTGGGAATGCCGGTGGTAGCAACCAGCGGAAACGTTTCCGACGAGCCGATCTGTATTCACGAGCAGGAAGCAATCCTGCGCTTGAAGGACATCGCCGACGTCTTCTTGGTGCACAACCGCCCGATCGTGCGGCACGTGGACGACTCGGTGGTGCGGGTAATGGCGGGACGGGAACTGGTGCTACGCCGCGCCCGCGGTTTCGCGCCGCTTCCAGTGATGGTAGATAACGCAGCTCCTGACGTGATCGCCGTCGGCGCGCATCAGAAAAATGCGGTGGCGGTTTCGGTGAGTAACCAAGTCTTCATTAGCCAGCACATCGGCGACCTCGAAACAGTCCCGGCCTACGGAGCGTTCGAACAAGTGCTCGCCGACTTCACCAATTTGTACGAACTGAAGACGAAGACCATCGCCTGCGATATGCATCCGGAGTATTTTTCGACGCAGTACGCCCGCAAGCAGCTTGATGTGGATGTTGTCGCGGTGCAGCACCACTACGCGCACGCCCTGTCATGCATGGCCGAGAACCAAGTTGCGGCGCCCGCGTTGGGAATTTCGTGGGACGGCAGCGGGTACGGCCCGGACGAGACAGTTTGGGGCGGGGAGTTTCTTCGCATCACGTCAACGGGATTCGAACGGGTAGCGCATTTGCGGACGTTTCAGTTGCCCGGTGGAGAGAAGGCAGTGAAAGAGCCGCGACGGGTGGCGCTGTCGATCCTACATGAAACTTATGGTGCTGACTGGGGTGAGTGTGAGGACCTGGCAGTGGTACAGGCGTTCACCGTCGAGGAGCGCCGGGTGCTGGATGGGATGCTGGAACGCGGAATCCGCAGTCCGCGGACCTCCAGTGCTGGACGCCTATTCGACGCAGTGGCTTCGATTATTGGCCTGCGGCAGGTCTGCCGGTTCGAAGGTCAAGCTGCCATGGAGTTGGAATTCCTCACCCACCAGATCGAAACAGATGCCGGTTATCCGTTTGAGTTAAACCACGGAGCGGGTGGTCGAGGCATAGACTGGGCTCAGATGGTGCGTGGCATCGTCCGCGATGTTCGTGACGGAGTATCACACGGCATGATCGCGGCGAAGTTCCATAACACGCTGGTGGAAATGATGGTCCAAGTCGCGCAGGCTTGCGGCGAGGAAAAGGTTGTCCTAAGCGGCGGATGTTTTCAGAACCGCTATCTCACGGAACGGGCGATTAAGCGACTGCGCGAAGTAGGCTTCCGTCCGTACTGGCACCAGCGGGTCCCACCCAATGACGGAGGGATCGCATTGGGGCAGGTGGCGGCGGTGTCCCGCATGAAATCGAATTCAAAAGAAGAGGGGGCAGTGTCATGTGCCTTGCAGTTCCAGGAAAAATCCTGAGCGTCCACGGCGAGGACTTTGCGCGCATGGCGCGAGTCAGCTTCGGTGGAATCGTCAAGGAAGTCAGCCTTGCGTATGTCCCGGAAGCCAATGAGGGCGAGTACGTGATCGTACACGTAGGTTTTGCCATCAGCGTGGTCGATGAGGACGAGGCGTTGCGGACGTTTGAGATCCTGAAACAGATGGGTGAACTGGCGGAGCTCGATCCCCAGGCGGGTGAGGCGTGAGGTACGTGGAGGAATACCGAGATCCGGTGGCAGCGCAACAGTTTGCCGAAGCCATTAAGAGCACCGTGACGCGTCCGTGGAAGCTGATGGAGATCTGCGGCGGGCAGACCCACTCCATCGTGAAGTACGGCATCGACGAACTCCTGCCCAAAGAGGTCGAACTGGTACACGGTCCGGGATGTCCAGTGTGCGTTACGCCTCTGGAACTCATCGACAAGGCGTTGCAAATTGCGGCGCAGCCTAACGTCATTTTCTGTTCCTTCGGAGACATGCTGCGCGTGCCGGGCTCGGGTGGCGACCTGTTCAGTGTGAAGGCTGCTGGTGGCGATGTGCGCATCGTGTACTCGCCGACCGATGCAGTGCAGATTGCGATTCAAAATCCCGACAAGCAAGTCGTCTTTTTCGCAGTGGGATTTGAAACAACCGCTCCGGCGAATGCGATGTCGGTCTTCCTGGCGAAGCAGATGGGCCTCAAGAACTACTCTGTGCTGGTGTCACACGTGCTGGTACCACCCGCGATGGAAGTAATCCTCGGATCGCCTGACAACCATGTGCAGGGATTCCTTGCCGCTGGCCACGTTTGCACGGTGATGGGATACGAGGAATACGAGCCCATAGCCAAGAAATATAAGGTTCCCATCGTGGTGACCGGGTTCGAGCCGCTCGACCTGCTGCAAGGCATTTACATGTGCGTGTCGCAACTCGAGGAAGGCCGCTACGAAGTTGAGAACCAGTATGCGCGCGCGGTCCGCAAGGAAGGGAATGTGCCGGCGCAGCAACTGGTGGCGAAGGTGTTTCGAGTGGTACATCGGAAATGGCGTGGCATTGGCGAAATAGCGCAGAGCGGGCTGGGGCTGGCTCCCGATTTCGCGGAGTTCGACGCGGAGGCGCGTTTCGGCGTTTCAGGATACACGGCCGAGGAAGATTCCGAGTGCATCAGCGGGCTGGTGATGCAGGGAGCGAAGAAGCCCGAAGACTGCACCGCGTATGGCAAGCGCTGCACGCCCGACCATCCGCTGGGCGCACCCATGGTTTCTTCCGAGGGAGCGTGCGCGGCGTACTACCGCTATCGGCGGCTGCGGAGCGACGAACTAGTGAACGTGGGGAGCAAGAGCCGTGGCTGAGGTCAAGAGCTTTCAGTTGCAGTGCCCCACACTCCTTAACGATAGTGAGCGCGTACAACTGGCGCATGGCGGCGGCGGACGCCGCATGCACGAGTTATTGGAAGGCTTGCTGCTTCCCAGCTTCAAGAACGATTTGCTGCTGGAACGCCACGACGGGGCCACTTTGAACATCGCCGGAGCACGTCTGGCGTTCACTACCGACTCCTATGTGGTCAAGCCGTTGTTCTTTCCCGGCGGCGACATAGGCACGCTGGCGGTCAACGGAACGGTCAACGATCTGGCAATGTGCGGGGCGCGGCCGCTGTACTTGAGTTCGGCGTTTATTTTGGAAGAAGGTTTTCCCATGGAGTCGTTGCGGCGCGTGGTGGAGTCCATGCGCATCACCGCGGCTGAAGCCAAGGTGCAACTGGTTACCGGTGACACCAAGGTCGTGGACAAGGGGAAGGGCGACGGCATCTTCGTCAACACGGCGGGAATCGGCGTGGTCGAGCACACGCTCACCATCGCGCCCTCGTCAGTGCGTGTGGGTGATGTGATTCTGCTCAGTGGAGATCTCGGACGCCACGGCATTGCAATCATGGCCATGCGCGAAGGGTTGTCGTTTGAAACCACGATCGAGTCCGACTGCGCACCGCTGTGGGAGCCGGTTGCGGCGCTGCT
>DATBZX010000172.1:0-2843 GCA_036512955.1 Terriglobales bacterium
CGACAACAACGCCAGCGCGTACAGCACGACCGAAGCCGCAAGCCACACCACGCGCTTCCCTGCTCGCCAGTTCTGATATGCCAGCAACGCGCCGACGAAGAAAATCGTCAGTAGCACCTCGGGAATGCCCGAAACCCATGCTACGCACTCGATGTGCAGCGGATTCAGTCCGAATAGCAGCGCCGCGATTCCACCCGCCCAACGGTCCCGCAATAGCCGCGACGCCAGCAGGTACACCAGGCCGGTGGCAAGCACGTGTGCCGCGATGGTCGTCAGGTGCCACCATCCGGGCGTGAGCTTAAATAGCGAGTAGTTCCCCGCCAACCACGCCATGAACACCGGCCGATAGTAGTTGCCCTGGATGTGTGCACGCCCGAACGACCACACGTGCCCGGTGAAAAACGTGCGCCAGAACTTCCACGACTGGATCCATGGATTCATTTCGATCTGGAGCGTGTCGTCGAAGACGAATGAGTAGGTGATGGTCCGAACGTAGACGAGTGCAGTAGCGATGAGCGCCAGGCGAAGCAGCGCGCCGGGCCCGAAGCGGAATGGGCCGATGCGGATGCTCGGCTCCGACTCTTCGGTCTTTCGTTCGAGTGCGCCAGTTGCGGACGTCATAATTTACGTAGGATCACTTTGCCGGTTGCAGCTTTGCCGTGATTTCGCTGATTTGCGCCAACGTGCCGGGATCGTTTGGATTGGCGGCGAGTTCGGCGCGGAACGATTCCAGTGCGGGCTGAAGTTTTCCCTGCTCCTTCATCGCCATTCCCAATGCAAACGAGTAGCCGGGCGCCTTGGGCTCGCGCTTTAACGCCTCGCGCAGCGCCGACTCGGCCGCGTCGTACTGTTTGAGTTTGGTCGAAGCCAGCCCAAGGTAATAAAGAGCGTCCGGCACCGGGTTGAGGGCGACGGACCTGGCGAGAAATTGCTGGGCCTTGTCGTAGTGGCCGGTCATGTACTGGGCGTATCCCATCCTGTAGTTCGCGTACCAGTAATCGGGATCATTGGCAAGTACGAAGGAATACAGCCGGATTCCCTGGTCGTACATGCCGCGCGCCACGAAAGTCGCCGCCAGCTTGTTCCGCGGCAGATCGTTGATCGGCGCAACTTTCATGCCGTGCGTGTAAAGCGGTATATCGTCGGACCACGGCAGACTCTGCGCGACTGTACCCGCGATCAGCACCAGTGCCACGACGCCTGCGGCTATGGTGCCGGCGGGACGTCCCGCGATCTTCCACGCATCGAGCCTGGCCAGCGCCATTCCAGCGAGCAGCGCAAATCCGATGGACGGCAGATACAAATAGCGGTCGTGAATGAAATCGCCCATCGGCAGCAGCGCGAGATTCATAACCGGCGCCAGCGGCAGCAGCATCCAGATTGCCGCGAATGCGACCAGCGGCGAGCGCGACCTCCACCACGCATACGCGACGATTGCGGCCGCAAGCATGACTCCCAGCAACGGCGCCATGAAGTACTTCCAACTGACGTGCGTAACGTAGGGCGTGTCGTAGAAAGCGCTCAAACGAATCGGAACGACAAGTTGTTTCAAGTAAAACCACAGCACCGACGGCAGCGTGTACAGGCTGATGCTGGCCGGCAGGTCGACGGTGGTGTGTACCAGGCCGTGGAGGGCGGAAGCGCGCATCATCAGGTAGACGAGCGTAACGGCCGCGAATGGCACCACGACCTTGGCCGCATCCGCGAACTTTCTCCTCCAATCTTCGTCCGGGCAGAGCAGAACGTACGCGGCCATCAATCCGGGGAGAACCACCGCCGTTTCCTTCGCCAGCAGCGCGACGGCGAACCATGCGACGGAGATCGACAGCCAGTGTGTCCCCTTCTTCTCGCGGTAGTTCATGAAGGCGAGGAAGGACGGGATCATCAGCAGCGCCAACAACGGCTCCGTGACGCCGGAGATCCACGCCACCGATTCGATGTGCACGGGATGCACGCCGAAAATCAACGCCGCTATTGCCGCGATCTTCTGTTCGCGCGTGAGCCGCAAGGCCAGCAGGTACACCAGTGCCGTCGCCCCCAGGTGCGCCAGGATGTTCGTCAGGTGCCAGAACATCGGGTGCAAACCGAAGATCGTGTGGTTCAGCAGCAGCCAGGCAAGAAAGACGGGCCGGTAGTAGTTGCCGAGCGGGCTCTGCTGCATCCACACGTTGCCGCGGAAATACATGGGCAGGTACCGCCAGCTTTGTACCAGGGGGTTGGAAACGATCTGGCCCAGGTCGTCGTAAACGAAACCGAACTGAAGGGTCCAAAGGTAGGCGGCAGCGGTGGCGAGGAGTACGGCAGCCAGGAGACGATTGCAGATTCTCACACTAGCCCCGTTGGGCTGGGTCAATGTCATGTACCTTCCAGGAGGAAGCAAGTCAGGCCATTGTAGCCCATGTTTGTGCCAGCTCTGAGCCTAGGCTGGAAGAGGCCAGTTCGACAAAAACTGCGAAGTATTTGTGACAAAAACTGTCACTTCCGTCCACTTTGGTGAGCCATCCCAAAAAGCATATTCAATGCAGCGTCTTGTACATCATACGTTTACAATTTTCAACCGAAGTGAGACCGACCGCGCGCAGCATGGCACGGCACTTGCAGATTCTTATTGCGAGTGCCGGTCGATCAAGTCGGCGTAAACGCACGAATCAAATTCGTGGAGAGAGAGAGACACACACATGCGCAAACAAAAAGGCTTTTCGCTGATCGAGTTGCTGATCGTGGTCGCGATCATTCTGATCATCGCCGCGATCGCCATCCCGAACCTGCTCCGTTCCCGTATCGCTGCTAACGAAGCGTCGGCGGTGGGTTCGATCCGCACCATCAACACATCGGAAGTCACC
>DATBZX010000173.1:0-4639 GCA_036512955.1 Terriglobales bacterium
ACGAATCTGCTGTTTCGATCCACGAGCGCCGGAGTCGGCCATGACGTAAATCGGGTTCATCTGGCCTTCTTTGTCCTGCTGCTGCATGTTGCCGAACATTTCGTCGGCAACTTCCTCGGTGATCTTCGACCAGATTTCCACCACCTTGTTGTAACGCTCACCGTTGGTGATGGCGCCGTCGAGGTACTGTTGCTGCACCACGATGGCCTGCTTCTCGGCGTTACGCACCAGCGTCGGCTTGCTCGGCGGGATGACCATGTCATCAATACCGATCGACAGGCCAGCCTTCGTCGCGTACTGGAACCCAAGCTGCTTGATGCCGTCCAGCATCCTCACCGTGGTCTCGAGACCAAAGCGCAAGTAGCAGTAGTTCACCAGTTGGCCAACGCCCTTCTTCTTGAGCAGGCCGTTGATATACGGCATGTCCTTGGCGCCGCGCTTCAGGTGATCGTTCATGATGGCGCGGCCCACCGTCGTCGAGATGAACTGCCGCTCGAAGTGAGTCGGTTCGGTGTGGATCACGTCCTGATCGTCATACGCTGTGGTGAGGTCCATGACCTCGCCGGTGTAGCGCAGACGGATCGGGGTGAGTGTCTCCACCGCGCCCGCTTCCTTCGCCAGCAGCACTTCTTCGATGTTCGCGAACGCACGGCCCTCGCCCTTGGCGCCTGGCTTGGATTTGGTCAGGTAGTAGATTCCCAGCACCATGTCCTGCGTCGGTACCGTGATCGGCTGACCGGACGCGGGCGACAGGATGTTGTGCGACGCCAGCATCAGCACGCTGGCTTCGACCTGCGCTTCCGGCGACAGCGGAATGTGCACGGCCATCTGGTCACCGTCAAAGTCGGCGTTGAACGCCGTGCAAACCAGCGGGTGAATCTTGATGGCCTTGCCTTCCACCAGCACCGGCTCAAACGCCTGGATGCCCAGGCGGTGAAGCGTGGGAGCGCGGTTCAGCAGGACGGGATGGTCCTTAATCACTTCTTCCAGAATGTCCCATACAATCGGCTCCTGCTGTTCCACCATTTCCTTGGCCTGCTTGATGGTGGTGCAGTGCCCGGTCTGTTCCAGCCGGTGATAAATAAACGGCTTGAACAGTTCCAGCGCCATCTTCTTCGGCAGACCGCACTGGTTCAGCTTGAGGTCGGGACCGACAACGATCACCGAACGTCCCGAGTAGTCCACGCGCTTGCCCAGCAGGTTCTGGCGGAAGCGTCCCTGCTTGCCCTTCAGCGTGTCGGACAGCGACTTCAGCGGGCGGTTGTTGGCGCCACGCAGCACGCGGCCACGGCGTCCGTTGTCAAACAGGGCGTCCACGGCTTCCTGCAGCATGCGCTTTTCGTTGCGCACGATGACTTCTGGAGCGTGCAGGTCCATCAGCTTCTTCAACCGGTTGTTGCGGTTGATGACGCGGCGATACAGGTCGTTCAAGTCCGACGTCGCGAAGCGGCCGCCATCCAGTGGAACCAGCGGACGCAGCTCCGGGGGAATGACCGGGATCACGTCGAGGATCATCCACTGCGGCTTGTTGCCGCTCTTGCGGAAGGCCTCAATGACCTTCAAGCGCTTGGCATACTTCAGGCGCTTCTGCACCGAAGTCTCGCTGCGCATCTTCTCGCGCAACTCGACCGACTGCACCTCAACATCGACCCGCTTCAACAGTTCCTTGATGGCCTCTGCTCCCATCATGGCCTTGAAGCCGGTGGCGCGGAATTGCTGGTCGAGTTCGCGGAACTTGGTCTCGTCCTTGATCACTTCGCGGTCTTTGACCGGCGCTTCGCCCGCTTCGACCACCACATAGGCTTCGAAGTAGAGGACGGACTCGAGGTCGCGCAGCGAAATATCGAGGATGTGCCCGATGCGGCTAGGCAATCCCTTGAAGAACCACACGTGCGAACACGGCGAGGCGAGTTCAATGTGTCCGAGGCGCTCGCGGCGGACTTTGGAGAGCGTCACTTCGACGCCGCACTTGTCGCAGATCACGCCACGGTGCTTCATGCGCTTGTACTTGCCGCAGAGACACTCCCAGTCGGTGACCGGGCCAAAGATGCGGGCGCAGAACAAGCCATCGCGCTCCGGCTTGAAGGTGCGGTAGTTGATGGTCTCCGGCTTGGTTACTTCACCGTGAGACCAGCTGCGAATCTTCTCCGGCGAAGCCAGGCTGATGCGGATGGCGTCGAAGTCGGCGATCGGATTTCCGAGCTCAAATGGATTTGAACGGTACAAATTGTCCTCCTACCCTGCGGGTTTCGCCGTGGCGAACTGCAGAGTCCCGCGGCCCTTGCGCGGCCGCTGGCGGCTCCCGATTTTCAATCGACTCACCGGGTAATGCCTCCTGCGGGAGCAGTGGAGGCAGCGACCCCGATCCTAAAGATCAGTCGGCGGCGACCGGAGCTGCGATCAATGGCTTGCCTTCGTTGGACTTGATCAGCTCCACATCAAGGCAAAGCGACTGCAACTCGCGAATCAAAACGTTGAACGACTCGGGCACACCCGGCTCGATGGCTGCTTCGCCTTTGACGATGGCCTCGTAAATCTTGGTGCGGCCATAAACGTCATCGGACTTCGCGGTCAACAGTTCCTGCAGGATGTACGCCGCTCCGTACGCTTCCAGGGCCCAGACTTCCATTTCTCCGAAGCGCTGGCCACCGAACTGCGCCTTGCCGCCCAGCGGCTGCTGGGTGATCAGCGAGTACGGTCCGATGGAACGCGCGTGGATCTTGTCGTCAACCAGGTGGGAGAGCTTGAGCATGTAGATATAACCGACCGTGATCGGCTGCTCGAACTTGTCACCCGTCATGCCGTCGTACAAGTATGTCTTGCCGGAAGTCGGCAATTCGCCTTCGGTCAACAGCGACTTGATCTCGAACTCCTTGGCTCCGTCGAACACTGGCGATCCGAAGTAGACAGCTTCCTTCATGCCGTCTGCCACGTGCTCCAGCGTTTCGTCGTCGAGACCAACCAGTTTGTCCACGAACGGCGTATCTTTGAACAGCTGCTTCATCTCCCTGCGGAGGACTTCCGCCTTGGAGTTCTGCGCCAGCAACTCGCCGATCTTCTGGCCAAGCTGATGACCAGCCCATCCCAGGTGCGTTTCCAGGATCTGTCCGACGTTCATACGGCTTGGTACGCCCAACGGGTTGAGGACGATCTCGACCGGCGTCCCGTCCTCGAGGTACGGCATGTCCTCTTCGGGCAGGATGCGAGCAATGACGCCCTTGTTGCCGTGACGTCCGGCCATCTTGTCGCCGACGCTCAGCTTGCGCTTCATGGCGATGTACACCTTCACCAGCTTGATCACGCCGGGTGGCAGCTCATCGCCCTTCTGCAGCTTCTCTTCTTTTTCCTTTACGATCTTGCGCAGCACATCGATCTGGCGCGAGGTCATTTCCTCGATCTCGTCGATCTGCTCGTTGACCCGCGGGTCCTTGTCGGCGTACTTGATGCGCTTCAGGTTGCGCGTCGAAATCCGCTCGATGGTGTCGCGATCCAACACCACGTCCTTGGTCAGCAGACGCTTGTTGGTGCGCTCGTCGTGCAGGTCGGCAAGGACTGTTTTGCCGCCCAGCAACGATTCCAGGCGCTTCAACCGCTCGTCGGTAAGGATTCGGATTTCGTCCGCGAGGTTCTTGTGCAGGCGTTCGATTTGCTGCGCCTCGATGAACTTGGCGCGCTCGTCTTTTTCCTGCCCCTTGCGGGAGAAGATCTTCACATCCACTACCGTGCCCTCGATGCCCGGAGGACAGGTGAGCGATGCGTCGCGTACGTCGCCGGCCTTTTCACCGAAGATGGCGCGCAACAGCTTCTCTTCCGGAGTGAGCTGCGTCTCGCCTTTTGGCGTGACCTTGCCCACGATGATGTCGCCCGCCTTCACGGTCGCGCCGATGCGGATGATTCCGCTCTCGTCGAGATCGCGCAGCGCCGACTCACTGACGTTGGGAATGTCGCGCGTGACCTCTTCCGGACCCAGTTTGGTATCGCGCGACTCGATCTCGAATTCCTCGATGTGGACGGAGGTATAATAGTCCTCCTTCACCATCTTTTCGGAAACCAGGATCGCGTCCTCGAAGTTGTAGCCGCGCCACGCCATGAAAGCGACCAGCACGTTGCGGCCCAACGCCAACTCGCCCATGTCCGTGCAAGGTCCGTCGGCAATGACCTGTCCCTTCGCCACGCGCATGCCCTTCTTCACGATGGGGCGCTGGTTGATGCAGGTGTTCTGGTTGGAGCGCTTGAACTTGGTGAGCTGATAAATATCGCTGCCCACTTCGCGCGAAAGCTGCATCGGATGATGCTCGCCCTCGACGCGCACGATAATGCGCTCGGAATCGACTGAGTCGATGATGCCACTGCGTCGCGCCAGCACCACCGCGCCTGAGTCGCGCGCGGTGACGCCTTCCATACCGGTACCGACGATCGGCGCCTGCGCGCGGAGCAACGGCACCGACTGGCGCTGCATGTTCGCACCCATCAGGGCGCGGTTGGCGTCGTCGTGCTCCAGGAACGGAACCAGCGAAGCGGCCACCGATACCAGCTGTTTCGGGCTGACGTCGATATAGTCCACTTCGTTGCGGTTCACCAGCACGAAGTTGCCGGCCTTGCGGGCGTTGACCAGTTCCGCAACGATGCGGCCCTTGTC
>DATBZX010000174.1:0-12597 GCA_036512955.1 Terriglobales bacterium
TTGAACCCGAAACATGGGAGTTCAGCTTCGCACAGCCTGAGGCCCTCGACGAGCCTCTTTTGTGTTGGTACACAAGAAACCTGCCGCCATTGCACCGAGACTCGTGCACATTCAGTCTGTCGAAGGTTTTTGCGGAGGACAGGAGTGCTTGGGTCTACCACGTTGGGTGCGACGTCTTACCAGCATCGGGGTGCTACGGTTGCCTCGCGCGCGAGCGCTAGCTTTCTCTCGCTGTCGGCCCGAGGGCCAGTACCGAAATCATCTGCCAATCCGGCGTCGAGAAGTAAGCTCCTGGCGAGCAGATAGCTTCGTACTAGTTGCTCGTTTTCAATAGTTTACCGCAATTTTAGGTACTGGGCTAGATGTGTGTTGCTGGTCCACGGCGAGCGGCGGCGTACAGACTATTACCAACTATTACCCAACTGGTGTCTTGACTCCACCGGCCTGTTCGTTCACGCTGGGGCTGAAAGGAGCAACATTGGATGACCCTTCCAGACGCAATTCTCGATTTGTATCAGCGAGGATTGCTTTCGTCCAGTTTCAAGGTGGCAGATGTGTATCGTCACCTGCGGCCGGTTTTCGCCGAAACGTACATTAGAACAGCCCTGGCAAATTACGCAGAGGGCGGAAATTACACGAAGAGCGGAAATAAGCCAAGATTTCGCAGAGTTGCACGCGGCACTTACGAAATGATCTAGGCCCAGCTCGAAACTTACAAACCCGCCAACTGGCAGGTTCTTTCGGACGTAAGCTAAAAGGAGAGGCCGCCCGGAAACTCAGCCAGAGCGGCCTCGGTGCTGCTTAAATCGTCCCCTAAGAAGAGGATTCACGATGACGATATTCCGTTCTTCCTTAGGATGTCTGGTCAATTTTGCACAAACGGGATTTCAGCAACACGGAATTAGCTCAGTACCCAATTTTAGGATGGCATTTTCGTGGCAGCGGCATTCTGATGCAAAACGCCTCGTGATTTTGGCCAATCCAGGGCATTACGCGCCCGCGACGATGTTTCCGAGTCGACGCATCGTGAGTGTGCCGGGATCGAAGTGTGGGGAGTCAATAATGATGTCGTTGAACTGATTGTGAAGGAACATGGGGAATCAGATTCGACGCCAGTACTCGCTCCTGGATCTCCAACCCCCTGGTCTCGAACCAGATTTCGCAGCCTTTTGAAATCTGCTGAATTCTGCGGTTTCTAACTGTTTGATATTGAACCTGTTGCAGCCCGCTGGTTGGTTGCTATTGAACGCTGTTGTTCTTTGGTGCTCCTTGTATCTACAAGTTTTATCTACAGTTGTCTGGGGTGAACCCTTCCATTGAGACAGTTTCTGGTTGCTACACACGCAGTCGTTTTCTGAGTGAACCCTTCACTTGAGACAATCTGGCCGTTGTACGCTGATGATGTTTAGCTCCGGATTGGTCGGACTCGTGGGCGTTCTGCGGCGGAAATTGGCGCGTTAGCCCGCTCCGGTTTGGGAAATGGCGCCGACACAATAAGGGCCGAGGCAGACGGTTCCTGCTTCGGCCGCTTTTCGTTGCGGACGGAATTGAGCCAGACCAGCCCCCGGCTTCATCGCTGGAGATGGTGCGCCGGGTTACTGCTTCGGCGGGTTCGTGGCTGGCACGGCCGGCGCTTTTGGAGTGCAGCCTAACGGCGTATGCGTTCCGTCGGCTTCGATTTTACAAGCCGGCTCCGCTGCCGGCGTCCCCCCGTTTGCCGCAGGCTTAATCCCCTGGACCTTCACGTCAAAGGCCGGTACCTGCACCGTGAGTGTCGAGCCGTCTTTGGGGGCGGGTTTGGCGTCCGCGGCCTTAGCATCAAGGGTTGGCAACGCCAGCGTGAAGGGTCGGTCTCCAGGGCGCTGCAGCACGAGTTGTTTGTAACTCTTGAATAAGTTGGTCTTGATCCGCAGCAACCGCAGAGTGTATGAGTCCGCCGGATTGCCTACCTGGGAAATGTCCACGCCGCTGGACGGCGCGAGCACCGCCAAACCATCCAGACGATTACCGTACAGCAGGAAGTTGGCGTATTGTTCGTCCTGTCCAATCAGGACCAGCGTCTCCGCTTTGCTGGCCATGCTGATTCCAGGCAAAGGCACCGTAAGTTCGGTCTCGGTTTTGGCGAGCAGGCTCTTAATTTCGAATTGCTTGTTGGCCAGCAGCAGGGACGTCGGCACCAGCACGGAGGCTTCGATGATCGAATTGCCGGGTGGGCTCCAAGTGATCGGCGCATCCGACAACCCGAAGACCTTGTTCCCAATAAGGAAGACGACATACGGAGTCCCGCCGTGTAACCGCGGCAATTCCCCCGTAAAGCGGACTGTGAGCAGGGTGTTCGTATCGTCAATCGTGGTAAGCGTGGGATAGCCGGATGCGACATTGCTTCCGGTCCTGAGATTGCACTTGTTGCACTCATCCAGAACCAAGTCGGTCTCGATGCCACCGCGGGACATCAGGGTTGTTTTCTTGGTGGCCAGATCGTAGGCCGAAGCCGTGAACATCAAGCGATCAGGCAGAAGCACGAGCCCTGGCAGGCCACTCATCAGTGTCGAGCCGATGCGGATGGAAGTCCCGTTCAGGTACGAACCATGGAGGTCCACCAGGACCTGCCCGCCTCCAATGTCTTCCACGCTTGCTATGTTGAGTTTGACGGAGCTTTGCCGGGTGGTCAGGTATGGGATGGTTTTGGCTGTTGTCTCTTGCAGTGAGCCGGGGATGACGTCCTTCACGATGCCGTTCTTGCGGTCGTATTCACGCCAGTAGGTCCGGACATAGACGGTACCAAAATCGGGGGCGGAATATGGAATGGGGAAAGTTAACTGCACAAACGTCTGCTTCAGCCCGCCGAGAGGATATCGCCGCCCGAGCACGGGGCGGAACTGCCACAAAAATCCCGCGCGATTGGTTTGCGTGGGAGCAAACTGCAAGGCCAGCGTGTCCTGGTCCTTCACTAGGAAATAGGTCTTGTGCCCGTGCAGGAAGGAGAAGGAGCCCCCCATAATCTGGGTTACGGCGCCGCCGCCGACCGATACGCTCTTGTCGGTTATGGAAGCGACGTTGTAGGTCTTCTCCCTGGGCAGGAGGGCGGCGACCGCAGGGGGCGCAGCCTTGTAGTAGGACGCCTCCTGGTTGCTTTCGACTTCCACCTCGACGACCGCGACGGCGTCTTTATATTTGCCGGGCTCCAGCGTGATGGGGAAGCCGAGCGTCGCTCGCGGCTTCACGATCGCGGTCTTCGTGCCGTCCGGCAACGGGACCAGGCGGTCATTCAACGATCCTTCGAGCAAGAGGCGCAGATTGGCGATCTCGTAAGTCAACTGCATTTGCTCGCTCAAGATGTCGGACGCCGATACCCCAAACGAGGTCGGCGTGCTGACCGGTGTCGGCGGAGTGGGTGCCGTCGGAACGGTGAAAGATGGCTGGGTAGTCGTCGTGGACACATCGGTGTCCTTTTTCGCGGTTGCAACGCTGGGAGTCGCCGGGCCCCCAACGTTCACGCCGAAACTGTCGACCGTCTGATTGACCCCGGTGACCGCCCCCAGTTGCTTGTTCACACCTGCGATGTCCAGTGCGGACATGCCGGCCAGCTTGGCGCTAGCCGCCTGCAACATCTGGACCAACACCGAGTCGTCATATACTTTGGGCTCGCCGACATAAATCCCGTTGCCGGACGACTGCCGATCGATGATTTGCTGTTCGGCGGCTGTCGGCTGGGAGTACTGAGCCCAAACCGGAACGGCAGGCAAACTGAGAACCAGCAGGCAGGCGACGACTGGGCCAGCCGGTATCATTTTCTTTTCCTCGCGGACTTCGCCGGCGGCTTCTTGCTGGCGGCTTTTTTCTTTGTGACGTTTTTCTTTGCGGCCTTCTTCTTTGCGGGCGCGGGCCGAGTTGCAGCTTTCTTGGGCGCAGCCCGCTTCGCGGCCTTCTTCGCGGCTGCCTTCGACGGAGCCGCTGCCTCCATCCTGCGAGCCATGGCCGGTGCCGCAACTGCTGCGGCGCTGATCGACGTCATGCAGAAAACCGACAAGTCCCCGACGTTGCCGGAGCTGCCTTCCACGTCAACGAAGTCCCCGTCATCAAAGCCATTGTTGATGATGAACGAGGCGCCGGCGCTGACCGGATCGCTGGAATTGCAACGTGCCAGCACCGTGCCATTCAGCGTGAACTCGTCATTGATACGGCGTAGTGTACCAGTCATACCCAACTCCTCCTTGAATATCTAAGTTTCGTACCCGCCAACTGGACATGCCCTGGGCGGCACCTCATGAACAAGTCCGTTCGACTCGCGCGAGAAAACCAGCCTCCACGTTACCGATGCTGGATTGACCCGGCCCAGAGCTGAATTTGGGTTGGCGACGGCCAGACGAGGATTACAGCACTGTTCGGGTGGCGTGTCCACCCAAAATTGCCCACTTTGGGGAGATTTGGTGGGCAACAAGAACTAGGCCCGGCTGTAGTGTTGCAAGCGATGGTGCCAGCGGGACAGCTGATCGAGGTTCCTCTCGGGAGGAAATAGTTTGTATTGCATTTCTTTTGATTCTTTCGAATACGGGCATTCCGTGTCCCGAACGTCGGTACCCTCAACCGGCCGCCACGTCTCAGCCAGCGATTGCGCCATGCAATGAGCAAGCTGATTGGAGAGTTTAGTCGTGTCGGGTCTTTTGCCGCTGCACTGTCAATCCCCCAAGGCACTGCCGAAAGCCTTCATCGCATGCGCAACTTCGTAATTCTCAAGGAGACTCATGCTGCCCCAGTACCATGCCCAAAAGTCTGTTGTTTCTTTCTGCACATCGGACAGTGAGTTGGCCCTGGCAATCTTGCCCGCGTCGTCGGATACCTGCTCGTACAATTTCTTCTGCTCCTGCCAGTACTCCTTCTTGAGCTCTTCGGTACTGGTGTCGCTATCGCCTTGCTGTGCTCCCTGTATGGATTGACGATCGTATTCCTGCGTCTGGGTATAGTGCGCGGGCCAGTTTTTGCTTCGAAGCAAACATGGCAACTTCGCGACGTGCCGCCTCTTGAGCCTCGCCTTCCAAGCAATGAAGAGCCAGACGGACGATAAGGTCATCGAACCCCTGTGTGAATACGTAATAAGCTTGGCGGCCGTTCGAGCGCGCATACTTTATCAGGCGGGCGACATCATCGGTTATGTTTATCCGTGAACTAGCTTTTCTCCAAAATCATCGCGCAGCAATCGCTGCCATGGATTTCTTCACAGTGCCGACTCTGACCTTCGGGGGGGGCCTGCTTGTAGCCTATGCGTCGGCAGATATCTTCCGCTTCTTTATAGAGAGAGTGTGCGTGCTCGTTGTCCCCTCGGAAATGACTAGCATTTGCTTGGGCACCAAGTGCACTCTGCAATCCTTTGAGGGTGCTTAACCTTTTTTCGTTGATTTCTTAGGGAGCCGTGGGGCGGTACCATGCGCGGCGCTGGGCGCGAGCGTCCGGTTACCTGTGCTGCGGCCTGTCCACGAAACGGCAGCAATCAGCCACTCAATCAGTAATTTCAGTTTGCGGGACGGAGTTTTTGCGGACCACAGGAGGTAAATTTTCAGCGCTCAGGCGATATTCAGCGTCAGATTAGAACTTCCATATAGCGTATACGCCAAGCCAAGAGGATTGTTCATTGCAAGCAGTGAGCGCCGCGACTTCAAAAGCGCCTCGCCAGCGCTGGTTTTTCCATCAAGAAAAGTCAAAAGGAACCGCTTTGCCATCTCGGTAGCTAACGCCTCCCACACCGTGACCTCCGTCCCAATTACAGCAGCTGCCTTCCGACCCTTAATGAACTCCGTGATGAATTCTGAAGGCGCATAGGGGCTGAACCCAGCCGAACTGCAGCCGTTGATGAAAACAAGCGGCGCCCGCGTCCAGCGTTTCCCCGCGAATTCTCTCGCCTCGATTACATCTTCCGCGACGCCTTCAAATCCGCGGCCGAAGTCGAGGGCGGGCCCGTAGGTTTTGCCTTTGCTCTGGAGCGAGGCCAAGGCGTGACAGAAGAAATAGACAATTTCGGGATCCACCTGGAGAAGAAATTGCCGAAGCGGGTCCCGTCCGGGTTTTGCCGGGGTGAGTAACGAGGCGCGCGGCATGGCTGGCTTAGTCTGCTTCGTGATGAAGACGTTCTCTTGCAGATCCGTCGCGTGAGTTCTGGAAAACTCGAGGTTGGGATTGAATCCAGCAGCGACGGTTACCGGCTTATGGGCCCTGATCGATTCCGCCATTGCGGTCGTACTACGTGTGGCGAGGCCATCCACCTGCTGCGCCGGTACCTCAATGGGCACCATGAATCCCCAGAACCTGCGAGCGCAAATCACAGTCTCTTCCAGATAAATGGGATCGCCGGCTTTCTTGCGGACCTCGTTGTCGGAAGCATTGAGCAGACATCCCTGACCGCCGCATTCCATGGCCGGCATTGCGCCATCGGCGCGCGGCATGGAAGCGGGACAGACTGCTGAGGCCACTTGATACACACGAGCAGTCGGGTCGGTTTCATCATCAGAATGGCTACAGGTCTTGATGACGGGCCGGTCGTACACCATGGACCATGGGATAACGCTGGACGCATCGATATGGGCGGCGTGGATCCCGTCGCTGCCGGCCAGGGTGGCGCGCACGCGTTTCTGGTCTTCCTCATCGGGAATGAGGCGGTTGAATATGTCGAAACCCGACTCGGCAATGTCCCACAACACGTCCAGTAGTTCATTCGGATTGCCGTTGTTAACCTTGTTCTGGAATGTATAGCGGTACATCCCATTCCGTGCGGACGCGCGATCCAAGGCTTCCCGCAGACGCTTTACCTTCTCCGGAAGGAGGGGATCGATCTTTACTGTAAACAGATCGTCGCCCTTGAATGTGACTACCTTTTCACCAGCGCTGTCGTTCGCGATGATTGTCAGGCCGCGACGCCGGGCTGCAATCGGATTCACGGATGGGGTCGTCGCGTACTCCAATCGTGGAAGGTAACCGACCCCTCCTTTGCGGCGGACTTTTTCTGCCGAGGCATTGAGCGCTTTGGCAAGGGACGCCGCCGGGTCCTTCTTCTCTGTGTTACTTTTGAGCAGCGCAGCGACCATAAAGCATTGAATGAGGTTGTTCTGTTGGTAAATGGCTACACGGAGGCGAGCTACGCCGGGGACGGTCGTGCGGGCGCGTGGCCGCACGGCAAATGTGACCCGGTCCATGGGAGTGTCGCGCGGGAGCCAGACTTCCTGGACGGGGTCCCCGAGCACATCAAAGTCGATTCCGGTGACGCCAATCTCAATCCAGGCGCCCTCTTCCGACCACCGAACCTGTTCTTCAAAAAAGGCGGTCGAGCCCAGGCTCTTACTGCCGGCTGTTTTGGCGGCAATCTCGACCTCAAGGTGAACGGTCTCGCCGGTCTTCAACCGGGTGGTTGATTGTGGCAATCGTTCCAGGCGGTTGTCCATAGTGGCCGCGCAAAAGTGGATATTGACATGGCGGGGCGTGTGGGCTACCGGAGAGGAGGTCTTGCTCTTGAACGCCGAAGGCTTCACGGTAAGTCGGTTCGCCACGGTGCGCGCTTCGACTACCTTTCCCGCCAGGGGGAGCATGCCATCGGATTCATGGTCCTCGAACCTGTAATACGGCATCTGATCGCCAACTCGAAGCAGCGTGGTTCCAAACAACTTGCTGGCAGTCTTCTTGGTGATACCGCTCAGTGGGCGCGCGTTGGTTTGCACGTGTTGGGTGAGGGCGTGAACGTCGACGTTCACCCCTCGAAGGGTTTCTTCTTTCAAATGCGCGTCGAGGCCGTGGACTAAGAATCCACGATTCACCAGCCGACTTGAAAGTATTGTCCCCATGCGCTCGGCTCGGGTGCCATAGAGTTCCGTGTACGGGATGACCGATCCGCTAACAGGGATTCGCAGTTGCTGCGCCGATTCCATGATTGCCTTCACGACATCGCCACTTTGCGGAGTTCGTACTCGCACGGTGCGGCGTTGTGCCGTCCGTCGCACGAGGGCTTGGCTCACCTGGATTCTCGAGCTCATTTTCCGGATCATGTCTTGAACTAGATTGGGTTGCGCGAAGGCCTCGCCGATGGGCGAGTACCGAAGAGACTCCTCAGCGCCGCGCCCGGCGAATAACTCACCACCGGCCTCGGGACGAATCCAATCCAGGGGCCGATCATGTGCGATCCCACCGTAGATAGCCGCATACTCATTGCCCGGTCCTTCGAACAGCCAGAGCGCTGGACCGCCCCGGTCAAGGATGGTCTGTGCGACGATCCGAAGTTGCGCCATGCTGGCCGGGTCGCCTTCGAGAACGATGAGACGTGTCTGAAAAACGTCAGCGAAGCGCAACATCCAGCCTAAGGTGCCGGGTTCAAGGGCGCGCGCGGTGCTCAGCGTCGCCGGGCCGGGCTGAAAGCCGTGCACGTGAAGAATGTCGACCGAAGCCCATTTTTCCCTCCGGGCAAGGGCGTCGGCGTCACCGAGCGTGGTGTGGCCATTGACGAAGGCATCGTCGCGATAGGCGCCGCGGAAAGTCTGCTCGATGGCGTTGGCCACGACGAGGGGCAGACCGATTTCGAGAACTCTGAGGGGAAATGCGAGTGGACGCTGCAAGGCTCGGGGGCGAACGGGCGAGCTGCGCACCAGCCAATTGTTGGGCGGCAGAAAAGACTCGAAGGGGATAGCGGCCCAACGGCGTTCGCCCACTTCGAGAACGATACGGTCCATCGTCGAGGGCAAGGCGACCTTCGTCGGCGTGCTCAACACCCCCGCCAGCACTTTGCGCAAATCAGCGTCGGCCCCACTCACCCCGCGATCGAGGATCTCAAGCGCAATCGGGGTGCGAATGGTGAGTCCCTCCGGCGGTGTGCTCAATATCTGGGCTGCTTCGCCACCCGATTCGATCCGGACGGTGTAGTCGTGACGTGTGTAAGAGATAGACGGCATGGCTCACCTCGGACGCAGTGCCACAATTCCGGAATGGGTAAGCTGGTCGACAGCGAATCCCCAGACGAAGGCGGCGAGATATAACCCGCCGCCGCCCCATACCGGGTTGTCGATCCACAGCGCCTGGAGACCGATAACGGTGGCCAGGATGAGAGCAAACGCGCTGGCCAGGAAGTCAAACCAATTCAGGCGGCGTGAAGTGCGCGCGGGCGATCCCGGCCGAGACAGGTCCGCGGCCGACGGCAGCGCGAAGCCGCCCGACGCGCCCATGATGTCGAAGGCGCCGGCGGCCACGCCGAGAAGATCCGAAGCGGGTTTTACCGGCCCGCCCATCGCCCGGCCGACCGGGACGCTGGCCTTTTGAAAGGCCGCAGTGGCGGAATTCATACGCTGCCAGGCGGCGGTGAGCTGGTTGCCCTGGATCGCGGTATCAACGGCGTCGAGTTCGTCGGTTACGGTCTTCACCTTTTCGGAACTCCCTAAGTTGCCGGCGGCCTTCCGCAATGCTCCGGCTACCCTGAACAGGTAATTCTTCATGGCGAGAGCGACCTTTAGCATCGCGATGTCCGCGTCGGTGGACGCCTGCACTTCAGCAGCGGTGCGTTTGGTCTCTGCGGCGAGAGAATCCCAATCGTCTTGGGCAATGCCGATCGGGGGAACGCTGCTCTGGACGCGGTTGATCAGGTCCTCCGCCAGAAGAACGGCATACTGAAGGCGCACGGCGTCGAAAGCGCCGACGGCTGCGTTCAGATCTCCAGCACTGACTTTCTGCTTCACCAGCAGCAGGGCGGAGCGCAGCCGTGCGACGGCGGGACGCGCGTCGGTTCTCAGTTGCGTGTCGAGCAAATCGAGCTGAGTTGTCAATTCCTGAACCGTCTCCGTGCGAATCGTATCGGGAAAGTTTTGCAGCGTGTTGAGGGCGGCGGTGATAGCGGCCGCGTCGGGGACGGCGGCAACGAATGCCCCCGCCGCCGTCTGAAGTCGCACCAGCAGCCGCTGGCGAACGGCTTCGGGACGAGTCGCGGCCACCAGATGCCGCATGTCACTCCAGCGTTGCAATCCAGGGATCATTTGCTCGTACAGATCGACAGTGGTGGCGGGTAACCCGCCGCGATCGCGGGCCCGGTTCCATTGTTGCTCGAGAGCCTCCCTCACTTGCGCCGTACGTTGCCGCGTGTCGTTTTCGGGCGCGGAGTTTTCCAGGTCGCGCAACGCCGCGAAAATGGATTCGACGCGCCGCTGCAGAAGCAGCCGAGGACGAATGGTTCCTCCGTAGCCCTGAAACACCAGCGACAACACGACGCCGACGAAGATAAACGCGGCAGCGATCCAGCCCGGGTCGCGGACATAGATAGTGACATCTTTGTCGATTACGTCATACCCGGAGGGAGCGAAGCGCAGTTTCACATCGTATCTTCCGGGAGAAGAGATTCCCTTCAGGTGGAGGGCGATGTCGCGCGGCTCGCCGGCTTTGACCACAAACGGATCCTTCAGGGAGGACGCGTCGAGCGAGACCGCGGCTGCCGTGCCGGCGGCGGAGTCAACCTTGGGCTTGCGGATGGCGCTTTGAAGAACCGGCTGCGGCACGACGACGGACGCGCCCGTAGCTAAGACTTTTACCGTGAGCGGAATGTCCAGGTCCGCGCGTGGCACGCGGGCGGTCTCTTCAATGGGGGCGATGTCGCCGATGTCCATCTGCGGTTTCGCCTTGGTGCGCCCGATTTCGATGTCGAAAGAAGTGAGGACTTTTGTCTCCTGAAGGACACGCGCGTGAGCGGAGAAGGTCGCAGCGGGGAAGAATTGCGCTTTGAGGTTGAACTGCGCCGTTTCTCCGGGCAAAAGCTTCGCTGTAGCAGGCTCGATGGTCGCGCTGACCGAGTCGGCGGTGGGTGCGGTAAAGGGCGATAATTGGATAGATACCTTATCGAGCGTTTGGGTGGAGGTATTTTCTATGGTGAGCGGAATTTTCACATCGGGCTGGAGCACATTCGAAAACGCCACTTTGTTGGCGTTTACGCCGACCACGACTACCGGCGGCTTCGCTGGGTCTGCAGCGAGGGCCGGGGTGATTCCCATCCAAGCCGCGAATGCTCCCGCGCAGATGGCTAAGGCGATGATCGCGTTGCGCTGCATCGCGTTGCGCTCTTTCCGTTAAACTGACGAGCCGATGAATAGGCTGTGGAGTGCATCCATCGGAGATTCTGGATGGTTCATCGCGTCCGTACACGACAGGCTTTAGCCGGAATTTCCGTTTTAGCTGCTAACAGCCCAATACTATATACGCCTCTAGGGGCTCCGGCGCATAAATTCTCCTTGGCGGGCCCAGGGCTTGGGACAGGTCTCTCGACTATGCCAATGCGAGCCACCAACTGCGGGTACCCGCCTTCCCATCCGGTTTCGTCAGACACGCCTCCGTCCCCCTTTTTGGCGCTGGATCGATTTCCCGGCTGCCACGGCCTCAGCTATCCCGCCGGAAGCGACAGCACCGCGATCCGTCGCACCATACTCCTGAAGAGTTGCCTCGTCAAATGGCTCTCCGCCAGTAAGAGCCAGTAGTACCGTGCGTGCTTCACCAGCCGTCCGCCCGTCTTCACCAGTCGTAGCTGCAAACTCGTGAGCGACCAGTTCTCGATTCGCTTTGGTAACGCCAGCCGCCGCCACAAATTCCCCAGGTTGTAGGCCAGCAGGCTGAGCGCCAGCCGCGCTTGGTTCGAGCGGAAACGATGGCAAGAGAGGCGAGTCATTTTTACGGCCTGCTTGCCCTCCTTGATCGGCCACCAACTTGACCTGTTTTAGAGCAGGCTTGCCCTTCCATCGCCAGAATTCGTCGTGGGCTCCGGGTGGCAGTCTCGTTGTTGACTGTCCTTGGTAAAAGATCCACCCTGTCCTCCGCAAGAACCTCCGACCACTCGCGCGACATGCTGCGGCTCGCCACAATCCCGTGCGTTCGAGATTTCAACGACTTACGGTCCCATTGTTTCAGGGGATCAATCGAGAGTCTCGCCATGACCTTGGGCCTTCGACATCCTTCCGGCTGGATCGTCACCTCCCTGCGCTGCCGGTATGAATTCATCCCGAACGGAATGGACTCAGCCTTCGTGCGTCATTGCTTGCTGATGGCGCCACATTAGCACTCCCAAGTAGGGAACCTGGTGCAACACCATAGGGCTTAGAGCGGTCGGCAGTCGCGGAGACCGATTGAATTCAATGTCTTAACGGGACGCCGGCACGAGCGCAGGGCGGATTGTAGATAAAACTGTAGATACAGCGATCCTAAAGAACCCCACAGAGTTCAACAAGCCTCAACACCAGCCGAATACGAGATCGTTGAAAACAAGATGGTTAGCAATAGCACTTTAGGGCCGAACACCCTGGTCCCGAACCAGATTCCAGTGCTTGGTGAAACTTGTTGAAATTTGTTGTTCTTAAGTGATTGATATTGAACCTGTTGTGTGCCGCTTATAGAAAGCTTTGACAGTTACAATTTTGCCTACAGCATATTAACTAATCAGTAAACAGTCGCTCATTCTTCCTTTGGTGGGAATCTGTGCCGCACTCTCGCAGCTCTTGGTCAACTCGTTTTTTTAGCATTCTCGGGTTCTTTGCCTGTGGAGTGTAGCAACCCGGCGTGTCTCAGTTTTGGGGGTCAGTCCAAAGTGCTTGTGGCCGAGTG
>DATBZX010000175.1:0-10329 GCA_036512955.1 Terriglobales bacterium
TGTCACGGGAAGCGCCGCGGATCAATCCCATGTTCAGCATGGCCCGCTGCTGGTCGATAAAACCAAACGTCCGTGCCGCCGCAATCTGTTTCACATAGCTGCCGTTGGAAAGCTCGACTTCGAAGCGTTCGTTGCCAATCAACGGATGGGGGAAGTTGATGGCGTAACTGACGGAGTATCGTTCCGCCGGATACACGCCGATGAACTTGTCGCCCTCACGCATTTCGTAGGGCCGCAGGATCTTGAGATAGGTGCGCTTGCGGCGCTGCTGTCGCAGACCCGCGCCCGTAATCAACTCCACATAGGGAAGCGCGCTGCCGTCGAGGATGGGCAATTCGAGGTTGTCGAGCTCAACGATGGCGTTGTCCACGCCCATGCCAATGAAGGCCGATAGCAGGTGTTCGGTCGTCGAAATCAGCACGCCCTGTTTCATCAAGCTGGTGGCATAGCTGACTTTCGCGACGTTCTTGCTGATGGCGGGTACATCGAATCCGTCGAGGTCAACGCGGCGAAACACAATCCCCGAACCTGCCGGGGCGGGCAAGATTCGCAGATGTACCGGCGCTCCACTGTGCAGCCCGACGCCGCTGCATTCCACGGCGCTCCGAATTGTGCGCTCAAAAATCAATGAGGTCGTTTAAGGGTTGTGCTCTCAGTAGATTACAAGTCCACAGCGATATGCGAGTGTTGTATTTATGCCACATCGGGTGGCGAAGTGGGCACTCACTTCCGTAACTTGCAATGGTTACTTCGGGGGTAAGGCACTCATTCAAAATGTGTTGCTGGCGCCGTCCCTGGTTTGGCGAATTTCCAGACCAAGTACCGTTGCACCAGTGCCCAAGTCGATCCCCTGTCGCGAATCTCTCGGGGCCCCCGGATCAGGGTTTCGATTCAGGCGGTTTTGACTGCTTGTACGTAGTGCCTGTGGTCTGGAACATCCCGGGGTCAAATCCGTTGTTGTAGCTCACGTTGTTGATGAAGCGCTGGCCGCTCATCTCTCCGTTCAGGTATCGCACCGTGCTGTACGGCGTGTTGATCCCCTGCACCATCCGATAGTTGCCCCAAACCTCCGACTCCTCGTCGAATTGCCGGTCGTTCGGATCACGCCAGCTATAGGACTTCTTCAGCGGCAAATGCGTACGAGGGTCGATGGCCACCGTCACGCTGTCATTCGAAGCGGTGAGTACCGTGACCTTGTCGGCGAGGGTCTGTTCGACGATGGCGGTGCCTTCGTAAAGGATCATCGAGCCCGGCGCCGCTAGCCAGGTGCGGATCACCAGTTCCAGCGAGTGATCGCGGCGGCGAAGGTACTCGGTGAACAACTTGGGGTCCTGCGTTGCCGTGCCCTTGTAGGTGATCTCGTATCCCTTGTCGCCGAGGTAGAGTTCGATGACGTCACGCTGCTTGGTAAGTTCGACGCGCTCCTGGTCCGGCCACTGCCAAAATCGCCAGTACACGACGCCCAAGCCGTTGGGACGGCCGTGATAGAAGGCATACATGCGCCCCTCCACCTTCATGTCCCGCAATGCCAGATAGGCATCGCCACCGAGGGCGCGGATCATGTCGTCAAGAACCTGCTTTGCCTTTTTAACCCCCGGGTCCTTGGCGGCAGTTGCGGCAAACTGCGCGGTAGGCCAAGCCGAAGGTGCAGAGGCAGGCGGAGCGGGTGCGTTGTCCTGTGCGACGGCACCCAGCGCGATCATAAGGGCGAGAGCAACGAAAGACGTTATCCGCATGGATGGATGTGATTGTAACCCTTACTACAGCGATGACCCGCCTTCGAAGATCTTCTCGATCTGGTAGGGCGAGACGCGGTAAAGACCATAGGTGATACCGGTGTCGGAATACTTGCGGAACAACAGGTCGCCGCGCCCGTTGGCGTCCGCGTCCACGGCGTCGATCAGCTCCATGCGGGGAAAGGCATCCAGATGGGTGCTGTCGGTGACAGAGACGAAGATCTTCTGCGCCTGGTCGTTGATGTCTACGCGCGCGACAATGGAGACGAAGTAATTGAAGCCAGTGTCGCGCTGTCCCTTGGCGGGTGCGACGGGAAGTTTCGCCGTCAACACCACCGTAGGCGAGCTGCTGAATTCCAGATCGAACGCGCGAACATCGTAATCGGTAATGGCGGCGGTTTTCGGAATCGGTGGCCCATTGCGTTTGGCCGCGAAGGCGCGGATCTCCGCCATGGCCAGCTTGAGCATTTGCTGTTCCTGGATTTGCCTCTCGCCGGAAGTCAACGAGTACAGCAGCGGGCGCGATTCGTAATGGCCGGCATCGGAGATGGCCGGATAGGCTCGGGCGGCCTTCGCTCCCTTTGGATACGCCATATCTGTCTTGGCGGACGCAGACTCCGCCGCCGCCGCGGTTGCTGACTTCGTCGGCTTGTTGCGGCTGAGCACCGGACGATTGGGATCGCTGTCGTTCGACGAGGCGGCGGCCTGCGTGATTGCCGCTGGGCCGTTATCAGTGCTGCCGCTGTCTGACGTGGGTGCGGCCGGCGCTTTCCGTTTCATGACCGGGCGGTCGGGATCGCCGTCGTCCACCGTGGTCTGTTTCTTCGCGGTGGAAGCAGGCGCAGGTGGCTCGTCCGACGGACCCATGGTGGGCTTTGAGCTGGAGTCGGCTGCCGGTTTTTTCATCACTGGCCGATCCGGATCGTTGTTGGTTGCGGGCGGAGGCGGAGCGCTGTCCGTGGATGAACTGGAGGAACCCGGCGCGCGCTTGAGCACAGGGCGGCTGTCGTCCTCATTGCTGGTCATCACGGCGGCGCTCTTGGCGGACTGGGCTTTTAGCGCCGCATCCTTGGCGGCTTGCGCGGCCAGTTTGGCATCCATGGGAGACTCGGGCCGCCAGGTGCCATCAGCCACCCAATTGCCGTTCACCTGCTTTGGCATGGTAATGGTGAATATTCCCGTCGGCTCGCCCAGACTCTGCGCTTCGTACACCGTTTCCGGCTCCAGGGCCATGGGTGCAGGGTTGGCGCCATAGAGACTGGCGTCGTAGTAGTGGCCGTCAATCCACAGCGCGATGGGTACGAGTCGCATGCCTCCGCCGGGCAGGAACTCGACCACGCCGATGGCACGTGGCCCGCGCTTTGCCTTCTTGACGGTCGGCGTTGGCGGAGGCGCCTGGTCGGTCTGGCGGTTGCGCGTGTGCTCTTGTGCGGCTGTAAATGTGACTAGCAGGAAAATCACCATCAAAGTGGAGATGGCACGGCGCGCCGATTTGCGGTATAGATAATGCGTTATGGAAATCAAAGACAAAGCTCCCGAGTTTTCCCTGCTCGACGAAAACGGTAACCCAACTTCGCTGCAACAGTTCCGGGGGAAGACGGTTGTGCTGTTCTTCTACCCCAAGGCCGACACACCCGGTTGAACCATAGAGGCGTCCGAGTTTCGTGACGCATACAAGAAACTGCAGAAGGCAGGGCTGGTGGTGCTGGGCATCTCGCCTGACACTCCGAAGACCCAATTGAAGTTTAAAGAAAAGTACGGCCTGCCGTACACCTTGCTCGCGGACGACAAGAAAGAAGTCGCCAAACAGTACGACGTGCTCAAGGAAAAGAACATGTACGGCAAGAAGGTCATGGGGATTGTGCGCAGCACATTCCTGATCGGGCCCGACGGCAAACTCGTGCACATCTTTTCTCCCGTCAAACCCGAAGGCCACGCGGAAGAGGTTCTGGCCTACGTGAAGGCTGCCGGGAAAAAATAGACTGGGTGCCTTGGGTTAGCTTGCAAGTGATTAGCCTTCATTGCAACTAGTCCCACGTTAGCGTCCAACGGAGCGACGTGAACGTGGGGCACCAGGCATAACGCAAGATCAACCACGGATTTGCACGGATCTTCACGGATCAGTTTAGGGCGGAAAACCTTGAGCAACCGATTCTTGCGGCCACGCACTTTTCAGAAAAATAATATTGTTATACATAACTACAACACTATGTCACTAATTGTATGTCATTTGTAATGAAATAGTTATGTAACTCTCAGCAAACATCTTTAGCTGACATACAAAACCAGAACACTACATCACTATAACTCTCTTTGGTAATGAGGAGGCCACGTGCCACCTACTGGGAAGGATTGCGTGAAATTTGTCAAAGAACGAAACGCTGTCTGCGGACTGGCCGTGGATGGGCAAAGCTCCGCGCTGCCTCGTCCCTGAACCGTTTGTAGCGGTTGCGACAAGGAAGCGCCAGAGAAATCAGCGGTGGGAAGAAACGAAAGTAACCATGGAGTTCGGAATCCAGAACGGCGGGAGTGGCCGATTCCTTCTGATGGTGCGGGCCATAATGCGGACTCGTCTAATTTGAGCGCTACCGTTTTGGGATAACACACGGTTTGGACCGTTTACGCAGCAACCACGCAGCGGTTCAACCGGCTTTGCACATTAACTTCCCGTATGCCTACTTGTCATTACTAATCGAAAGAAAGGGACGGTTCGCGACCGGCTGTCGTTTCCTTACGGCTGCCTCAACTCACGCGAAGGCCTGTTCCTGGCAACTGCCAGCCGACTTCCGTATAGCCTGTCAACCAGTTCCAATCCGGATGAGCGTCCGTTACCGCCAGTTTTCGATCATCATCAGGTCGCTAGATTGCTCGTCCAGTTGGGGAAACAGCAGCCATTTGCCATCGCTGGAAACGGACAATCCTCCTAGCCACCCTGGAAGCGGTTTTTCAAACATATAAACCGCTCGAAAACCGCGCGTCTTCAGATCGAAGAACTCAATTGCCGGCCTCCCAGTGTGGTATCCAATGAAATAAAATCCGGATTCGACCAGAGTCCATCCATCGAGACGAACGAACGGCATTCCCTCAACTTTCTCGGCAGTCGTGCTGTCAATCATGACGGAGTAGAGCGAAGCGCCGCGGATAAAGTACACCCGAAATCCGTCGGGTGATTCGATGGGTCTCAGGACCGGTCCGTCAGTGATAGGCACCGCATGTCCTCCTGCAGAAGACACCTTCCAGCCTGTTGGGTGCTGCGCATCCTCTCCGCTCGCGAAGTAAATCCATTTTCCATCGTGTGACCAGCTCGGCTCGGAGTTGCCGTGGATATCAATCTCCAGCTTGCGAGGAATTCCGCCGCGAGGATCCACGAGATATATGTTCGATTCCCCACCCGCGCGCGAATCAAACGCAATTAGCCCACCGTCAGGAGACCACCGTGGCGAGCCGGTCAGACGAATGCCGAAGGAACTAAGTTGCACGGCGTTCGACCCATCTGCGTCGGAAACCCAAACCTCGTTGCTGCCTGACCGGTTGGACTCGAACGCAATCTTATCCCCGTTGGGAGAGATGTTTGGGGCAGTTTGTTCTCGAGTAGACGCGATCACCATTCTGGCATGCTGCTCTGTCGTTCCTAATTCCAGGCGCCAAATGTTTACGTTTGTTCTTCTCTGCGCGAACGCCAGCCGTTTGGCTTTGGAACTCACAGTTAAATCGAATGCATCGTGGCCAACCGGCAGTTTTTCCTGACTACTGGGGTTACCAAGCGAAACTTCCCAAATGTCTCCGGCTAGCATCGGCGCAGTAAAAATCATACGTCGTCCGTCCTCGGACCACGCCAGCTTTCCGATGCCGTCTGTTCTTGTCAACAATTGAGTGCTCCGGTCGTCTCCGAGCCGCTGGAGTTCAATGGATGCTCCGCCGCCAAGGATGTCGGAACAAACCCATGCAAGATAAATTCCATCGGGAGAAAAAGCAGGTGAAATTGGTCGCTTGCAATTTGTCTTGAGAGGTACAAATTGGGGCGAATCCACTCGCAGCAAAAGTAGTTCAGACGTGGTGTTCGAAGTATAAGTGACGCAAGCAAGTTGTTTGGCATCGGGAGACCATGCGATGGCGTCGATTGCGATAAACCTAACAGCGCACTTATCCGTAATCTTCTTCTCTGGACCACCTAGTGGCGATAATAGGTAGACTCCCGAATCGGCGTAGTTGGCCGTGAATCGTTCGATCGCTATGCTTTGGCCGTTTGGCGACCAGGCTGCGTAATAGGCGCCAGGTTGGTTCGTCAGCCGGAGAAGCTTCTCAGTTCCAATTACCTTGACGTAAAGGTCGGAGGACTGGTTCCCACCCTTTCCGCCGTCCCACGCAAAAGCAATCTGGCTACCGTCAGGAGAGAATGTCGGTGACGCCACGTTTCCAGGCAAGGCCGTGAGTGGCACCACGGTGAGTCGCTGCAGTTCGAGTAGCCGCAGTTGACGTTCCACGCGCGGAGCCATCCACGAATACAACAAGCCCGCAACGACTAAAAATCCAGCAAGCACAATCAATGCCTTGCGCTTCCACGGGACAGGGGGGCGCGGCTCCGGGGGCTTCGGGTCACCCTGAATTGGCGTCACAACACTGGCCGGCGCTGCGTGCTCAACCTTGGTCGTGGTGGCAGGATCATTCCGGTTACTAGCCCACTCCACGGGAAACTTGAACCGGTAGCCGCGCCGATGAACCGTCTCAATGTAGCGGGGACGCTCGGCAGGGTCGTCCAGTGCTTGCCGGAGCTTTTTCACGGCAGTATTGAGACCAAGGTCAAAGTCGACGAAAGTGTCGGCTGGCCACAGCGTAGCGCAAAGCTCCTCGCGGGTAACCACTTTTCCTGAAGATCGCAAAAGATGGCGCAATACCTGGGAGGGCTGTTCCTGGAGGGGAACCGGGGCCCCTGAGCGGTATAGTTCGCCGCTGCTCAGATCAAATTGGAATTGGTCGAACCGGGCATACGCCGGAGATAAACTGGGACTATCCATCTGAACCGTGCTCAATCTGGGCAGAAGTTTAACCCAGTTTAGCCCTGGCATGAGCGGAATTCTACAGTTCACATCAGTTAGTAACTCCCGCTACTTCAGCGACTTTGCCAGTTCACAACTAATTCAGGTTTTGTTCTCGGTGCGTCTATTGAGCGTGCTTGGGAACAGTGCGATGTTGCGCTCACACGGGGTGAGGGTCGCCAGACCGGCGGAACTCCAAATCAAACCCGATGGTGAGGAGCAAGAAAATGAAAGCAACGTTCATGCATCTGCTGGCTGCCTTGGCGGCAATGTGTCTTTGGGCTGGCGCTGCATCGGCCCAGAGCAACCTGAAGCTCAGGGTCAATGTGCCGTTTTCGTTTGTTGCCGAAGGCACGACCTTCTCTTCCGGTGAATATGAAGTCACCCAGTTGAACGAGACGGTCCTGGTGCTGCGCAATCTTGCCGACCATTCCAGCGCGATCGAAAAGACCGAAGCAGGCCAAAAAGAAGGGGCATCCGGTGTCGCAGCCCTGGTGTTCCACCGTATCGGAGATCGGTACTTCCTGGAACAGGTGACAACTCGCTCGACCGAAATGGCGCATCAGCTTGAGATCTCTCCGTTAGAAAAACAGCTGGCGCAGTCTCGACGGATGCCGAAGCCGAACGTCGTGAGTGTCGTCGCCCACGACGCCGTTCTTGGCGGGAACTAGCCAAGTATCTTTCGACGCAGATGGCGGGTGGCGCGTTCAAGCGCAGCTTGAGCGGGTCCTTTACTGAATCGCAAGAAAAATAGGATTCGAGAGGAGCAACACAATGAAATGCAAACTCACGATGACAAGGAGAAACGCTATGCAATCGACCCAAACTCTGAACTTCGTCAAATTTACCGCCTGCATGGTTCTGGTAATTGGACTCAGTGGCAGCGCGTTAGCGTCGTGCGGGGATTCGCTGACGGCAATGGCGACGGCAGCTTCCGTGCACACACCTTCCAAAACTGCACCACAAGCCCTATCAGCGGTTGAATTGGCGAGTGAAACGCCATCCCCGGATGGCAGCGGGGTGCAGTCGTCCATTGTTGGAATGTGGCACATTCTCTTTGAATCCAACGGCCAGACTGTCCAGGAAGCCTATCAGGTCTGGAACACAGGAGGCACCGAAGTCCACAATCCCAATGTCGACCCGAGAACTGGCAATGTCTGCCTGGGCACATGGGTACCAGTAGGGCCGCAGACCTACAAACTAGTGCATCGAGTGTGGTGGTACGACGCCAGCGGTGACTTCCTGGGAACCATTCATCTCACCGAGGTCGTATCGCTCACGAACCGCGGCAGTTCACATGGCGGCTCATTCGCGCTGGATTTCTACGATCAAAATAACAACTTCCAGTTCGAGGTGGCCGGGAACGTCGTGGCTGAACGAATCACAGTCGAGTAACGTGCGGTTCATCGTCGTGCCCAGGTTTGGCGTTTTACTGGCCTAACCTGGGCATCATCCCTCCGGAACAAACAAACGGCATAGTTCGACTCCTGTACTCACAGGAATCTTGTTGTGTCCTGAATCTGAGCTTTTGAGGTCCAGAAAAATCCCGGTGAATATGAGATCTTGCAACTTCGCACTCATGTCAGGACGCTTGTCGTGACTATCTCTTTGTTACTTTGTTGATCATCCGGAGTCAGGCCGGCTGCCAGCTTCAGCTTCCGCTGTAGTTCCAGATGTTCACGCCGTCGCAGAGCAGTTTATCGGGATTGTTGGCGTAACATCGCCATAGCGCATGTAATCCCGGAGCGAGATCTGGGAGAGTTCTAACCGATTGTACGGGCGCCCCATACTCTGGTTTCGTTTGGGAAAGGGTGGGGATCGGACTTCTAGACTGCTTTCAGAGTTGATGCAACCGAACATCTAAGGCAAAGGCGCAAGCGCCAGGGCTAAAGCCGGGGACGCTCAAAAGCAAGCTTTTCACCGGGCTAAAGCCCGGTGCTTCCACCGGAATACAGCAACTGTGGAACCGCTCTAGCCGTACTTGCAGCGCGACGCCAGCAGTCCGGTGGCAGTGCTTATATCAATGTCGGCGATCAGCAATCCGTCGACGCCATACGGCTGATAGGCAAGCAGTGTCCCATCAGGGCGTACCACCGCCGATGTCGTGGCAGAACCTTCGCTCGCGAAGTTAACGGTCGCGAAATAACACGTGTTTTCGGCGGCGCGACAGAGCGCCGCTTTTTCGTGAAATGTGTTTGCGGGATCGGCGAAGGTGGAAGGCGCGTAGTCTCCGGGTTCGGGTTCGTCAAAGTGAGGATGAAAGACGATGTGCGCATCGCGCGTCGCTGCCCAGCGCACCGTTTCCGGATAACGCCATCCCTCGTGGCAAATCGCAATTCCGAACTTCACGGCGCCATCTTGGAACACATGCCTTTCTGAACCGGGGGAATAAGTGCCGTCCTCCGAAGGGTCGAGCTGCACCTTGTCCTGAAAGCCTGCGACCGTGCCGTCGCGTTGAATCACGAGTGCTGACGCCAGCAGCGAGCCCTCTACGATCCGCTCCATTCCAAGAATGACAGTCACGTTAGCATTCGCAGCAGCGTTCGCTACCGCCGACCAGGCGCTATCGAGAAATGCCGCATCGGGAGGTGGCAGCGGCTTTCCCAGCGCTCGATAGCCGGGCACAAAACACTCCGGAAAGCAGAGAAGGTCTGCCCCTGCGAGTGACGCTTGGGCCACGGCGCGCCGGGCAGCTTCAATCGAATCCTCGGGTGTCGTCGGGAACCGAAGGTTGGCGAGGGCGATGCGATAGGCGCTCATGTGGAATTCTGCGCTCCGCGCTAGAGCTTCTGCACGCGTTGCACTTCACGCACTCCGGGGATCTTCCGCACGCCGCTGATGATGCGCTCCAAGTGCTTGAGGTCGGCGATATCAACCACGATTTCGACGGTAGCGTGAGTTTCGGCGGTCCTGGCTTCGATATTGCGGATGTTGGTTTTAGCGTCGCTGATCACAACGGTGATCTGATTTAACATACCCGGGCGGTTGTCACAGAGCACCACCAGCTTGACGGAGAAACCGGTCTCCCAAACTGGCGCAGTCCCGACAGTGCCGTCTTTGCCCCACTCCACGGCGATGCGGCGCTCCGGTTCGAACATAAGGTTCTCGACGTTGGCACAGGACTTGGAATGCACTGCCACGCCCTTGCCGCGAGTGACGTAGCCGATGATTTCCTCGCCGCGAATGGGGTTACAACATCGCGCGCGATAGACCAGCAGGTCGTTATGCCCCTTGACCTTGATGGCCGAGGTGTCTCCGCCGAAGACGCGCCGCATCACGCTGCTGATTCCGCCGCCGTTCGGTTCTTCCTGATCGTCATCAGACCCCGGAGTGGGATTGGCCGCGCTGGCAGGAACCAGTCGCGCCAGTATGGAGCGCGATGAGAACTTGCCATAGCCGATGCCGGCGAGCAGATCATCGGGACGGCCCAAGCCGTTCTCGGTGGCAACCTTGGTCAACTCTGCCTCGCTGATGTCCTTCATCGAGATGCGATACTTGCGGGCTTCCTTCTCGATCAGCTTCTTGCCGATTTCAATCGCACGCTCGCGCTGATGAAT
>DATBZX010000176.1:0-13567 GCA_036512955.1 Terriglobales bacterium
GTAAGTTTGCCGTCGATCAAACTTGTTTCAGGCAGAACGGCGGCAAACTGCTCTGGGAATACCTGGCCATCCGTGCGGTCAACGCCTACTCTGTGCTCATACACCAATTTGCCGCCGAGGTGGGATGCGTAGCTCATAACCACGTAGCCCAGAGCGCTAGCGATGCGGCCGGTCGCGCGGGATTTCTTTTTCCGCAGAAACAGCGACGTTGCAAATAGCGCGGCGCCACTCAAGTTCAGGAGACCATGAATCAGTCCAACGTGACGAGCAGGCGGATCAACATCAGACCAATCCGTCAGCCCGGTTACGGCCGCGCCTGCCGCCCCGACCAAGCCGATTCCGATTGACGTTTCGCACGCCCGCGCGAACTCAGAGCGGTTGAAGATGAGATCCAGTGCATCAAACACCATCGCAACGGTCCAGGCCCCTACGGGCACATCCTTGAGCACGACGTGTAGAGGCTCGCCGAGCCACGTTCCATTTAAGAAATTCCTGATCTTTTGTGCCGACGGGTGGCCTCCACCATACAGAGCTTTGTCGAGCAACTTCTGTAGTCTCTCGTCCACAGGCTGCCGGACCTGTGCGGGGGATGAGCCGCGAGTGGAATCGACATCCGCCCCTGTTCCAATGGTGAGGTTTGGATCTTCCATATGCTCCTCGTTATACACGATGCGGCAGTTGCGACCCACATATGGATGCCACCACGGTGAGGTTCGTCGGTTTCTTTTCCAGAGGTGCGCTGCTCCCGAGCTCGTAGGACTGGACGATAAGGCTTTGCTAACACTCATCTCCAGCAGGGACCAAGTTTCAGACTAGGAGCCAACAGTCCAAGTGAGGGCAACGCCTGTATGTCGGCCATCCGTGTAGTGGCCGCCAGTCCCAGTGGCCGGAAAGTCGCCGTGGTCGCGAACTGAACCTGACTGAGACGACTATCTCGGCTCTCCCGAGATTTGTTCCCGATTCTCAGGATCGATCGGCGGTGCGCAGCGCACGCATTGCCTCCACGACATTAAGGACGGTATCAGGATCCAGTGCCGACGTGATCTCATCGAGCAAAAAGACCTTCGGCTCTAGCACCATTGCGCGGGCCAGTGTGCAATCCCATAATGCACACACATTATGCGTACGTCTAACTGATTTGAAATGATCTGCAGCTTGTGGTTTACGCGCCCTTGAGTAAGCAGTTCCGGCTTTGTGGACGCCTTGCGAGACTTGCGTCACAGCGCATGAAGATGGTGAAACTCTTGTACCACCTGGAATGGGGTCTCTGGAAAGGCAACGGTTTCGCCAACCTGGTCAATGAATGCACGAGCGGAGCTCCCGAGGAATCTGGAGCCCTCGTTAAGGTGAACGATTCGTTCCGGATGAAATCCCATCAACCGGGCGCAGGTCGCATCGGCAGCCACCGAATCATCCGCGAGCACAATCCTTCCCAGAAAGCGACGGTTGCCGTTAAGAGGCCCGTTTCCTTCCATCGCCACGATGCCGTCCGCGATAACGAAGTGGATCGGAACTGTGGCGCAAAGATCGAGGATGCTCTCCTGAATGCCCTTCCAGTGGAGAATATTCCTCGGCCATCCGTATCGCGCGCCGATTACAACCCCGCACAGGTTACCTATGCTGAGGGTGATACCAGCCCACAGTGCTGCGTTTCGATATCCGGTCATGGAATAGACTCTCCGGCGAATTACCGGAAGCCTTGAATGGAAAAGGTTGGATTCCACAGCTGCTCGGCGCCGTCAAGAGGCACTCCAACCGCTGTGCCTATCTTCCACTTCCCTGTTCTCTGAGCTATTGTGAGCTAAACTCCGGGAGATTTTGGGAGGTGCTCCCCTGTAAGTTATTGAAAAGAATGGCTCCTCAGGTAGGACTCGAACCTACAACCCTCCGGTTAACAGTGCTGTAGGGCACTGCAAATTCAATAACTTAGCGGCGCAGATGACAACTCGATGCAACAAGCAACTACAATCAGTTACGGACTTCGTGACCTTAATATGACCTTCGCTGAACTGAGCCAATTGGGCTCAGCACCTTCCCTGTCCAGACCGGCGAAATTGCGTCATAATTGACTTTCTCTAAACACCTTTTCGCATCGGCGAAAAGGAGGGGGTCGACCCGCGCGATGAAAGGCATGCTTCGTCCGAGGTCCCTGTTTTGTAGCTCCATCGCCCTGCTGATTTCGATTCTTGCTTTCGTGGCTGCTGCGGCCGAGAAGAATAATGACATCCTGCTTGCCACTGTTGAGCACGAGTTGCAACGCGCCCATACCGACCTGGCGAAGCTCGATCCTGCTCCGTATTTCATCAGCTACACCATTCACGATCAGTCATTCGTGACGGTGGTCGCGTCCCACGGCAGTGTCATTAGCTCCACCCAAGTTCGGATTCGAATGGCAGATGTGGTTACACGAGTGGGAAGCCCCGCGCTCGACAACACTCACGGGGAAAACCGCCGCTCGGCGCTGCATTCGGGCAGACTGCCAACGGACAACGATGCAGATGCCATTGCACATGCGCTATGGGACCTGACTTACCGCGGGTACCGCGATGCGGTGCAGGCTTACCTCAAAGTGAGGACGCAAACCCAGGTCAACGCCAGAGAGGAAGACACTTCCGCTGATTTCACGCCCCAAGCGCCGTCGAGCTACTTGGAAGCCAAGGAATTACCACCACCTGCCGACAGCAACGCCCTTGAGGCAACGGTAGCCAAGTATTCGGCGGCGTTTCGCGGCTATCCATATATCTATTCATCCCAAGTCATGCTTACCACTCAGACTGCGCGCACCTATCTCGTTTCGACCGAGGGTAGCCGGGTAGTCAGCAACAACGCGATCTTCCGGGTGGCGATCCTGGCAGAAACGCGTGCCGACGATGGCATGGAACTTATCCGAGTCGAGACGTTTCAGGCGGAGGCACCAACCCAGTTGCCGCCGGAATCCGAGGTTTTGGCTCGCATTCAGAAGATGGCAGTTGATCTGAAGGCCTTGCGCGCAGCCCCGCTTGCCGAGCCGTTCAATGGCCCCGCGCTTCTGTCGGGACGGGCGGCCGCGGTTTTCTTTCATGAAGTGCTGGGCCATCGCCTGGAGGGCCAGCGGCAGCGCGGAGAGAAGGAAGGACAGACGTTTACCAAGAGCATCAACCAGCAAGTGCTGCCCGACTTCCTGTCCGTGGTCGATGATCCAACCCAGCAGAAACTGAATGGGGCCGACCTGAGTGGCTGGTATCAGTACGACGATGAGGGTGTGGCCGCTGCTCGCGTGGAAGTAATTAAGAATGGCATTCTTAAGAACTTCCTGATGTCGCGCATGCCGGTTCAGGGCTTCGACAAGTCGAATGGACATGGACGTGCCCAATCTGGGCTGATGGCGGTCGGGCGGCAGGGCAATCTGATTGTCAGTTCGACGAATACTGTGAGCGATGCTACCCTGCGCCAGAGACTCATCGAGGAGATCAAGAGGCAGGGCAAACCCTACGGCCTCTATTTCGAAGACATCGAAGGCGGCTTCACGTTGACGCAGCGAAGCCTGCCGCAGGCCTTCCAGGTGCTGCCAATCCTGGTGTGGAAGGTTTATCCCGACGGGCGTCCTGACGAACTGGTGCGCGGAGTCGACATCGTTGGAACACCGCTTGCTGCGATGAGTCGCATACTGGTTACCGGACAGAAGACGGAAATTTTCAACGGCGTCTGCGGTGCGGAATCAGGAAACGTCCCGGTGTCGGCAGCATCCCCTGCAATTCTGTTCGCCGAGATGGAAGTCCAGAAGCGCCCGCACTCCCTGAATCGACCGCCGATCGTTCCTGCCCCGGAGCTTGAAGCCACGCCCCCCGCCGGTTCGTCGAAGGGAGGCCAGCAATGATACGTGGTCTGTATCGCAAGGTCCTTCGGCGGACGGTGCTGGTCACGATTGCTCTCGGCGCATCCGCAGCATTCGCCGCGCAGAACGGCTCCTCCGAAGATCCCCTGCTGCGCGCACTGCAGCAAGAGATGCAACGCTCTAAGGCTCAACTCAAGCTCGAACAGGTGGCAACTCCGTACTACCTCGACTATCGCATCTTCGACGTCGACGAAATCGAAGCCCAAGCTTCCTTCGGGGGAATCAGCTTCAATGTTCATAACCATTTTCGCTTTGCCCGGGTCACAGTGCGCGTCGGGGACTACCGGCAGGACAGCTTCTTTGACAAAGGCGAGGGTGCGGACACCCTGGTGCCGCTGAGCGACGACATTGTTGCGGCACGTCACGAGATCTGGCTGGCCACCGACCAGGCATACAAGGCCGCGGTGGAGGCGCTGAGCGCCAAACAGGCGAAACTGAAGCAGTTCACCGTCGACCAGTCGGTTGATGATTTCGCCCATGCCGAGGCCGTGCAGCATGTGGGGAGGCTGGCGAGGCTGGAAGTGGATCCGAACCCATGGATTGCCTCTTTGCGGCAAGCCACCAGCTTGTACAAGACTGATCCGCAAGTGGAGTCTTGTAATGCCGCGCTGCTTTTCCGGGCGGTGAATCGCTACTTCGTCACCTCGGAAGGAACAGCGATCCGCGACGGCCAAACCTACTTCTACGTGCACATTGACGCTGCAACCCAGGCGTCAGACGGGATGCGTCTGGAGCGCTCGAAAGGCTATACGGTCACCGCCCTCTCCCAGTTGCCTTCGCAGTCGGAGTTCCAGAGCAAGGCCGGCGAACTGATCTCGTCGTTGAAGGCAATGCGCGATGCGCCGATGGTAACCGAGGAATACCGGGGGCCGGTCTTGTTCTCCGCTCGTGCTGCTGCCACGGTATTTGCCAATTTAGTGGGCGAAAATGTGCTGGGTCGGAAGCCGCCTCTCGGCCAGCCGGCGCGCACCGTAGGCGCTTTTGCCACCAGTTACAAATCGCGTGTGCTTCCCGACATCTTTAGCGTCGTGGATGATCCCACACTGGCGACGATCGCCGGTCAACCGCTGCTTGGCTATTACCAATACGACGATGAAGGGGTTAAGGCCGAGAAGGTGACAGTGATCGACCAAGGCAAGCTGGCCAACTACGTGATCGGACGAACCCCGATCCGCGATTTCCCTGTCTCGAACGGGCACGGTCGGGCCCGTATTCCGTGGAACCCGCCCGGCCCCAGCCTCGGGAATCTCATCATCACAGCCTCAACCCCTCTTTCGGCTGCCGGTCTCAAGAAAAAACTGCTTGATCTCTGTCAGCAGCGCGACCTTCCGTATTGCTACTACATCGACACCGCTGATTCTCACAACACGCCGAACCTTTTGTATCGCGTGTGGGTGAAAGACGGACGTGAGGAGCTTGTACGAGGAGCCGCATTCGGGGACCTCGACACGCGGGCGTTGCGTAACGACTTGGTTGCGGCCGGTGACGACCTGTTCGCTGGGAACCGTTTGCTCAACATTCCGCATAGCGTAGTAAGCCCCTCGATACTGTTCGACGAACTCGAAGTGAAACCGGACAACAAGAACCGGGACAAGCTGCCGGAGTATTCGCCGCCTCCGCTTACCGCCGCTCGGTAGGTAGGTGAAGCCCGGCGGTCGCGGCACGAAGCTCCCGCGAAGTCTGCGTGTGGGAGATCTGGCCGGATTAGTAACGGGAAAGGCCCCTGGGTCTACGAATGCTATTGAGCGCATTTCGCGGCGGAAATCCAGCGAGCCTTTGGTTGATGATGGCACAGAGTTTTCCATGAGAGCGAAATGGCGCGCTCTTAGGAGCGGCTGCTGTGGTGTGCCTCAAAAAGTGCTTGACAGGGGAGACAGTGTTAGAGATGGACGTATAGTCGGCAAACCGCCGACTGAGAGCGGACGACACGCCGTAAGTCACAAGTAAGGGTAGGGCGTGATACCTCCAAGTGGCCCGAAATAACTCTGAACCTCAGCAGTCCGCTCAGGAGGAATCAGTTGCAGTTTACGCTCTTGCCTCAAGCTGCCAGAGCGCTACCCTTTTGAGGGCGGTGTACCAGAATCGGCGGCGGGCGCGGCAGCTACGGCAAGAGTTAATTGCGGCGGCGCGGCGAGTTGGTGGAACGCAGCTTCGCGCACTGCTACGATATCTGTGCGCCCGTAACTTCCGAGTCGCCAGTTATCCGGCTCTGAGGCCTTGAGACACATGTCCGCCTATCTGCCACTTTCCGGTTGCGCCCGGACCTCGGCATTCCACGGCTGTGGGCGAAAGCCGCCACTTAAAATTGAAATGGCGTATTGCTGCCGAAGACAGTCGGGTGTATCTTACTTGCCACTTAGGAGATCAGAAGGGAGATCTTGGTCAAGATCATGTGGAAGTCATCGCAAAGGGAAGATGAAGTCTCGACGCCAGAGAAAGAGACGAGCACGCCCTCCTCTAAATCAATTCCGGCTGCGAGTGCGCCATCGTCCGCGGCTGAAGCTCTGCGTAGCCACAGCGTGCTGAGCCACCCTACCACCTTCGTTGGAAAGTCGCTGGTAGTGAAAGGCGACCTTTCGGGCAAGGAAGCCTTGCTTGTGGACGGCGAAGTGGAGGGCTCGATCACGCTGGACGGTCAGCGCCTGACGGTCCGTCCTAATGGCCGCATACGCGGCAATATCGAGGCCGGCCACGTGATTCTGCAGGGGCGGGTGGACGGTAACATCCAGGCCGGCGATCGCGTCGAATTGTTTAAAAGCGCGTCCTTTACGGGCGACATGTTGACCGCGCGTATTTCGATCGAAGAGGGTGCCTTCTTCAAGGGCAAACTTGACATCAAGAAGCCGGAAACTGCTCCAATGATCGCGCCGAAACCCCGGGCAACCGCAGCCATTCCGGTGGCAAGCACCTCGCAACAGGGATCGCTTCTCGAAGGGGTTGCTAAGAAATCGGGCAAGAGTTGGTATAAGCAGCTTGTAAATCACTTGTGCCAATCGATCCCGCGCGCTTCGCCCACTTCCGTTGCGTCGAGCAGGTTGACCTGCATCTTCATCTCCATACCGAGGTACTCCGGCACGCCGGCTGTGACCCCGTGTACCTCTTCACCCTTTCCTTCGTTGTGCGGCAGAATGTGCCCTTACGGTTGGTTTGCCATTCCCCTTCCTTGCGATCACTTTCATGAAACGACGATCTGGGAAGGGTCGGCCTGAGCGCCGCTCATTACGCGCCTGGCGAAGTCCGCTGCGGCACTGCGTTGGTACCGTTTTTCTTGAAGTCGAAGCTCAGGCTCCACTCGCTTGGCATCGCCCTTCCGTCAACCGTCGGCGGTGCGAATGTCCACTTGCGCGCAGCTTGCAACGCTTGTTTGGCGAAGTATCCACCGGGTCTGTGCGAAATCAACGTGGCGTGCGACACTGTGCCCGACGTGTCGACTGCGACCTTCACCTTCACCTTGATGGTGCCGGCTATGCTCTCCCTCGCCTTTCGGGATACATCCGGCAGAACCTCATGAGTGACTGCCCCATGTTCAACACCGGCGGCATTTACCCTAGAAGCGGGTAAGCTGGCATTCTTCATTGGCTGCGGAGGTGCGGCGCTCTGCGGCTTAGACGTGGTCGAAACGGCTTGCGGAGTTTCTGAACGGTGATGGAACAGGCGTACGCCCGCAACACTCACAACCAAGATAATAATGACTGCGGCCGCTCCACGAAAACCTATCCCCTTTCCTGTCGTTCCCGGCCGTTTGGCAAACGTCTCCTTCGCCTGGGATGACGGAACACTCCTTTGTGCTGCCGGCGCAGCCGCCTCTTGGACTTCGGCGTCCGCCGAAATCTCTTGCCTTGCTATGTCTTCCTTGACCGCCACCGGCAGTGCGTCCAAGCGCTTTCTTATCTCGGTGGCGGACCATCGGAGTGTCGGGGCCCGGTTTACGCAATGTTTCGCAATGTCATTGAACGGCTGTGGAATGTACTCCGGCAACTTGGGATCGTTCTCGTCCCCTCTGTCCCAGGCAGGCAGATGACCGGTCAGTGCCTCGACAAGCGTCATGCCAAGCGACCAGATATCGGCACTAAGCGAGACCGCTCCCGTTGCCACCTCGGGCGCATCGTACTGGTTGCCGATCCTGACAGATCCCTGCGGCTTGCTCACCGGGCGAACCCCATCGCTAGAAAGTTTGAGCTGGTCGCCAACCGCCATAATGTTCGCCGGTTTGATATTCCCGTGCACGATACCTAGCCCGTGGAGGTAGTTGAGGGCGTCAAGCGTAGGCGCTAGCATTTGGTGGGCTTCGACCGGCGTCAGCGCCCGGCCGGGAACAACCTCTGCCAGATTCTCGTCAGCGTACTCCATAACCGCGAAGAACACGTCCTGCTGATCGTCGACGTGACGACCCGTTTCCAGAATTCGGACCAAGTGAGGATGGGACAGCTTCCGCGCCAGTTCCCATTGCAGGACTTGGGCCTGCGAGTACGCTGCATCCACGGGGATAAGCTCGATCGCGGCCTTCGAGCCGTTGATCTCTGTAAGGTACACGGCGCTCTGTTCCGAGCCACCAAGATACTGCCGCAGCAAAAATCTCCCGTCAATGACGCGCCCTTGCGACTGCTGCCACGTTGCCATAATTGCGTTACTCTGCTGTTGCGACATGAGACCAAGGATTATACCCCCAGTACGCCACACCGACACGGCTGGAGTCTGAGTAGCACAGTGTGGATCTATCTGCCCGTAACCGCCACACTTTGGATGAACGCTCTCCCCGTCAACTAAGCCAAGCAGCACTTCGATCTGGGCCGGTGCAACTGCCAACACGATTCCGAGCGTATTGTCGGCGATCCGGACTTGTGGCACCAGAGATCCAGATACGACGCTCACGGAAGCCACATGAGTGAGAAGTCGGCGTTCCGTCGTTGTGGCCGCGACTTGGTGGAGTTCTTCAACAACACGGGTTGGGCGTTAGGCGGTAAGTTGGCGTGCCGTGCTCTTTCAGTCATTATTTCGTTTCGACGGAGCTTGAGGCACGAAATCTCGCGATTCGAACATTCCCGGGGATCCCGTCACCGTCACCTGTGACCTAGTTCCTGTCTTCGGCAGCCAAGCTCTGCTATTCATAACTAGTTACGGCCATTTGAACAGCCCCATCCCGCTATTGTGATCGGTGTTTGTCGATGCGGCAATTCTCAAGAGCCGACCCGCCAAAACTAGTCTGCCAGATTGAGTTCCCCGCGCTACCGCACGAGAGTGGCTGGAGACCCTTGCGAGTTAGCAGGAAATCGTGAGTACAGTTCAGATGGAAGCCTGCTGACGAGTGTCATGAGTTCGGCGGCTGGTGTTTCAGGAGGCATAGAGATGAAGAAACAGGTCGTGATTTCCACGTCGCTAATGGCTGTTCTTCTGTTGTTCAGTGCAGTTGGGTTTGGACAACGAGGCACGACGAGCGGAAGCGACAAACTGGCACCAGAGGCCGGCAAGAACGTCACCGGCACTGCGGCCGGTCACCTATCGTTCGATTCGACCGATTCGGATGGACAGTATTCCCATGTCTCATCGGGTGTCGGGTTCCGTTATATCGGCACCTATAGCGTCAAGCGGCTGAATGAGGTGTTGACTTCGGAGCTGTCTGAGTTCAGCAGCTTCAAGGCAGAATATCCTCCGGCTCGCTATCCAGTGAAGTTATACCGAATCATCTATCACTCGGTAATCCCGGAACAGAACAACCGGCCGACGATCGCGTCCGGCTTGATTGCCATACCTGAAGCTGGCATCCCTACCATGCCGTTAGTGTCGTACCAGCATGGGACCGTATTTACCAAGACAGCAGTGCCATCGCATCCTGATGAGTCGATGGAGACACGATTGATAATTGCCGAGTTCGCTGGCCAAGGTTATGCCGTTATAGGGGCAGATTATTTCGGCAAGGGTCTATCTCCGGAAGCTGACAGCTACCTGGTCAAAGCCAGCACCCAGCAGGCCTGCCTCGACATGCTGTCTGCCGCTCGCGCCGTGGGCTCGGCTCTTAACGTGCAGTTCGGACCTTTATTCCTGAGCGGCTGGTCGCAGGGGGGCTGGTCCACCATGGTGTTCCTGAATAAGTTGGACAGCCTTGGCATTTCGGTTAAGGCGGCCGCCATCGCCAGTGCGCCAAATGACCTGTTTGCCATTCTGAATCGCTGGATGCACAATCCGGCTGCCATTGACGCCGTCTACCTGCCCGCGTTGATCGCCCTGCAGGCAAATGCCTATGAGGAATACTACCAATTGCCCGGGCTCGCCGCGTCGGCGATCAAAGCGGAATACCTGCAGACCGCGCGTGATTTGTATCTCAATAAAATTACCTGGGAGCAGGCACAACCCAAGCTGCCAAAACGATTGAATGATTTGCTTCAAAGCGACTTCATCATTGCCAGTTCGATCGGTGACACGCGGTTTTATCGAATCGTGCAAGACAGTCAGGACTATCGCTGGCGCAGCGCAACTCCCTTGCACACTTACTATGGCGACATCGACGAAGTTGTTCCTTCCTATATCGCCACCTTGCCGGTTCAATATCAGGAAATCATGGGGGGGGCCACCGTCACTGCCATCGACGCTGGTAATCTTGCGAATCACCGTGGAACTTTTGTTTATGGTGTAGCTGACCAGAAGAAATGGTTTGATCAGCTAATCGCTAAGTAGGTTAGTGGCGTTAATGCGTTCGATCGAGAACTCAAGGACGAAGAGATGTTCCCCCATCAGGGGCTTGGACCTGTCGTCGCCGCAGCACCAGTGGCGTGGTTGCTCAATACTGGCCCCGCGTGCCAGTTTCCAGCATAGCTAGCGCGAATCGCCATGTTCGCAATTAACTCTGGCGATGCGACCTGTTCGATCAGATCGCGAGTCGGCGTGTTCACGCCGGGTTATCGACGCGGGCCAGAAGTCCTCCTCGGGGAAGTCACTTGGACGTGTTGTCGGCAAACCGCCGACTGAGAACGGACGACTCGCCGTAAGTCACAAGAGAGGTTAGGGCGTTATACGTCAAACTGCCGCATGTCGGGATTGGCGGTCACAACCCGATTTCCCGGTACTGATCCGGTTCAACCCGCCGCGGCGGTCAAACGCAATTCATCCGTCTTCCCCATCAGAAAATCCTCTAGAAATATCGGATACAGCTGCATAGCTCGAGTGTACTGTTTCGTTAGCCTCCCTGCCGCCTCATCTCCCGCACCCTTCCGCTCAGCCGCAATCCGCTCTCGGTGCCAGTGTAATTCGCGCCAATCCATCGCATCCTCGAAAGCCAGCCGCAGCGTTGCAAATGCCGGCGCAATGAGCTCCTCGCAAACGTTGGCCAGCACTTGGTATTTCCCGGCCTTGGGCTGCACGGCCTCGCCTTGGGACAAGGCGAGGAATTCAAAACCTTGCTGCGCTGCGTACGCTAGCGGCACGCTCTCGAAGATCGACCCATAAAACTCTCCAAATCCCTTGGCTGCGTCAGCTCGATGTCCGAATACCTCCCCTTCATCTTGCAGGGTTGCCGCCGCTTCAGCGATCTTCGCCGCCCCGCCCTCAACCTTCCCGATCTGGGCCAGCCGGTCACGCAAATATGTTTGCGGACCGTCAAAAATATCGAGCTTGCCGCCCAACAAGGTCGCCGCGTGGAGCAGTCGCTCGGGCGCTGCTACCTTCGCTATCCGCGTCAGCATAAAGATCGCCGAGGCCAGAGCTCCCGGAATCTCAAAATTCAGGTACCGCCGCCGGGTCTCGGTTTCCAGTCCCTCTGCCCAGGCCGCATCCGTCACCTCAGGACCCTTCCTTGCATAGTCGATCGATAGCTCCGCCAACTCGCCGCGCAGCCATCCCAGGTTATCGCCGCGCCAGGTGGCTGCGGCAATGGCCTTCATCTTTTCCGCATACTCAGGCTGCGCCGCCGCAATCGATTCCGCCAGAGCGTCCATGTATTCGCGCAACGCTGTGGGCGCGGATCCGGACTCGTCCAGAATCGGCATGGTGGCGACATCTACACCTTCTGGAGCTGTCCTACTGAACCGACCCTTCGTCCCAGCCATCTGATAGCCCATGCTGTTCCGGCTCCGAATCGCAAACCACTTCCCCGGTTCATCCGCCTCAATGATTGCCACTGAGCGCCAGCTCCACTCGCTACCTTCTGGCCCCAGGAACATCAGGTATTGCGCCAGTGTCATCGCCACTGTCAGTGGATTTTTCGGCGTCACCAGTCTCGAACTGATCCCGTTCTCAGGGCTCACGTCGTGCCTCCCTTGAGTCTCATCTCCACTTGCAGTGTCATCGCCGCCGCAATTCGTCGTGCTTTCGACTCAGGAAAGTTATCGGTCATCAGTTGCGCAAGGGCCGCCCCCTCGCCCGCTTCCAGAAACTTCTGAATGTACTCGGGCTCCGCAACCTTCCCTAATTCTCGAAGTGCCTGGTTGGCCAAATCAAGTTGCTGTGCCTGCTCGTGCAAAGCGCGTTTTTCGTCCTCTTCGGAACCAATGTCCGCACCAGTGTTCGGGACCGTCGCACCCTTTCCAGAGACCACATTCGTGAGTCTCTCGATGCTCGCATCCATCACCTTCCCAATTCCTCCACCGACTTTCTCCCCGCCCTCCTTCTTCACGGTCTCCCAAAGCCATTTGCCTCCAGCGCGCAGGAACCCAAACAATGCCGTTCCACCGTAGTACGCAGCCACCGTCCAGGGATCGCAATGGCGCACTTCATCCGCAGCGGTAATGTACTTCTCATCTCGGCCAATCGAATCGACGATCGCATCACGCATCTTTTCCGCATCGCTCAAACTCATAACTCCTCCTTCACCTTGCTAGAGATCCGACATCATCCCAAATAAGTCTTATCAGCGGCAAGCAACATTGTCTACGTGAAATCTTCCTTCTCGTCATCCCTCACAGAGTATCTTCGACTGGCATATCCCCATCTTCCAGCCTGGCTTAGAGGTGCAATCGCTTGGCTTCGCTGGTCCACTTGGAAGTATAGTCGCCGACACGGAAGCAATTCACTTTGACGGTTTGTCGGCAAACCGTTGAACTGCCACTCGCGTGCAAACTCCCGAGATACCGGCATGTGGGAAGTGTCGGGTTAGGGCTCCGAGGGGTCATCGGCCATCGTCATCTGAGTTGGAGCTCTCCCTGCATTTCGGGTACCTGTTTCGAGTGCACTCGCCGAACGCAAGGCGGCGCCGGGAGAGGAAGATACGATGGCTGACTCAGCGGTCAAAAACAAACAGAGGTTAAGGGCCGAGCAGGGACAGTAAATCTATTCACCGACAAACAGTCCTGGTTTCTCTGGGATATTCCTGGCGGGCGGATTGCCTCTGACGACCTCGGCGTCGGCCAGAAAATACTCCCGCGCGGGGATCGGGCCGGAAATACTCAGCTCGGACATAAGTACTCGTCGCCGGTTTATAGAAATACTCGACCGCCGAATATATGTATTCGGCAGATCGGAGTATCCCCGCCCGCGGCAAAAATACTCCGGTTCCGGGTGTGAGTATCGTCGGCCGCATGCCGGCTCGTGCCGCGCCCGAGGTTTTTGATGTGCTCAACGCGGGGCGCCCGGAAGAAGAACCGAGCCATGCAACCGTGATCCATCAGCAGCAGAGGGATATCAGGGGGAGAATGGGGACAGAGAATCGAGGAACCGCTTCCTGAGGCATGTGTTTCTGGTTGCAACCGTGAAATCCATGCCAGC
>DATBZX010000177.1:0-12580 GCA_036512955.1 Terriglobales bacterium
CACTGCCCGACCCAATTCCACCACCACTACCGGTGCCATTCGACGGCGGACCGTCAGGGATTTTCGACATGGGATCGCCAAGATTCGGCATATTGCTCGCGATCTTGATGTCAGGAGGTATGACCACCGTGGGCTCGACCGGCAATTTAGGGTTGTCATTGCGAATGACGACCGCGGGAGGCGCGAGCTGTTGCATGGAGAATTTGGGCAGCTTCCCTTTGGTGGCCGCGAGCTTGTCGCGATCACCGCCGCCGCCACCACCACCCATCGCGCTACCTTTCTTGGTGGTCATGGGAAGATCCGGGGGCACGTCGGCATCGGTGAGCGAGATCACGTTCTGGGGCTGGATATTCAGCTTCACGGCGCGGCTGCTCATGATAGACAACCCGATCAACCCAGCAATCATCAGTACGTGGAATGCCAGCGAAACGCCCGCGCCTTCCTGCTTATAGTCGTAAGAGCCCCAGATGCTGCGCACCCTGATGGGTTTCGAACTCAATTGCAGTGGCGGCAACTTCTCCGGGAAAAACGCAGCCTTGATGTTGTCGCGCAGCGAGCTCCAGAGTGACTGCTCCACATTGGAATGGCGATCAAATCCGTTGTCCGCTATCGGTTTCGACGTCAGCTGTAATGGCGGCAATTTTTCCGGCGACAGGAGATCCCGAATGTTCTGAGTCAGCGAACTCCACAACGATCCATCAAGGCCGGTGCGCGGCAGGATCAAGCTGTCGTCTTCGATCGGCTTGGAAGTCAACTGCAATGGGGGTAGCTTCTCGGGATTGAGCGCTGACCGAATATTGCCCAACAATGAGCTCCAGACGGACTCGTTCAGCTCGACGGGAGGCAGGAAGTTCAATTCTGTCCGTCGATCGTCGTTCCCCGCCTGACTCTGCGGGACCTTGGTTTGCTCAGGCATAAGTCGATTCATGTCCCTCAAGATCTAATCGGCAACACTCAGGTGAACATCCAGCTTGCCTGGCAGACGTACGCCTGCCCGACGCGTCGCTTCTTAAAACCCGAATGGAATCACAAGGTTTCGACGGTACCATCTTTACCGCCGCCAACGCTCTGAATTTGAGCCTATGAGTTGGATGCGGAAGGGCCCTCGCCGTCGTCAATCTTTTCAAGATTACTGGAGGAGTAGTCCGAAGTAAAGCCTGTTGCCGCTGACGCAAACCGCTGTTGGACGGAGGTTTGCGTGCTCCCTATAATGAAGGGATAGCCTGTGCAACCTTACTCATTCTGTAACAGGCCAAGGGGGAAACCCGGAGTGCCGCTCGACCTGAAGTCCACGCTGAATCTGCCGAAAACCGACTTCCCCATGAAGGCGAACCTGCCTCAGCGCGAGCCTAAACGGCTCGAACACTGGGAGGCAATGGGCATCTATGACCGCATCCGCGAGGCCCATAAGGGTGAGCCACTTTATGTCTTGCACGACGGCCCTCCCTACGCCAACGGGCCGATCCACCTGGGACATGCTCTGAACAAGACGCTCAAGGATTTCATCGTCAAAGCCCAGACCATGAGCGGCTATGACGCCCCCTACGTTCCCGGATGGGACTGCCACGGTCTGCCCATCGAGATCAAGGTGGACGACGATCTTGGCCGCAAGAAACTCGAAATGGACCCCATGGAGGTCCGCGACGCCTGTCGCAAGTACGCCGACAAGTACCTCGACCTCCAGCGCGAGCAGTTCAAGCGCTTGGGTGTCTTCGGTCAGTGGGACAACCCCTACTCCACCATGACGAAGCAGTACGAAAGTACGGTCATGGAGACTTTCTTCGCCTTTTACGAGCAAGGCCTCGTATATAAGGGCCTGAAGTCGGTGTACTGGTGCGTCCACGACAAAACCGCGCTCGCCGAGGCTGAAGTCGAATACGAAATGCACTCCAGCCCCAGCGTCTGGGTACGGTATCCGCTGACCAGCGATGCAAGAAAGATCGATCCGGCGCTTGAGGGCAAAAAGAACGTCGCCACCATCATCTGGACCACCACGCCGTGGACGCTGCCTGCGTCCATGGCCGTAACCTTCGCTCCGAATGCCGAGTATGTCGCGCTCGACACCGGCGAATGGATCGACATCGTCGCCAAGGAACTGGCGCAGCAGACCATCGCGAAGTGTACCCTTGGCGAGCCCAAAGAGGTCGCGCTTTTCCCCGGTGCAAAACTGGAATACGCAACCTTCGCGCATCCCTTCCTCGATCGCAGTGTGCTGGGCGTGCTCGGCGACTACGTCACCATGGACACCGGCACTGGAGCGGTGCACACCGCACCTGCGCACGGCGCGGATGACTTCCAAACAGGTGTTAAATACAACATCGACTTGCATTGTGATGTGGACGAAGGCGGCATCCTGCGCAATGGTCTGCCGGAGTACAAGGGCCAGCAAGTATTCAAGGCCAACCCGCTGATCGTCGAGTTACTAAAGACTCGTGGTGTGCTGCTTGGCTACGAGAAGATCGAGCACTCATACCCGCATTGCTGGCGTTGTCACAATCCCATCATCTTCCGAGCCACCGAGCAGTGGTTCATCTCCATGGAAGGTGGGTTGCCCGGCGGGACGCTGCGCAGCCGCGCCTTGGAAGAAATCCGCAAGGTGAAGTGGGACCCGGCGTGGGGAGAGGAACGCATCTCCAACATGATCGCCACGCGCCCCGACTGGTGTATCTCGCGCCAGCGCCTATGGGGAGTGCCCATCGCCGTCTTTCAGTGCGAAGCGTGCGATGCGTTCCTCAATGAGAAGTCGGTCAACCGTGTTGTCGTCGAACTGTTCGCGCGCGAAGGCGCTGACGCCTGGTATAAGCGCGCTGGCGAAGACATCCTGCCGGCAGGAACCAAATGCGCCAAGTGCGGCGCCTCGAAATTCCGCAAGGAAATGGACATCATCGATGTCTGGTTTGAATCGGGATCGAGCCAGGCTGCTGTGCTCGGCCACGAACCCGACCTGCCCTGGCCTGCTGACCTCTATCTCGAAGGCGGTGACCAGTATCGCGGCTGGTTCAACTCGTCGCTCTTGTGCGCAGTAGGCGCTAAAGGCGGGACCCCATACCGGAGCGCGGCCACCAATGGATGGACGCTCGACCCGCAAGGCCGTGCCATGTCCAAGTCTCTCGGCAACGTGGTCGATCCGCTCGACATCATCAAGGAACTAGGCGCCGAGATTGTACGCCTGTGGGTGGCGTCGGTCGATTTTCGCGAGGACGTTACCGCGTCCCCCGACTTCATGAGGCGCGTAGCCGACAGCTACCGCAAGGTGCGCAACACGTTTCGCTACATTCTGTCGAACCTCGCCGGCTTCGATCCGCAAGGCGACAGCGTGGACTTTGCGGAGATGGAGCCGCTCGACCAATACATCCTGCTGCGCGCGGCGGAACTCACCCGCGATGTGCGTGGACATTACGGTTCCTTCACCTTTCACAAGGCCTATCAGCGGCTGAAGGACTTTTGCATCGTCGATCTGAGCGCCATTTATTTCGACGTGCTAAAGGACCGGCTGTACACCTCTGCGCCGAAGTCCGTGGCCCGGCGCGCGGCGCAAACCGCGCTCTATCGACTGGGCGATGCGCTCGTCCGCCTGATGGCGCCAACCATGTGCTTCACTGCCGACGAAGTCTGGGAATACTTACCGAAACCCGCAAGCAGCCCGGCAAGCGTGCATCTCTCGCGTTTCCCTGATGCGCGGGAATTGACGGGAGATCTGCCAGCAGGCTTTGATGCGGCTGGACTGGAATCAGAGTGGTTAACATTGCTGAACGTTCGCGATGAAGCTCTGAAAGTGCTCGAAGTTGCGCGTACCGATAAGCATATCGGTACCGGGCTTGAAGCGCAGTTGCATGTGTTCGCGCCGGAACCGCTGTACTCGCTCCTGCAACGGCACCGCGATCAACTGCGCTATTTGTTCATCGTCTCTCGCGTGGTATTGGAGAAGTCGGAGGCTGCCAACGGCGACACAGGCTTGCTGATCAACGTGAGCAAAGCCGCGGGTGAGAAGTGTGAGCGCTGTTGGAATTACTCGATCCACGTAGGCGATGACAAGGCGTATCCGACGGTGTGCGAACGTTGCAGCGCAGTGCTGGCCGAAATCGAGGAAACCGCGGGAGCCATTTAAACTACACCTGCTGAGGGAGCCATGATTCCTTCCGCTGCAAGCTTGCGTCTAACGACTGAATGACACACGAACGGCGATTCAAGGTCTTCGAATTCAGGACGAAAGGTCTGCCACTGTCGAACGATTCCATGCGTAAATACTTCTTCCTCATCGGCGTGTGCGTGGTCGTGCTGGACCGCCTCGCCAAATGGGCGGTGGCGACCTACATTCCCCTGCACGAAAGCATTACCGTAATTCCGGGGTTCTTTCATATCACGCACGTCGAGAACCCGGGAGCGGCGTTTGGCCTCTTCGCCGAATCCTCTGCGCCCTGGAAAATCGCCGCCCTGGTTGGATTTTCGCTGGTCGCCCTAATCATCGTTTCCGTTCTGCTGTGGAAAAACAGCCACGTCATGAACACCACGACTATTGGCCTGTCCCTGATTCTCGGCGGCGCCACCGGCAACCTGTGGGACCGCATCGTCGATGGGCGGGTGGTGGACTTTCTGCATTTCTACGTAGTCAGCTACAGTTGGCCGGACTTCAACGTGGCGGACAGCGCCATTGTCATTGGAGCCATCCTGCTGGTCTCCGAGATTCTCTTTGCCAAGTCGAGTGATGAGGCGGTCAAGACCAGTTCGTAATCATTCAGACCACAGTTGTTCTACTTCCGTTTTCCTGTCACGATTCCCGTGCCCGCTCGTACACTGTTCCTGAATTCATAAAGTCGTACCGAGGCGTATGAAGGCTCGTTGGGCTGTTGCGCTGTCTTTCCTTTTTCTGATCAGTGCCCAATGGATGACCGGGCAGACTCCGGTGAAATCCGACTCTATCGTTTCGTACTCGCGCTCTGCCGACGGCGTTGAGTTACATCTCCAGCATGGCACCTTGACCTTGCGGTTCTGCACCGACGGGATGGTGCACGTCAACTTTCATGCCGGCACGACTGTGGATCATCCTCAACCCTGGATAGCCAAGACGAACTGGGCTGCCGTCGCATTTCAGGTGAAAGAAGACGCCAGTCACAACGTCGTGCTCGCAACCAGCCGGATTCGCATTGTTGCCGAACGCGACTCAGGTGCGCTGGTCTTTGAGGATGCGCACGACAATGTGCTGGTTCGCGAATCTGCCTCGCCCGCTCCGCGCGATCTTACGCCGGCGGTAGTCGATGGCGAAAACACGTTTCATGCCAGCGCGTATTTCGATCTCACGTACGACGAAGCTCTCTACGGACTAGGCCAGCATCAATCCGGCTTGCTGAATCAGCGCGGTACCGACCTTTTGCTCTTGCAGGACAACACCAACATCTCGATTCCGTTTCTCCTGTCCAGCCGCGGCTACGGATTGCTGTGGAGCAACGCCTCCCTGGGCCGTTACGAGAACCACTTCCAGCCCAAGCTGGCGCTGCGCGCCGAAGTGGCTGACGCGGTTGATTACTACTTCATGTATGGTCCGGAATTCGATCGGATCATCGCAGCCTACCGTGTGCTCACAGGGCCAGCGCCGATGCTCCCGCTCTGGGCTTATGGATTTTGGCAGTCGCGCCTGCAGTACAACACTCAGCAGGAAATGCTGGATGTCGCGGCGAAATATCGCGAACTCAAGATTCCGCTCGACAACCTGGTGGTCGACTTTGGCTGGATGGTGCGTTTGGGCTCACACCAGTTCATCACGGACTTCCCTGACCCGGCCGCCATGTTCAGCAAGTTGCGCGACATGCATGTGCACACCATGATCTCGGTGTGGCCGCTCTACACTCCGCCGAGTTCCAACTTCGAAGAGATGTTGCGCAACAACTACTTTGTCACCGGCGGACGCACACAACTACCCAGTTACTATCCCGGCAGCCGCCTGTTCGACGCCTTCAACGGGGAGGCGCGCAAGACGTTCTGGCGGCAGATGAAGACCGGACTCTACGACAAGGGTGTCGAAGCCTGGTGGCTCGACTCGTCCGAGCCGCTCGATTTCTACGGCGAAGAACAGGGTCCGATGCTGGAAGGCGCGCACACGGCGCTGGGCAGCGGCACGCGCTATGCGAACTTATATCCGCTGATGGAAACGCAGGCAGTGTACGAGGGCCAGCGCGCCACCACCGACAAGCAGCGGGTGTTCATCCTGACGCGATCTGCATTCCTTGGCCAGCAGCGCAATGCGGCGACTTCGTGGTCTGGAGACATCGCTCCCGACTTCGCCACACTACGCCGCCAGATTCCTGCTGGGCTCAACTACTCCATGTCGGGCCTTCCCTACTGGACCACCGACATCGGCGGCTTCCAAGGCGGAGACCCCAGCGATCCTGACTACCAGGAAGTCTATGTGCGCTGGTTCCAGTACGGTGCGTTCTGTCCAATCTTCCGCACGCACGGCGTCCGCAAAGCGAACGAGTTGTGGTCCTATGGTCCGCGCGCGCAAGAAATCCTCACAAGCTACGACAAGCTGCGGTATCGCCTGCTTCCCTACATCTACTCACTCGCTTGGAAAGTAACATCGGAGGACTATTCACCGATGAGAGGGCTGGTAATGGACTTCCCTGCCGACCGCAAGGCACTCGAGATTGCTGACCAATTCATGTTCGGGCCGGCGGTCCTGGTGAATCCCGTAACCGAAGCAGGCGCGATATCACGCAGCGTATATCTGCCCGCCGGAACAACTTGGTACGACTTCTGGACGGGAGCGTCGCTCAAAGGCGGACAAACCGTAGTCGCGGCCGCCCCGCTCGAAACGATGCCTCTCTATGTGAGAGCCGGATCCATCGTGCCCATGGGGCCAGAACTGCAGTACTCCAGCCAAAAACCAGCCAATCCCATCGAATTACGAATCTATCGGGGAGCGAATGGCGAATTCACGCTCTATGCGGATGACGATGAGACCTATGCCTATGAGAAGGGCGAGCACGCGACGGTCCTGCTTACTTGGACGGATGCAACGCAGACACTGACCATCGGATCACGTTCGGGGAGTTATCCGGGGATGCTGAAGCAGCGAAGCTTCGCGGTTGTGAAGGTGGCACCGCACCGTGGCGTCGGAGAAGGCGAGACAGCAAGTCCGAATCGTGTCGTCCACTACGACGGAACCGCGCAGACTATCCAGCTTATATCCCATTGAGGCTAACAACTCGCATCTGCGGTCCGTTGACCGATGCGGAAAATCACGAATTCTGCCGGTCTTACGGCGGCGACCCCCACCAGACAGATGAGCCGCCCATTGTCTATATCGTCTTGGGTCATCGTGGTGCGGTCGCAGCGCACAAAATAGGCCTCACCGGGGCTAGTACCCAGCAAGGCGCCGACTTTCCATACATTGAGCAGAAAGTTGCCGATGGTCTGCCGCACACTGGCCCACAAAGGCTCGCCATTGGGTTCAAACGCCACCCACTGGGTCCCCTGCTCAATCGAATTCTCCAGGTACATGAAGAAGCGTCGAATGTTGACATACTTCCATTCCGGGTCAGACGAGGTGGTGCGCGTTCCCCAAATGAAGTTGCCACGACCGGGAAAGTTGCGCAATACGTTTACGCCCCGTGGGGACAGCGCCTCTTGCTGCCGATCTGTGACTATTCGCTCCAGCCCCACGATGCCCGTGATAGGGAGATTGCCCGGTGCCTTATGGACGCCGTGCCGGAGGTCGTTTGCGACGATCGCTCCGGTGATGTGGCCACCGGGATGCACAGCAATCGCGGCGCCTCCAGCCGGGTTCGCCACCATCACCCAGGGCGCGTAGTAAGCCGCATGGGCAGACCGAGCCTCCGACGGAGGAGCATTCGAAAGGTCGTCGCCCACTGGCGCGGCGAGAACAGCGAAGCGGTAACGGAGACGTTCGCACTGCGCAATTAATGCAGCGGTCATTCCAGAAACAGATTGCTCATCGGGACAGCAGACGATGGAAATGTCACTGACGGTATCAAGCTGGACTAGCGCTTTGGCAGCCTCAATCGGCATCGCATGCGTCAGCTTGGGATCTGCGGGGACCCCTACTTCTTTGACGGAAGCTCGAGGCAACGAAGGCAGCTTGGCGCGAGTTAGAGGCGACGTTTGCGTGGATAGGCGCAGCACATAACAGCGCTGTCCGCCATTCTGAAAGAAGCCCTGGACGGCGTAGGGCAGATATCCGTTGGTTGCGAAACCGCCGAAGGTTTCGTTGTATTCGTTAAAGCTGCTGATCAGGGTCGCCGTGGTCGTACCGCTCTCGGCAAATCCCACAAACGCGGCGATCGTTGTCGACACGCCCTCAATGGGGTGCATGCCCGGATCGATTTCCTCGAGGTAGACACCCGGGAATTTGAAGTCCGGCACACCGCCTCCAGAAGGCTGCTTTACGGCGTCTTGTAAACCTGCTTGTACACTTCCGCGTTGCGCACGATGGCCTGCACGTACTCGCGGGTTTCGGTAAATGGAATCGACTCTACGAACTCTTCGATGTCGTGGAAGTTTCCTGCAGACCGCCAATCCTCCACGCGAGACGAACCCGCGTTGTAGGCAGCGAGGGCATACTCCACCTGTCCGCCGAAGTGGTCCACCATCTCGCGAAAATATTTCGTGCCCAGTTCGATGTTGATCGCAGGATCGAGCAGTGAATCCGTCTTGTAATTGTGCAGTCCTACTTGCTTGGCGGTTCCCTTGCCGGTCTTGGGCAAAAGCTGCATCAGGCCGTAGGCATTAGCGTGCGAGACCACGCCCGGATTGAACTCCGACTCTTGCCGTATCAACGACGCCACGAGATACGGATCCAGCCCGTTCGCTTCCGAGTAGCGCCGCAACGACTCCCAGTACGGCCGTGGGAACAGCCCTTCCCAGTACGGCTGCGGCAGTGCATTCACATCCATCGCAAAGTATCCGTTGACGGCGCGCTTCAGCGCCTGCAGTGCGCGGTAGTACTCGCCGGCGCCAGTGTACATGCGGGCGATCTCCACCATCTCCCAAGACGGCCCGGAGGTCGTGCCCGCCTGTAACTCTCGTACTGCCAGATCGAGCGCACCAGCGTTCTCCAGCAGCCGCGAGCGGTTGTAATGCAAATCATCCTCGGGAGGTGTGGTGCGCAGCGATTCCGGCTCGATCTTCGTAATGCCAGGAATACGCTGCAAACTCGCAATAGCAACCGGCTGTGCATCCGGCAACGTAGCCAAGCGCTTCCGCGCAGCCACTCCGTAATAGTAGTTGCGGTAGCGATCGCTGAGTTTCAGGTAATAGGAACGCGCCAGCCCATAATTCTTGTCGGCCTCCGCCATGCGGCCCCGCCAGTAGATGGCGTTGGGAACTTCATTCGACCCGGGATAAAACTCGATCTGCTGGTCGAAATACTGTCTGGCCTGCTCCGGCCGATTCTGGCGATAGGTGAGCCACGCGCATTTCCAATGCGCATAGGAGGCCTTACTGCTGTTGGGAAAGCGCTCGTGGATTTCGCGGTAATAATCGATGGCGCGATCGTAGTCCTGACGCAGCAGGTACATGTTGCCAGCGGTAAACAGCGCCGACTCCAGCCACGGCGAACTCGGCGTGGTCGCCCTCATGTGTTGCAGTATGGTCGTCAGTTCTGCGTCGTCGTTGGTATTGCGCGCGATCTCCGCGCTTTGATACCACTTCTCTGCACTTGCCTCGCTGCCGTCGTCAGGTATGCGGGCGAGTACCTCTTTCGCCTGGCGATTGTCGCCCAACTTCATCAGCGCGTTAGCTAATTGAATATTCACCTGCGACTGCTGCGCCACCGTTGCCAGCGGTACCATCACCTTGTACTCATCGGCAGCGGAAGCCCATCGGCGACCCTTGTAAAGTCCGTCGGCGCGATGTTCGTGTTCCGCAAAAGTCACTGCGGGCAGCGACTGCACCTCCGGAATCTTCTTCAGATCGCTCTCGGCCGAGTCCGCTTGGGAACTCGTCGGATAGCTGTAATAGACGCGCCGTAATACCTCGGCGCCGGTGCGGCTTTGCCCATTCTGCACGTAGGCTTTACCCAGCAGGTACTCGGCCTCTGCTCCGCCGTCGTGGCGCGCCAGCACCTGAATAGCCTCCGCCGCACGATTGGTCGCGAGCAGGGCTTTCGCATACGCCAGCATGGCGTCATTGGCATAAACCGAATCCGGATAGCGCGAACCGAAATCCTTCAGATAGTTCAGCGATGCCTGAGGATTGTTGCTCCCGACATAAGCGTTTCCGATGAAATAGGAGGTGTAATCCTTGAGCTCGCCGATGAAGGCTTGCGACTTCTCCAATGCAGCGATCGATGCCGGATACTGCCCGTCCAGGTAATGTGCATAGCCAACGGCGAACCAGGCCAAGGCCCCAGGCTCCGTTCCCGCGTGCTTGGTAGCGTAACTTTCCACACCCGTGTAAGCAGCAGGCGTACGGAATTCGATCAACTGCCGCGCCATCGGCCGGAGATCGCTCGAGGCCACAAAACTCTTGTGCAGTTTGCTGGTTCGGGCGGCCGTGGACTTCTTGCGCGGGGCGTGGCCCTTCTTGGACGACTTCTTTCCGGTGGAAGACGAAGAGGCGGACCTCTTCTTGCCGGACGAAGACTTCGCGGACGAAGATTCACTGCTCTGTTTCTTCTTCGGCGCGGTCGAGGTATCTTGCGCCGGCAAACCGCTACCTTGAAGCAGCAGCAACGCGGCCAGACCTGTGGCAGTAAATCGACTGAGAATACTCACTGGGTTTAGTGTAACCCGACTGCGTCTCGGTTCCACGTCACCAAATGGTTGTAAGTTACGGTTCCCTTCCGCGCAATCCGGTCGTGTTCAGGGTGCGTATCTCCAAGTTCGACTGCGTCAACGAAGGTGTGCCTGCACCGCATGAATGGAACGAAACGGCGCGGAGATATGAGACGATAGTGGAGGGTTGCAGGAAGCTTCCGAATTCCGCCTGTATAATGTTTGGGAGCTGAAAAGTTGTTATTGCGTTAAAATCCTGAATCTGCAAACACATGGGAACCATCCAACCAAAAGTAGAAGAGCCCCTGAGTGATGAGCTCAAGCTGGTTCATGCGGCCAAGGCCGGCGACATCAGTGCTTTTGAAGAGCTGGTGAAGCGCTACGACCGCAATGTGTTTCGCATCGCTCAGCACATCACGCAAAACCGCGAAGACGCGGAAGACGTGGTGCAGGACGCATTTTTAAAGGCGTACCAGAACTTGGAGCGGTTCCAGGAGCAGTCCAAGTTTTATACCTGGCTGGTGCGTATAGCGGTGAACGAGGCGCTGATGCGCCTGCGACGCCGGCGTCCTGAGCGTATGGTGTCCCTGGACGAAGACATCAAAACGGAAGACGATTCCATGCCGCGCGAAGTTGCGGACTGGGCTCCGAATCCTGAGCAACTTTATAACCAGGGCGAACTGAAAGAAATTCTAGGCAAGACAATCCAGGGGTTGCCGCCAAGTTTTCGCACGGTTTTCGTGTTGCGCGATGTCGAGGGTCTCTCGACTGAAGAGACCGCAGATGCCCTGGATTTGAGTGTGCCGGCCGTGAAGTCACGCCTGCTTCGGGCCCGGTTGCAACTGCGCGAACGCTTGAGTAAGTACTTCAAAAATCGTGTTGGTGGAGATGGCAAACAGTGACCTGCTCTGAATTCCTTAAAGAGCTGACCGATTACCTCGACGAGTCGATGGACGCCCAGACCAAGGCCGAATTGGAAGACCATCTTCAGTGGTGCCACAACTGCTACGTCGTCTGCAACACCACCAAGATGACAATCGAGATCTATAGGGAATCCCATCTCTACGAATTGCCCGACGACCTCCGCGGACGCCTGCGCTCTGCTATCGTCAGCAAATGCAAAGGGTCGGGATCGGTTGCTTCGGCGAAGTCGGCCACGTCGGAATCCAAATGATTGGTTGAGTTACACGTAGTTCCCACTTTGAAACTCGACAATTTTTTACCAACTTGAAATTCCTACTCCTGCCCTGGAACATCTTTCCGCCCCACAACGAATCGAAATAAGTGACACTGGGTTTGTCCTGCTAGGTAGCTGCTCCGGCGCCTTGGTTTCACCGATGCATTCCGTCTACTTGCGACGGAGCGGCCCGGAGGCGATCTATGGGGTTCTTAGACGTGATGTTCGGTTGCCCGCATAAGCGACTGAGTTTCCCGATTACGATCCGAGGTGCAAGGCGTCAAGGTGCGGCGCCATTCCCTGCCGGGACCTACGTAGTTTGTCTCGAGTGCGGACATGAATTTGCATACGACTGGAACACAATGAAGGTGATGCGCACGTCGTCCCCTGATATGCACGCCGTCGCTGCCCCCTCACACAAGGCTGCATAACCCGTGTCCAGTTGTCGAGCGGCGGTGTCTGGGGCTGGAGTGCGCCCCTGGAGTCGTCCGTTGATCTGGCTCAGTTAGCAGCCTTACTCGTCCACGGCCACAGAAAACCGACGACCCACGCCCCCGGCATTCGTGCCGCTTGATGTCTGAATCTAGTCGTCGTCGCGACGCGAGAGAGTCGGCCGGTCATCCACAGGCTGTTGTGTCCCCGACGTGCTGTTGTCAGCCGTGGTCTTGCGCAG
>DATBZX010000178.1:0-3682 GCA_036512955.1 Terriglobales bacterium
AATATTGCGTCGGTGAATCCAAAAACTCCAGACTTTTCGACGCTTTCGGAGTTTTTAGTAGCCACAGGCTGATCTTTGTATGGCTGTACCAACTGTTCCCCTCGATTTTGAATGCGATCACTGTGGTTAAGCCGGAGACCGAGCCGCTGCTGAACTTTGACCTGCTTAATTTGATGGTCGTCCGGGCCAAGGAACGAGCGGCCCGCCAGGATAAACAACTGCACATCGTGGTCGCGACGAATCTGGCTGTGGCAACCGACGAGATGCTCTGCTTCTTTCGGGACGAGGGGGTCGATATCTCAACTTCTTTAGACGGCCCCGCCTTCATCCATAATGCGAACCGGCCCCGGCCCGGCGGTGACAGCCACGAGCTCACGGTCCGGAACATCGAAAGGGCACGCGCCATCGTGGGCCGCCAGCATGTGGCCGCCCTGATGACCACGACGCGTCTGTCCCTCGATCATCCCAAGGAAATTATCGACGAATACGTGCGCCTGGGCTTCCGCTCCATATTCCTCCGGCCCATTAGCCCCTACGGCTTTGCGATACGAACGCAGGCGAAAACAGGCTACGAGACAGAGCAATTCCTGGACTTCTACAAAGAAGGCCTCGCTTACATCATTGACCTGAACCGCAGGGGAATCGATATCGCCGAAGCCTACGCGAAGATTTTGTTGACAAAGATTCTGACGCCCTTTCCCACGCGGTTCGTGAACCTTCAGTCTCCTTGGGTCTCGGCGGTGGTCTACAACTACGACGGCGATGTCTATGCTTCGGACGAGTCCCGGATGCTGGCCGAGATGGGAGATAAGCGATTTCGTCTCGGCAATATGCATACGGAGGATTATCAGGCGATCTTCTACGGGCCGCGCGCGACACGGGTCGTCGAGTCGTCGATCGTCGAAACGCTTCCGGGTTGTGCTGACTGTGCGTTTCAAACCTACTGCGGTGCCGACCCGGTGTTTCATTATGCGACACAAGGAGATATGGCTGGCCACCGCCCAACGAGCGCGTTCTGCCGCAGAAACATGGAAATCATTCGATACCTGTTCTCGCTGGTCGCTGCCGGCGATCCAGAGATTGAGCGCATCTTCTTTGCTTGGGTTCGCGAACGGAGTTTTCAGCAAATGAAGGCTGAGTTGGCAGCTTGATTGACCTCAGCACATACGGAAGTCCGCTGGATCTCGTCGTTCCCGTAGTAGCCCGAGTTACGCGCGCGCCAGAGGCGGAAGTGCGGAGACGAGAAAGCCTGGCCCTTGTCACTGAAGATGCTCCCGAAAAGTGGGGTGACACGGATGGTTACCGGGTGATAATCACAACGCAGGCAGTGAGCGGCCATTCAACGCCAGAAAACGGCGCGCCACTCCCCGTAATTCACTCGGCACGTCAGGTTTCTCATCTGAAGAGCGGAGACGTGATCGTCGCATATCCGAAGACGGGTTACGTTCGGACCCTGTTTCGGCCTGAATCCCGGCACAACGCGCTTCTCGTAACGGAAAGGTGCAACAGTTACTGTCTGATGTGCTCCCAGCCGCCTGTTGATCGGGACGATTCCGGCTTGGTGGACATCAATCTCGAAGCGATCCGCCTCATGGAACCGCCGCCGTCTTCGCTCGGCATAACGGGAGGGGAACCGACGCTGCTCGGCGACAATCTTTTCCGCATCCTTGCCGAGCTCAGGCTGCGGATGCCGGACGCTGAAATTCACATGCTGACGAACGGGCGGCGGTTCGCCTGGCCAGAATTTACAGAAGCATTTGTCCAAGCTTGTCATCCACGGCTGACGACATGCATCCCACTTTACGCGGACAACGCACTCGAACACGATTACGTCGTCCAGTCGCGGGGGGCCTTTGACCAGACGATCCAAGGACTCTATCAACTGGCACGTTACGAGCAGCCGATCGAAATTAGGGTTGTCCTGCACAAGCTCACGATACCGCATCTTTATGATCTCGCGGCCTTCATCTATCGGAACCTGCCATTCGCCGGGCACGTTGCATTGATGGGGCTTGAAATTACCGGCTTCACCCGGCCAAACCTTCAGAGGCTCTGGATCGATCCTTACGACTACCAGCAGGAGCTTCAGGCAGCCGTTGAATATTTGGTAACGCGGGGCATGTGGGTCTCCATCTACAATCACCCGTTGTGCCTGTTGCCGCGTCCGCTCTGGAAGTTCGCGAGCAAGTCTATTTCGGACTGGAAAAACATTTTTTTCGACGAATGCCAATCCTGCGCTGTACGTGAAGAATGCGGCGGATTCTTTAAGTCAGCAGTGCATCAGCGCAGCGCTCACATCCAGCCATTGGCGGCGGCAAGCCGGCCGACGGCGAACCTTTTTTGAGCAGCGTGCTCGCTTGCTACAGTCCTCTACCTTAGTGCGACGATTCGCGAGCAGAATCGTTGATGCCGCTAAAGACGCGCCGATACTTGACGTGGCTTGCGGATCGGGTCGTCACTCTGTTCTTTTCGCTGAGCTCGGCTGTAACGTCATTAGCTTGGATAAGAACCTAGATTTGTTGCGTCGTTTGCCGAACAATCCACGAATATTTCCGCTGCAACTAGACTTGCTAACAGACCGTTGGCCATTCGGTCGATGTGAGCTGGGTGGAATTGTCAATGTCCATTTTCTGCTACCCACAATATTTCGGCGATTTGCGCGTTCGCTGCGTCCCGGTACGCGTCTTCTAATTGAGACCGTGCCAGCGCACGGGGGCAACTTCCTGGAACTGCCCAAAGAAGGGACATTAAGGAGCGCACTCGAAGGAGCCTTTGATTTCGATTTCTACAGAGAAAAACGAGCGGGACCTCCGAATTATAAGAAGGTTATTGTGGGTCTGCTCGCTTGCCGGCGTGATTGACTTAGAAAGAGCTAAGGAGAATCTGCATGAGCGTTGCTATCGTGACCGGCGCCGCGGGCCTGATCGGTGCCGAGACTGTGCGACTCTTTTCTAAGAATGGCCTTGATGTCGTAGGGATCGACAATGACATGCGCCGCAAGTTCTTCGGTGACGAGGCGAGCACCGTCTGGAGCCGCAAGCGTCTTCAACGCGAAGTCCGGAACTACAAACACATCGATGGAGATATTCGCAATCTGGAGATGATCGATGCACTCTTCGCAAAGTATGGCAGGGAAGTCGTCGCGGTAGTCCATACGGCGGCCCAGCCATCCCACGATTGGGCGGCACGGGATCCCCAGACAGACTTCACGGTCAACGCGAACGGGACCTTGGGTCTCTTGGAAGCGACGCGGCGTTACTGTCCCGACGCCGCGTTCATCTTCACGAGTACCAACAAAGTCTATGGCGACCACCCGAATCGCCTGCCGGTGGTCGAACAGGACAGGCGCTGGGAGTTGGCCGCTGAGCATCTTTTTTGCGGCAGATGGTATCCATGAAACCATGAGCATCGATTATAGTATGCACACAATATTCGGCGCCTCTAAAGTGGCCGCCGACATACTTGTGCAGGAGATCATGGGATCGAAGCCGACGCGGCAATGTCCCTTGACAACGATCATTTGCATCGTGAATCGTATCTGCGCCCCTCTCTGCCTATGAGGGTGAGACAGTTGGGTGGTCATAGTTTACTGTAGAGGGCGGGGAGGCAGAGATGGATGAAGGTGAAGGAGAAGAAGCTGGTGGATGAGACGTTGGGGGAAACGGAAGGAGCCCGTAGGGCG
>DATBZX010000179.1:0-2978 GCA_036512955.1 Terriglobales bacterium
TATCCCAAACAATTCTTTACAGAAAGCCCTTTCTGTAATAAGTTGCGCTCTCGCCGGGCAGGAAATCCGGCACTTCGCAGAGACAAATAACGGGTCGTCAACTTCCGTAAGGTAAAGAGTGGTTTCAAAACGGCGGATAAAGGCGCTTTCGTTTTTTCACCGGGTGCCGAACTGGGCTGCACGTTTTCGTCATCTGCCCGACTGTCGGCACGCCTGTCGAAATATCGGCGCGGGTTTCGGTTCGATACCCGTGTGGCTCCCGACGATCCTTTGGTTTTCAGCCGGATCACTGAACTTGTCGTCTGGAATCCTACGTGCCAGTCTCCTTTGCTCCAGTGCAGGAGCACCGAGGTCCAACCGACACGAGGCGACGATCACAAGCGAAGGAGATCATCCCGGGCAAGAAGGTTCGCTACGCGGATGCAGGGCGTGGACATCCGTGCCCACATTTTCCAACTCCTCTGCAATTCTCTAAGCTACGCTTCTGCGTGTTTCGACCTACGACTGGACAACAAATTGTCCAGATAGCGTGACTTCATTTGCTGGCTCGCCATGACTTGTTTCAGCGGCGGCAGTTTGAGAATCACACCAAGAATGGCAGCCATCGCGCGATGCCTGGCAAGAGCCTGATTGTCAAAGATGAGATCCTGGAGTTTGCCGCGCTCAATCGCCATGACAACGGTGCGATGAGCGGTATTCACGGGCGTGATCACGCGTTGCCCCCGTTGCTTCAGCCCGATGGCCTGCTTGTCGCAAACCCGAGCGCACACGCCGCAACCGAGGCAGATCTCTTCGTTGACCTTAGCTTTCTTCCGTTTGTAGTGGCGTGGGTCGCCCGCAGAAACTATGCCCATTGCTTCTACCGGACAGACGTCGGCACATTTCATGCAGCCGGAACATTTGTCCTCGGCGATGGCGGGCAGAAAGTTGGTGGTGCTGATGGGTGTGAGAACGGCGAACCGTTTGGCGGCCAACATAGCTTCGCAACAACATCCACAGCAGTTGCAGATGAAGGACACACGCTCGCGCACGTTCTCCCCGAATTGCACCAGGTTGCGATCGCGGGCTTGAGCGAGCAGATCGTGACACTCAGCCTTATCGACGCGGCGGACGATGCCGTGTTTAATCAGCGAGCGCGCAGTGGTGTTAAAGGTCATACAGATGTCCATCGGCGCTTCGCAATTGCGACCCAAATGCGACGCCTTGTGGCGGCAATAGCAGGTGCCGACGCCGATGTGCGTGGCCGTCTCGACGACTTGCGAAGCTCGTTCGTAGTCGAACACGTGTAGCGTGTTTTCCGCAGTCAATACCCGCTCGTTGACGAAGACGCGTCCTACTTGTGTTTCGCCAGTCGTGAACAGGGCTTTGACGAAGTCCTCCTCGACGTTAAGGTACTGGTAGAAAAGTTCGGCGAGGAGTTTCTGGTCGTAGTGGTCGCCGATGCGCATCATGGAGAATTCAAAGAAGCCGGCCATCGGCGGCGGCATGACGAACATCTGGCCATGGCGCGAGTCGATGTCGAGCATCATGCCCCGCGAGGCCAGCGCTTCGAGGATGTTGCGGGCCTCGGTTTCGGACTTCTTCCAGAGCAACGCTGCTGTTTCGGCCGTGAAGGGCCTGATCGGAAGCAGCGCGACGAGTTCGGCCTCTGCCGGCGTGAACAGGACTTCGAGGATTTGGAACAAAAGCTCGGTCGGCGGAGCCCCTTGCGGGAAGCGGTTGATCCGCTCCGACAGTTTGCGATAGCTCTCTCTGGCGGTGTGGTGGGACATGGAAATAGCGTAGGACGAATTGGGCCGGGGCGAAAGGGCCGGCATCACAGGTCTTTGTTCGTTATTGGTTAAAATCTACTCCCAACTCCCTGTTTCCACTGATTGACCGGGCGTCGGCGCGCATCTCGCGCAGGCGCAGCCAGGCGCGCAGCGCCCGCAGTTCGTCCCCTTCAATCGCGGAACCGCCGCGTCCCGTTTTGAGGGATTATGGCGATAGCACGGATTTCCTGATATTTGTCCGGATAATTCAAACAATTGCTCTCCAGATGGCACCCGGTGACAAAACTGTTGGGTTTACCCCAAAAAGGAGATTCCGGATTACTCCCTACTGTGACCAGCATCACATACAGCAATGGCCTCTTGAGGTACAAAGGATCAAACCTGATCATCTCCGGCATCACCATCGCCAGCGGGAATACGGCAAACTTCGCGCAGACCCACAATTGTCCGATTGGTGGCGCGGGTTTTGCGGTGAACGCAAGCTGCATAGCGAGCGTGACCTTCACGCCGACTCGCAGGAACGCACACACAAATTCGCAAAGGAGAACCTCAATGCCATGCATTACTGTCGGGAAGGAAAACTCCGGCAATATTGATCTCTACTATGAAGACCACGGCTCGGGTAAGCCGGTTGTCCTTATCCACGGATATCCGCTGAGTGGTGCTTCCTGGGAGAAGCAGATCGCGGTACTTCTGGCTGCGGGTCACCGTGTCATCACCTATGATCGCAGAGGATTCGGCAAATCTAGCCAGCCAACAACCGGCTACAACTACGACACCTTCGCCGAGGACCTACACAAACTCGTGACGCAGCTCGAACTACGTGATTTCGCGCTGGTCGGTTTCTCCATGGGAGGCGGCGAAGTGGCGCGCTACTTAGGGAAATATGGATCGAAGGGAGTGAGCAAGGCGATATGCATCTCAGGGGTCCCGCCCTTCCTGCTGAAGACGCCGGACAACCCGGAGGGTGTGGACGGCAGTGTCTTCGAGGGGATACAGAAGGCCATCGTCGCTGATCGTTACGCGTTCTTCACCGAGTTTTTCAAGGATTTCTACAACACGGATCTCCTGCTGGGGAAGCGTGTCAGCGAACAGACCGTTCAGTCTAGCTGGAACGTCGCAGCCGGCGCCTCTGCTACTGCCTGTCTCGCTTGCGTGCCCACATGGTATGAGGACTTCCGCAAGGACCTGAGCCGCGTTGACGTG
>DATBZX010000180.1:0-10073 GCA_036512955.1 Terriglobales bacterium
GTCTTAGCAGAGAACTCTTTGCATCTCCCACCGTCAGTACGAAGAGGTTGTTGTACTCGGGATCAGCAATCTTTACCGTCGGCCCTCCCAATCCCGCGATAATCTCCGGCAGCGTGTTGCTGTGCCCGACCACAACCACCACCCCATTCTTCCGGGCGCGGATCGCTTCTATGAGCTGATGCGTATCAGAAACGACCATCGGCTTTACATGCACGCGTTCCGCCAGGGGCGCGGCGGTTTGCTGGGTCCGCTGGAATTCCGTCACGTAGATCGCTTCCACGCCCGAGTTTGCCAGCATCGAGGCAAACAGGTCGGCCCGTTTCTTCCCTGCTTCGGTTAACGGAGGGTTCTTGGGAGGCGCTGCTGCCTTTTCAGCGTGGCGGCTGAGAATCACGGTCACCTGACACGGAGCCGGTAGAGCAGTCGCCAGGACAGCCAGCCAGAGGACCACGCACAATCGCAAAATGGTTCGCTTCATCGTCTCCTCCGCCACAGCTATGTGTCGCAACATCGATCTACCACTTCTAGTCTGACCCAGTTAGCCCGTCAAGCTCCAGGCTGCGCCGAGCCGGAAGACACGTCGCAGTGCTTACCCTCACGGATTTCTCATCAAGCTGCGTGCGGAAGCGTAAGCTACTCTTATGCACCTCGCGAAACTCGCCCTTGGGCTCTGCCTTGGTTTTTGCGTATCAGCCGTTGGTCAAAACGCTGGGATATCGGGTCATTCCCGGACTGATCTCGACCGCGACGGCGTTGACGATGCCGTAGAGCAGTCACTCCTCGATCGATTCCTGCCGCACTTTATAGTAAGCACCGGAGACTGCGATGCAGCCCCTGCGCTGTTCCTCCAGGGCGCACTCGATCCGGTTGCCTTGCAGCAGGACGGAACGATTTACGGACAGGCCTTTGCTAAATCGGCCTCGGTCGTTGGGCAGAAGGGCGCGCTGGTCGAGTTGCACTTCTATCACTTGTGGCAACATGACTGTGGAAAGACGACTCATTCGCTCGATGTGGAACATGTATCGGCATTGGTCACTGCCAACTCAATGACGGCGCCGGCCGCAGATTGGGTGGCCCTGTATTGGTATGCCAGCGCCCGTCAGGGGACGACCTGCGACAAAAGCCATGCCGCAGGCGCTGGATTAGTGCAAGCCATCGACCGCGGACCCGCCGTCACAATTTCGGCTGGCAAGCATTCGTCCTATCTTGACAGCACCCTTTGCCAGCAAGGTTGCGGTTCTGATCGTTGTGAGGGCCTCCAGCCTCTTCCGGTGCCCAGAGTCGTTAACCTTGGTGAACCCAATGCGCCGATGAATGGATCGGATTGGACGGCGTCGCCGCTCTGGGTGCTGCGCGACCAAATGGACAGCGATTTCCCCGAGGTGGTGCTCGCAGAGTTGCAGGTAAACGGCAACGACCAAGTTCTGCCGATTCGTCCGGCCACACCCGGCGTACAACTAGGGGCCGGAGCCACAGCCAATGCTTTAGCTACGGCTGGCGAAAGTACCGGTCGTGCGCTGGATTCTGCCGAGCGGCACACCAGCGACGCACTCGATACCAGCGCCCGCTCGGTGGGAACTGCCTTGCGTAAGGCTGCATCAAGTACCGGGAAATTCCTCGGGTCTGATAAATAAGGGAGAGCGTCCTAACCCGCTGCCGCTGCGCTAACCCACTCGCGACGCTTCCCTGCTTCGGCCTTCGTGAATACGCCTGCACTGCGCGTCCCGCACTTGGCGCAGCAACCATCCTTCAACTTATTCGCCGTCACCGAATGCCACGAGCGGGTGATCACCACCTGCTTGCATCCCGGACAAATCGTGTTTCCGCCATCGGAATAAATATTGCCTTCATAGACATACTTCAAGCCCATCTGCATCGCCATGCGGCGGGCGCGATGCAGCGTTTCCGGTGGAGTAGGAGGCTTGTCCTGCAACTTGAAATCGGGATGGAACGCCGTGAAGTGCAGCGGCACGTCATCGCCCAGGTTCTCCAGTACCCAGTCGCAGAGTTGCTTGAATTCGGAATCATCGTCGTTCAGCGTGGGGATGATGAGGTTCGTGATCTCGAACCACACGCCGGTCTCGTGGCGCAGCCACTTCAGCACATCGAGAACCGGTTGCAGGTGCGTCAGCGTGACCTTGGAATAGAACGTCTCGGTGAAGGCTTTCAGGTCGATGTTGGCGGCATCGATATGTCGGTAGATGTCGAAAAACGCTTCGCGGGTGACGTAGCCGTTGGAAACCATCACGGTGTTAACGCCAGCTTCGTGGGCTTCGCGCGCGATGTCGATAACGTATTCGCCCCAGATGGTCGGCTCGTTGTAGGTGAAGGCGATGCTCGGCGACCGATGCTCGAGCGCGAGCCCGACCACATCACTCGGCGAAAGATCGGCGGAGCGGAGCTGGTCGGACTTGGCTTTGGAGATGTCCCAGTTCTGGCAGAAGACGCAGCCCATATTGCAGCCGGCGGTGCCCATCGAAAGAATTTTCGTTCCCGGAAAGAAGTGATTGAGCGGCTTCTTCTCGATGGGATCGATGGCGACGGCTGCGGGATGTCCGTAAGCGAGTTGAACCAGCCGACCACTTTCATTTTTGCGGATGAAGCAGAAGCCGTGCTGGCCTTCGCCGATGTGGCAGTGACGCGGGCAGAGGTAGCAGTGTAGACGGCCATCGGACATGGTGTCCCACCAACGGGCTTCATGAACATTACGGATCGGCCGCTCAGGTGCTGTTAACTGCATGGTAACCGCCCGCCCCTATTTTAGCGCGGAAATGAGAGTGTTTTTGAGCAAAGAAGGTCCTTGCCGAAGTTCCTCTGCTGGTACAGACTGAAGCGGAGGAAGACAGCTATGGAATGGTACATGCAGCGACTCGGTTTACTTGTGCTCGCTTTACCACTCCTGATTCCCATTCCATGCTTGACACAGGACACGCCGCAGGTCCTGTATAGCGTGCCTCTTCCGGGGGAGCTAACGTACGGAACTGAATATCCTCATTGGCAGTGGGAACCGGGAATGGTCCGCTGCGGATCAGGTGGAGATATAACAGTCGTTCGCACTTCGCATCACGAGCTTTTGAAAGTTGGCCCGAACGGTGCCGTGGTGCTTAGAATCGAAGTTTCTGGCTTGGCCGGTCTGGGAGACGCACGGGTGAATTCCTTTGCTCCGGGACCGAATGGCGAGACTTATGTCCTGGCGAGCCATGTCACTGTTATCGAACTCAAGCGAGCCGATCCTACTAAGCCACCCAGGCGAACGGAAAAGACTTGGGACTTGCGTCCTACACTCCTTCGCTTCGATGCGAATGGTACGCTCATCGACGGCAAGCGATTAGGGCGCGCATATCAAGTTCCTTGGTTTGACGTCTTCGATTCCGGCGACTTCATCGTGCTGGACGGAGCATGGGGAAAAAATCCAACCGCCTGGATTTACTCAGCCGATGGAATTCCAATGAAGCGGATTGACCTTACAACATCCGCGCTCGGCGGGCACTCCTCCGACGGACCTAGCGAGGTTTTCGTCTTTGCATCTGGCGACAAAGCGTTTTTGTTCGCTCAGTGGTATGAACCAACGGACAAGGTGCGAGCTGCCGTAGCGACTGTTTCTCGTGATGGAGAGGTCGTGAGTAGCGAAGTTGTGAAACTTCCCAAGGGATACAGCCTCAGAGATCCACGACGACAGGGCGAGCACCTCTTCGGCAGCTTGCAAATACAAGCGGACGGAGACCCGAAGTTGGGAGAACCCTACGTCGAGGTTGACCCGCAATCCGGGGACCTGCGCAAATATGAAACGGAACCAAACCGTAACTTCCCAGCGTGCGACACGCCCGAAGGAATGAGTTTCTTTAATCTGGCTAGCCAGACACTGGAGGTCATTCAACTGAAAGCGCAGTCAAATCCGTAACATAAGATTTAAATCAGAAGCTAGAATTTCAAAAGGGGGCGGTGGGCGCCTATTGGGGTTGCTGTCGGGGTTGCGGCGCCCACCTGATTTGGGTTACTCGTATAGACGCATTCTGCCCCAAAAAGTCGCGAAAAGCACGTGGAAAACACTTTAATTTTACAGTTCTTCACAAACGGTACGGTTTCGACCCCAAAAGTTCTATTTCGGGAACTTCTGGGCGCAGCGGACGAAAGATACTTCAACAAGCCATCTTTGCACCGCCTTCGATTCCTGCAACTTTCGTGACCGCTCCACCCTCTCCCTGGTTCACGGCAGAATGATTTTCTCCAAATACTCTATGGGCAATGCTCCCTGATCGAGCGCCTTGTTGTGAAACTCCTCCAGCGTGAAGCTACTGCCTTTTGCCGCCTGATACTTCTTGCGCAACTCCCACCACTGCCGCGATCCGGTGAAGTACGTTGGCAACTGTGTGGAGGTCAACTTCGCGCGCTGCAGTTTGCCCTCCGCCTCGGCCTGGGTCTGGAAGGTATCGTTCAGCATCAAGTCCATGGCCTGCTGGTCGGTCATGTGCATGGTCTGCATGCGAATGTCGAGGATGGTGTTGGCAATCGCGCGCAACATGATCTTGCGCCGCACCAGCAGAAACTTCGGACTGTGGTCCAGATAGCCTTCGTCTGTCATCACATCCGCGATGTATTCGGCCCATCCCTCGACGTAGGCCCCGTTCCCCAGCAAGCTGCGCAGCACGCGACGGGTTGGCGGCTGTACATCGTCGGCATGCTCGGCTTGCACGTAGTGTCCCGGCAGGGCCTCGTGAATCGTGAGCCACTTCAGAGCGTAATCGTTGTACTCGCGCAACCTGCTCTCGGCTTTGGCCTCTGGCGTCTTGGGATCGATGGGCGTCACCCAGTACTGCGCTTCCGCGCCCGGCTCGAGCGGCGGCGCCGAGTGGAATCCCCCGACGGAATAGCTGGCGCGCATGAACTCGGGAGTGGGAATGACTTTAAGGTTGTCACGGCTGCCCAGCGAAACGATCTTCTTTTCGCGGATGAACTGCTTGAGGCCTGCGACGTCGGCCCTGGCCGCTTCGACGAGTTGATCGCGCCGGGGATGCTCGTCGCTGATCTTGGCGATCACCGCTCCGATGATTTTGTTCTCGCGCTCGCGCGCCGGCAGTTTGCTGTAGTCGTCCTGCCCGGGATACATCTGCTTATAAAGCGGCAGCGCGACCTGCATCATCTCGGTTCGCAGGCGCTTAAGTTCGGCCTCAGCGTCGGCTAGCAACTGGTCGGGAGTAATGGACGTCTCCATCACGTAGTGGAATTTCTCCGCGTACCACTCCTTTCCCAGCCGCCAGTCGCGGCCGTTCGTGGGACGCTTCGCCAGGTCGTTCTGCATCCATGCGGTGAAGTCGGCCAGCGCCTTCTTGGCCGCAGGAGCCACCTTTTCGTACTGCGCTTTCAACGGCGATCCCGCAGGAATGTCGGCTGCAACCGAATCGACGAGGTTGATGTTGCCCTCGTTCTCCTCCACCGCTGTCGAGATGAAGATGGGATCGGCGTCGGTGAGCACAGCTTTCGCCTGCTCAAGTACGCGCGGGATTTGCCCAATGCGGGAGACCACGTGTCCCACGCGAACGTCCTTCGAGGCGTACTCCTGAGTGAGCGGAAGAAACAGCGCGTTTCCCACCAGTTCTACGTACACCTGAGGCTGGTGCTTATAGCTCTGGATGTGCTCGTATTCCAGCAGGATCAGCGCGATGTTGTCGTCAATCAGCCGGTAGTCAGCGGCGTCCTGCGCATTGAGCGAGGCGACTGGGGTTTCCTTCTGGAAGCGCGCCCGCCATGTGCGATAGAACTCTTCCGCTACCGCAACTTGTCTGGCGCTGACATCGTCAAGCTCGGCATCGAGTTCAATGACTTTGCCACTCTTGGGATCTTTGTATTGATGCAAGCCCGCATACGACGCGTTGACCGGAGACAACGCGAGCGACTCTTTCACGAACTGATCGGTGAGTTGGGCGAATGCCGCATTACCCGTAGCTGCTGCCATCTGCTTTGAACCTTGTGCTCCGGCAACGGAACATACCGCCAGGAAGAAAACAACGCAAATCGGCGCATATCGCATAAGACCTTGCCTCTCGTAAGGAACCGCCAAGTATAAATCCTGCTTTGGGAAGAGACCCAGGAACGGTTCGCGAACTTTCTTTCCGCACAGCCCAGAACAGTGCTACAGTGCGCCTGTCCATCAATCGCATCTTAAGTTTCACCTATCAACTGGAGGCATTATGCCCGACAATCCTGCTCCCTCATCTGCCCTGTCTCCTGTTCACGACCATCCCGGTGATCCCCAGCAACCGAGCGATGGCGTTGCGCTTTGTCTTTCCGGAGGCGGCTATCGTGCCATGCTGTTTCACCTCGGCACCCTGTGGCGCCTCAACGAATTGAACTATTTGCCCAAGCTCAATCGTATTTCGAGCGTCTCGGGTGGCTCCATCACCAACGGCATGCTGGCGTTGAATTGGAGCAGGCTGGGCTTCGATGCCAACGGCTTTGCCGTGAATTTCGACCAGCAGGTGACCCAACCAATCCGTGGCATGGCTTCGCAGTCCATTGACGTCAGCTCCGTCCTCACCGGTTTGATCGGCGGCGTTGCCAAGCACATCGCCGACCATTACAACAAGTTCCTGTTTAACCACGCCAAGCTGCAGGACTTGCCGGATGCTCCACGCTTCGTTTTCAATGCCACCAGCCTGCAGACCGGCGTGCTGTGGCGATTCTCCAAGCCGTTTATGGGCGACTACAAGGTTGGACTGGTGATGAAGCCTGACCTTGAACTGGCGATTGCGGTCGCTGCCTCCTCAGCTTTCCCGCCAGTGCTTTCGCCCGTAGTGCTGGACCTCGATCCCGCCAGCTTCGATAAGAACACGGTTCCGCCTCCGCAGATTACCAGCCCGGATTTTCGCAAACAGATCGTGCTTTGCGATGGCGGGGTCTACGACAACCTGGGACTGGAAACGGCGTGGAAGCAAAATAAAACCGTACTGGTAAGCGATGGTGGCGGGCTGCTGGGATGCGAATCCGACCCGGCGCACGATTGGCTGGGGCAGTTCAACCGCGTATTGATGGTGATCTACAACCAGGTCAGTGCGCTGCGCAAGCGTTGGCTGATTGAGCTGTATTCCGCCGATGTCCGCGATGGCGCATATTGGGGAGACGGTTCCGATATTGCGAATTATCAATTGGCGGATGCTTTGGTTTGTCCGTTCGACGTCACCTCCAAGCTGGCTGAGACACCGACCCGGCTCACTGCCATGGACAACCAGTTGCAGCAACAGCTAATCGACTGGGGGTATGCCATATGCGATGCGGCCATGCGGAAACACGTGTTGCCCCCGGGGGCGCCGGCACCCGCGTCGTCACCCTACGGAACATTTCACAGGCCGTAATTGGACAGGTGAACGGACGAACCACTACACGCGGGCACCGTGACGAATCAGGTGCCCGACCGTGTAAGTGGTCCATCCACGTACCCGGCGTGCTAAATTACAACGTTCTGGCTGCGGTGGTATCGTTTCTCTGTGCAGCTAACCGTGGCGATCTTCGCCTCTGACATCGAGCAGCGCCTACGTCTGGAGACACAATAATGCGCGTAACTGAAAAAGCTGTTGCGATCGTCATTCTTGCGTTGTCGGGATGGGCGATCCTGATGTGGGGTGCCAGCAACTTCCAGGGACATGAGGCCAACCGCATCCTGCGGGTTGAGCTGGGTTCCGACGCGGCCCAACTCAGCCAGGCAGTGGAAGGTCCTGACATCGCGCACAACATACAAGTAGTCGTGCGCAATACCTATATGGACTACCTCTTCATCCTCCTGTACTGGCTGACGTTCGTGAGCCTGGCGGTATTGGCCGGACGCATGGGTAAGCGCATCCTCGGCATCGTCGCTACCCTGCTGATCACAGCGGCTGCACTGAGCGACCTGCTGGAGAATGGAGCCATCCTCACCGCGATGCAGGTGAAACCGTTCACCGACGCGGTTGCCGTCGATATTTCGGAGTTTTCCCAGTGGAAGTGGACCTTCTTCTTCCTGGCATCGGTGCTTCTGGGACTGGCGATCGCGCTGAACCACCATGTATCCAACGTTCGACGGTTGTCGGGCGGAGTGTTCATCGCCAGCGGCGTATTCGGACTGCTGGGCATCATGCGGTACCGGGTCTCGCTCGAATATTCTTTATGGATGATCGACATCGCGATGCTGCTGGTTGCAGCGGCGTTGATGCTCACCTTGTGGAAGATCTATCACTCGCTGCAAGAGCTGGATCGCATCGAACACGTGGAAAACATCCACGCACATGCCTGACCAGGCTGCGAAAGAATGAGCGCTTGATTTGTTCTGAACACGCGTGAGTCATCGGATTGTGCCCGATTTTGTGCCTCTGGGTCTTCGGTTAGATTTTCACCGGGAGAATCTCTGCTACCAGCCCCCATCATTCGGGTAAGGATTACGTGTGATATGGCGATATATCTACAGGTATCCTGTCAGGCTCGCACATTCAACAACAACTCAGTCGTCAGGAGTCATTTAACTGACGCCCATCGTTACTCGATAGCAAATACGGCATAAACCGTGGTCTTCTCATTGATCTTCTCAGGGAGAAGCTTGATGACCTTTGGAGGCAGAGCCGTTCCGATCACCCCCGATGATACAGTTGCCGCGCTGGTGTTGAGGCCGCTAAAGAAGGGCCAACTGGAAGGCCGGATGGGTGCGGAGTTACTGGCGTAAACCAGTGCGCCCAGTTTGGTTCCTAGTCCTGAAGCCATGGAATCCGCAACGGTGCGTGCCTTCCCCAGTGCGTTCTGGCCAGCCTCGGCTTGCAGCCTGGTTCGATCCACGACATCCCACGCCACGTCGCTTAGCTCGGTAGCTCCTGCCTTCATGGCGATTGCCACAACGCCTTCCGCATCTTTGACAGGAACGGTAATCATCCAGCGCAGCTCGGCCTCGAAAACCCTGTTTGCCTTCCAATCGGCGGCCCAGTTTAATTCCGGCTCGACATGGGTGAGCGAAGTCTTGTCCGTGCGGATCATTTCTTTCTTTACACCCGCCTGAAGTAGCTCGGCGACCACCTTGTCCGAAACTGCTGCGGTCTCATCGAAAAGAGCGTCCTTTGTTTTGCTCCATGCGTGGTAACCCAGCGAGAGAATGGCAATTTCAGGCTCTGCCTTTGCTTCGCCCTCTGAGGTCACATAGATGGTCTTATTGTCACGGCTAACCTGTATCGTCTGCGCCGGTGCGACCAGACTAATCGTCACAAGACTCGACATGAGAACGAGCGCGAAGCGTGCCATTGAAAATCCCTCTTCAACTCTGATGCTCAGAACTTTACTCTGAAATCGTTACACGTTCCAGAGTGTTTGGATTGTTGGCGATATCAGGCCGTGTCGTAGCCTAACGGAAGAGGGCGAGCCGCAGGGATTACCTACGAGATGACGATTATCGACACTAACCTGCTTTATGCATGAACGCTGCGGAGATCGACTTCTGGGGACGACATCGAGGCGATGGTGTTGATGGCATCGTGCAGCGTCCGGTGCGGTGTGTTGTGAGGACCACTGGTTTGTCGGAACAGGCTAGCTCTGAGATTTCTGGGCACAGTGCTTCCCCGAAACGCCGTCTGTGTAACTTCGAAGATTATGTTTCGGGCCAGGCGAGGCCGTCTTATCCCGTCGAGGCTCCGAGTGCCAGCGCCACTTGCCGGAAAGTAGATAGAAACGGGAACGACGCGGGCAGATGCACCACCACGCGGCGAACCGAACCCAGCACCCGGGCACCGAGTTTCAGCAACCGTTCACGGATGGTCCAGACTTGAGCTCGGGCACAGCTGGTGTGCGCGGCTTGCAGACGTAACTCCTGCATCAGCACATAAGCGGCGGCGGTCAACAGCACACGGAACTGGTTAGCCCAGAAGTCGCTGCAACTGGTGCGGTCGATCTGAAGGTCGTGCAGTTCTTTGATCCTGTTCTCGATATCGCCGCGCTGGCAGTAGACCTGTTCGTAGAGCCACTGCGGACTCTGCTTCATGTTGGTGATGACAAAGCGTGGGTTGTCTTTCGGCGTCTTATCCTTGGCCCGCACGACCTCGGCCTTGATGATGATGCGACGTTGTCGC
>DATBZX010000181.1:0-50711 GCA_036512955.1 Terriglobales bacterium
TCGCGGTTCTTGATCTGCGACTTCTCGTCCTGGCAGCTCACAACAGTATTCGTCGGCAGGTGCGTAATGCGCACCGCCGAATACGTGGTATTCACCGACTGCCCGCCCGGGCCCGACGAGCAGAACGTGTCGATGCGAATATCTTTCGCCTCGATCTTCACGTCCACGTCCTCCGCTTCCGGCAGAACGGCCACCGTCACCGCCGAGGTATGCACGCGGCCTTGCGTCTCGGTCTGCGGGACGCGCTGCACCCGATGCACGCCGCTCTCGTACTTCAGCCGCGAATACACCCGCTGGCCTTCGATGATGGCGATCACTTCCTTCAGCCCGCCCACACCCGAATCCGAACTCGAGAGCACTTCCACCTTCCAGCGATTCAATTCCGCATAGCGGCTGTACATGCGGAACATCTCCGCCGCAAACAGCGTCGCTTCGTCTCCGCCAGTTCCCGCGCGGATTTCCAGCACCACGTTCTTCTCGTCGTTCGGATCCTTGGGCAGCAGTAGGACCTTCATCTCTTCCTCGACCTGATGCACGCGCTTTTCCAGCTGCGCCAGTTCCTCATGCGCATAGGCAAGCATTTCGGGATCGGTTTCGCCTTCGACCAACGCCTTGCTTTCCGCGATCCCACGCGTCAGGTCCTTGTATTCGCGATACTTCTCGACGATGGGAGCGATCTCGCTGTGGGCCTTGGCGGTCTTCTGATAGCGCTGCGAGTCGGAGACGATATCCGGCGATGCGAGAGCTTTGTTCAGCTCTTCGTACTTCAATTCGATTTGTTCCAGACGCTCAAACATGATTGCTCACTTGGGCTCGCGTCGCAAAAAATGCGCGCCAGCCAAACAATTCATTCTACGGGAACAGGTAAACGGAACTTGTAGTGCTGGCCTCTAGAGCCTGCCCTGAGCGCAGCCGAAGGGCCAGCCTCCCGAGCGGCCCTTAAGACCTAGGGCTTTAGCCCTTGCGGTTCCGCACAATCAAAATTGGGAGAGCAGTTCATAGCGGCGGGCACATCGGGGCCCCGACACGCGCCGGCTTTTGCGCGTGTCGGGGTGATCGTCGCTAGGCAATCACCAGTTCGCCGCCGCGAACTTTTTCCAGCTCCATGGCTTCATTCAGCGCGGTGATGGCGGTCTCCACCTGATCGTCCGATGGCTGCTTGGTCGTGATGCGTTGCAGCCACAATCCCGGCCTGGTCAGCAGCGCAAACAGCGACGAGCCATGCTTGGCGGCGAAGCGAATCATCTCGTACGACAGCCCGGCGATCACCGGCAGCAGCGCCACCCTCAGCGCGAACCGCGCCCAGAAGGTATGCACCGGGAACAGCATATAAATCACGATCGAAATCAGCATCACGGTCATCAGGAAGCTGGTTCCGCAGCGCGGGTGAAACGTTGAATACGTTTGCGCTTTCTCGATAGTCAGCGGATCGCGCGACTCGAACGCGAACACCGTCTTGTGCTCGGCGCCGTGATACTGGTACACCCGCCGAATGTCCGGCATCAGCGACACGCCCCAAATAAACAGCAGGAAGATCGCGATGCGCACCACGCCATCGACCACGTTAAACATCACCTGGTTGCCGAACACGGGATAGACATTCTTCAGCTTGGTGGCCGCGACCAACGGAACGAACTTGTAGAGCGCGATGAAAAACCCCACCGAAAGAATGATGTTCAGAGCCGCGACCCATCCGCTGATCTCGGCCTTCTTGCCATTCTCGTCCGCCGGAACCTGGTCCAGCGCCACATCGGCCGAGTAGCGCAGCGCGCGGAAGCCCAGCACCATGGCCTGTCCCAGCGTCATGACGCCGCGAATCACCGGCCAGCCCATCCACGGATGCTTCTCCGAAAGCCGCTCCAGCGGCTCGGAATGCGTCGAAATCGTGCCATCGGGCTTGCGCACGGAGATACCCCAGGCATGCGGCGAGCGCATCATCACGCCCTCCAGCACGGCCTGCCCGCCGACCAGGGTCTCCTCGCCGCTTTCGAGCGCAGGCAGGAGTTGGACAGCAGTCATAAAACGAAGGTATTGGCGCAGTTTTCCCATAGTAATTGGATGTTCCTCAGCAGCCAACGACGCAGACATTGGCAGTATTAAGGGTAGCAGGTTCAGAGGGAGTGTCAAACCGCGAAGCGCCACCCGAGCCGGGCCCATGGAGCCGTCCTCCCCCGCTGACTCTTTAGTGCCAGTCATTTGTCTGGGTCTGTCATGTTCAGTGCCTGTCAACACGAGCCGAACGAGGGATCTGCATCAGGCCGCAGTCCCGCGCCAACGCTATTCGTGATAGCGCTGCTGGCCGGCTGGAATGGGCACCGGCAAACGATTCTGCGGCGGCGGCAGGGGACAGGTCGCGTACGGCGTGTAGGCGCAAGGGGGGTTCTCCGCGCGATTGAAGTCGAGCCACAGTTCTCCCGCTTGGGTCAGACCGTGATCGGGAAAATCAGTGTAGAGGAATCGTCCGGCACCGTACGTTTCGGTCTTACTCGTCGCATCGCGAAGAATGAAGAAGAGGTCTTTGTCGTCGGGACTCTCTACGATCGGCTCCAGACGATACGTCTTGCCGTCGAGGGTGAACTCCGCAGCGCCGGGAACATCGGACATGACTTCCGTGCCCAAGATGGTTGGGACGGGCACATGGTGCGGTGGGTTGTACGGGATCCACTTGGCCTGCACTCGGTAGGCTTCGTTAGGCGGGTACCACTTCAGGCCGTGAAAATGCAGAAGTGTCGCGGCCTTGGAATCCTTGATACGAAGTCCGTAGCGATCTCCGCGGTGAATGGCCGTGATGGTGATCGTGCCTAGCGTGATCTTCGACGGACGACCCGAGCTGTCGGGAGCCAGGTTCTGCGGATTCGTGGGTGCTGCGCCATCGACCTGAAGTCCCTTCGGGTAGCCGCCGGACGGAGGCAGCAATTGCAACGTGTCGCCAGTGAGGCGGACGATGCCGAAGTTCGGTGCGGCCTGAGCCGGTACCACCAGGGCATTGCCCTTTGCTGAACCGAAGGCATTGTCCCCGGACTTCAGCCACTCCAGGCCGATCAACGTGAGCCATCCGTTAGGCTCCTGAAGGTCCTTCGCCTGCTGCGCGCGCCACGCCAACAGATCGGCCTTCCACGAAACTGCAGGGGCTTTGGTGTCGGCAGCGTGGCCGAGCGTGAGAGAGGAGAAGCACAGGGCTAACGCGCCAATCAGACAACGGGCGGAATTTCGCTTCATCGTTCAGCCATCCTCGGTAGACCACGAGCCTCGAAATCCTAATAGCGTCGAGCGTCCGTTACAAGATATAGCGCGACAAGTCCTGGTCCTTGACGATGTCGGCGAGATTGTTGCGCACGTAGTCGGCGTCGACCACGACGTCCTTCTCCTTGAGGTCGGGTGCCTCGAAGCTGATCTTGTCGAGCACCCGCTCCATGATAGTGTGCAGGCGCCGTGCGCCGATGTTCTCGGTGCCTTCATTCACCTTAAAGGCAAAGTTCGCGACCTCCTCGAGAGCTTCGGGTGTGAATTCAAGTTTCACACCTTCGGTTTCGAGCAGGGCAATGTACTGTTTGGTCAGCGACGACTTGGGCTCGGTGAGAATCTTGATGAAGTCCTCGACCGTCAGCGACTGCAGTTCGACGCGAATAGGGAAGCGGCCCTGTAATTCCGGAATCAGGTCGCTAGGTTTCGAAACATGGAAGGCGCCGGCGGCGATGAACAGGATATGGTCGGTACGCACCATGCCATAGCGGGTATTGACGGTAGTGCCTTCAACGATGGGCAGGATGTCGCGCTGCACGCCTTCGCGAGAGACGTCGGGCCCGTGGCCGCCTTCGCGGCCGGCAATCTTGTCGATTTCGTCGAGGAAGATGATGCCCGAGTTTTCCACGCGCTCGACGGCGATACGCGTGACCTGGTCCATATCGACCAGGCGCTGCTCTTCTTCCTGGATGAGGTACTCGAAGGCCTCGCTGACCTTCATCTTCCGCTTCTTGGTGCGGGAGCCGAAGATGTTGGGCAACATGTCTTTCATATTGACGTCCATCTCCTCGACACCCTGATTGGTGATGATCTCGAAGGCCGGCATCGATTTCTCGCGGACTTCAAGTTCGACCATGCGCTCGTCGAGCTTGCCTTCGCGCAATTGCTGACGCAGCTTCTCGCGGGTACGCGATCCGGGCTCTCCGGCCAGCAGCGGTTCTTTTTCGAGGCTGAATCCGATGGGTTGGTTGTCTTGGGCTGCAGGACGCGCCGGAACTGGCGTCGGCATGGAAGGCAGCAGCAAATCGAGCAGACGCTCCTCGGCATTGAGCTCGGCCTTATCAGCTACGTCTTCCAGCTTCTCTTCGCGCACCATGTCGATGGCGATTTCGACCAAGTCGCGGATCATCGACTCAACGTCGCGCCCGACGTATCCGACCTCGGTAAACTTCGAGGCCTCCACCTTCATGAAGGGCGAGTTAGCGAGTTTGGCCAAACGGCGGGCGATCTCGGTCTTGCCCACGCCGGTGGGGCCGATCATGATGATGTTCTTGGGGATGACTTCTTCCGCCAATTCAGGCGTGAGCTTCTGGCGGCGCATGCGATTGCGCAGGGCAATGGCGACCGCGCGCTTGGCGTCGTGCTGGCCGACAACATACTTGTCTAGTTCGCGCACAATTTCGCGCGGGGTCAACTCATCCAGTGCTACGTGCTCTTCATCGGCGGTTGCGGGTAGATAAATGGCCAACGCTATGTCCTCTGGGGCTGGAGTCGCTTGCGGGAGGGTGGAAACCGAGTTCCCTCAGGGGCTAAAGCCCAAATTCACTAATGCCACTAACGGCACGGCTGAAGCCGGTGCCCTTTCAAAAACGCTACCGGGGTTCAAAAACACTCCCGGAGTTCGAGACTACAACTCTTCGATGGTAATCCTGTCGTTGGTATAGATGCAGATTTTGCCGGCAATCTTCATGGCTTCCTCGGCGATCTGGCGTGCTGACAACTGCGTGTGCTCAAACAGCGCAGTGGCGGCGGAAGTTGCAAACGAACCTCCACTGCCGATGGCGGCGATGCCGGTGTCGGGCTCGATCACGTCGCCTTGTCCACTAATAAGAAATGTCTGGCCCTGGTCCGCGACCAGCAACAGAGCTTCGAGTTGGCGCAGCATCTTGTCGGTGCGCCAGTCCTTGGCGAGCTCAACGGCTGCGCGGCCAAGGTTGCCGTGGTACTGCTCCAGCTTGGATTCGAAACGGGCGAACAGCGAGAAGGCATCGGCAGTCGAGCCGGCAAATCCCGCCAGAATTTTGTCCTGGTACAGGCGGCGAATCTTGCGGGCGGTGTGCTTGATGACGTTGTCGCCCAAGGTGACCTGGCCATCTCCGGCCATGACGACCTTGCCGTCCCGGCGCACGCAAAGAACCGTGGTTGATCGTATGAGTCGCTTTTGTCGCATAGGAACTTTCAATTATAACGGGAAAGCTTAAGACATGCCGAAATATGAGTCGAAGTGACTAAGATTTTGCGGTCAGGGACGCGGCGTCGAGGGCGATGGAATCTGTATGACATTCTCCCGTTTAGACTTAGGGCCAGAGTCGGAGGTCTTGCTGTCGAGTTCATCTAGCAAGTCATCAATTCGCGCCTCGAGGATGTTGCGGATGGAGAGGATCCCCAGGACCTTCCCCCTAGCGTCTACGACAGGCAGATGGCGATAGTGCCGCTCGAGCATGACCTTGAGGGCCTCCGCGGCCGTGGTGTCGTCGGTGGCCATCTCGACCATGGGGCTCATAAGTTCGCGGACCGGAGTCGCCTTGGCGTCGCGTCCGCTGAGAGCGAACTTGGCCAACACGTCGCGCTCCGTGAACATTCCGGCAACGATGCCCTGTTCGTCGATGACGGCAACTGCACCGACATCCTTTTCCAACATCGTGTTGACTGCATCTTCCACGCTGGCCAGCACGCTCACAATGGCTGGACCTTCATCACACCATTCCAGAAGGCTCATAATGTGTCCTTTTCTCTGAGACTGCGAGGGTATGTCGCCCAACGGTGGGAGTCAAGGGCATGCGGCACGATTCGCAGTGTTGCGTATTGATCCAGGAGTATCCGCAGCGGCTAGTTGCCGCTTGCCGCGTTCGCGGAAACCACGGGAATATCGAAGTACATCATTTCATTTCCGCTGGCGTCGCGCACGCCAGTCAGATAGACGTGCGCTCCCTGGGTCGGGTTGCGCACATCCGAAATATCGAAAAACAGGAAGCCCGATTGGGTGGAGTGGGGCTCGACCGCAAAGGCGCTGAACTTGGCACGATTGATTTCGTCGAGCTGCTGTTGGGCCTTCTTGTTCTTGTTGCCGAAGGGAATCGGAATACTTCCCGCGTGTCCAGGATTGGTGCTGCTGGCATTGACGTGCAATACGCGGCGCGTGACGTCGTCGGCAGTGAGCGCTTCCAGCTTGGCGCGGTTGGCGGTGACCAGTTCGGCGCGCATCTTCGTGACCGAGATGGGCTTGTCGCCGTCATTGGTGATGACAAGGAAAACCGGCAGGATCCCTTCCTGCACATAGTGCGTGTTGAAGATGTCGTCCTTGGGCGCGGTGTTGTAGAGATCGACTGCCACTGTGATTTTTTCGTTGGGCTGGGAATCCTTGCTGGGATACGTGTTGGCGTTTTCGGCCTTGGGCATGATGAAGTCTTTGAAACCCCAAAGCTGGACTACACCCAACACAAGAGAGATAGCAACGACCGGGAAAATCCAACGGATGCGGAAGCCCATGATGGGATTATCGCTTGCACAGCCCTCGCCTACAACTGGCGATTGGTTCGCCTGCGCCCGGCAAGTACAATCGCAGGGTGTATTTCGTCTACAGCCTGCTGTTGATGCTCGCCCTGGTAGTGAGTGCGCCCTGGTGGCTGCTGGAGGCGGCGCGCCACGGCAAGTACCGCATTGGCTGGCGTGAGCGGCTGGGCATGGTACCGAACCGGCTGTTCGACCGGGTGTCGCCGGATACGATCTGGATCCATGCGGTTTCGGTGGGGGAAGTGCTGGCAGTGTCGCGCATGGTGGACGAGTTGAAAGCGCGCCTGCCGGGCTGGCGTATCGTGATTTCGACCACCACCGATACAGGCCAGAAGTTGGCGCGACAACGATTTGGCGAGGGCGACGTTTTCTATTTCTCGCTAGATTTTGGGTTTGCAATGCGGGCCTATTTGCAGGCGCTGCGGCCGAAGCTGCTGGTGCTGGCGGAGAGCGAGTTCTGGCCCAACCTGCTGCACGAGGCGCGCGTCTCAGGGGCGGCGATTGCGGTGGTTAATGCGCACGTGTCGGACCGCTCGCTGCCGCGATACCTGCGCTTTCGCAAACTGCTCGATCTCGTGATGCGAAACGTGGACGTCTTTCTGGCGCAAAGCGACGAAGATGCGCGGAGGCTGGTGCAGATTGGAGCGCCGGCGGAACGCGTGCAGGTGGGCGGAAATCTTAAGTTCGAAGTGAAGCCGCCGGAGAGGCCACAGATTCTCGATCCGTTTGAAGCGGCCTTGCGACGGGAGGAGATCGGTCCATTGCTGGTGGCGGGTAGCACCCTCGAAGGCGAGGAGGCGATGCTGCTCGACTGCTTCCGCCAGGTCGTGGCGCGCTATCCCGGCGCACTGCTGGTGTTGGCACCAAGACACCCGGAACGCTTTGAACCAGTTGCGGCGCTGCTTGGGGCTTCGGAGATCCACTGGCAAAGGCGGTCAGAGTGGGATGGGCAGCAACCGATAGCGGGCGGGGTTTTCCTGCTGGATAGCATTGGCGAACTGGCCAGCCTCTACCAGTTTGCTGACTTGGCATTTGTCGGCGGCAGCCTGGTTCCCAAGGGCGGACACAATGTGCTCGAGGCTGCCCAGTTCGGAATTCCGATTATCGTTGGGCCGTCCACGGAAAACTTCCGCGACATCATTGGAGTGTTCCAGGAGGCTGGTGCATTGCGCATCGTGACTCCGCAGTCGCTGACTCCGACGGTTTTGGCACTTCTGCAGGATGATGCTGAACGGGAGCGATTAGGGCAGCGCGCGCTTGAGGTGATGCGACAGCAAAAGGGTGCGACGGAGAGAATGATCGAAGCGCTGCTGCGTCTTCTGCCGGCGGAGCCGAACTCCGCAGCTGCAGCAGTTGTGTCGGAGAGACGCGCTTGAATCCGCTGAGCGCACTCTATGGCGCCGGGATTGACATTCGCAACCGTCTTTACGATCGCGGCACGTTCCAAGCGCATCGATTAAAGGCACCTGTAGTGAGCATCGGCAGCATCTCTGCCGGAGGTGCTGGCAAGACACCGTTCCTCATCATGCTAGGCGAACTGCTCAAGCAAAGGGGGCTCGCTTTCAACGTGCTGTCGCGAGGATACGGCCGTAAATCGACGGGTGTGCTGCTAGTCGATCCGGCAGGCACGCCGCAGGAATTTGGCGACGAGCCGCTCCTGATCGCCCGCAAACTCGGCGTCCCAGTCATCGTGGGCGAAGATCGATACGAGGCGGGACGATTCGCGGAAGAGAAGTTCGGGCTGCAGGCGCACCTGCTTGACGACGGCTTCCAGCATCGCCGGCTGGCGCGGGACTTCGATATTGTGCTGGTCACGGAGCGCGACTTGCACGACGCACTGTTGCCGGTGGGCAGATTGCGCGAACCGCTTTCGTCGCTGACACGCGCCAACGCAATCGTTTTGATGGATGGCGTAGCCGCGGATCATGTTCCGGTGGGTCAGGGCCAGCAGATGTGGCGCGTATCACGCGGCATCGTTCCTCCGGAAACGCAGGACGCGTGTTTTGCCTTCTGTGCCATTGCCCGGCCGGATAACTTCTTTACGGAGCTCGGCAAGACCGGGTTTCGCGTCGCCGGCACACGCGCTTTCCGCGATCACCATGCGTACGCCGCGCGAGACGTGGAGTTGCTGTTCAAGCTGGGTCAGGAATCGGGAGCTACGGCATTTGTCACCACCGAGAAGGATGCGGTGAATCTGGGGGACAACATTGACCGATTGCGACCGCTGCACGTGGTGCGGGTGCGCATGCAATTTGAGCCTGCGGAAGCCGCCGGGGGATTAAGTGCTGCGGCAGCGATCGTCGAAGCGCTCTACGGCTTGATCGCACGCCAGAATGAAATCCGCGTGAGAGAATGAGAAGTTTCACAGCATCCAGCGACGGAAACTGAAGGCGGGACGCCTCTATTCATGGCAAAGCACTTCAAAGAAGCCGAGCACTGGAAGAAGATCGTGCAATCGTTTGCGGACGTCTCCGTGACGGTACTGGCCGATCTGGTGGCCGACGAATTCGTGTTCGGCGAGATTGCGCGGGTGTCGCGTGAAGCGCCGGTGCTGATCCTGAAGTATCGCGAGCGGATCGTGACTCCGGGTGGCGGAGGCAACGCCGTCATGAACCTGGCTTCGCTGGGAGTGAAAGTTTTTCCGGTGGGCGTGCTGGGCGACGATGAGCCGGGCGAATTGTTGCTCGATAAGCTGCGCGAGAAAAAGATCCCGACCAGCGGCATTGCGCAGCTGAAGGGTCATGTCACCACGACGAAGACCCGCATTCTTGCGGGCATGTCGCACACCAGCCGTCAGCAGGTGGTGCGGGTGGACCGGGAGCCTTTGCCAATTGCCGAGGACGACGCGATTGTTTCGAAGCTGATGAAGGCGGCGCGGAAATTTGGGGCCGCGTGCGATGGATTCCTGGTGTCCGATTACGGATACGGAGCCGCGACGCCTTTGTTGCTCCAGCAGGTCATGTCGAATGGATGCCTCGCGAACAAGCCGATCACACTGGATTCGCGTTACCGCATGCTGGAGTATTCGGGCATAACGGCCGCAACGCCCAACGAGCCCGAAGTGGAAGAAGCGCTAGGTATCAAGATTGGCGACGACAACGAACGTCTGTTCACCACTGGCGCACAGGTGATGCAACGCATGGGGCTGGAGTCGCTGGTGATCACTCGCGGGCGCGACGGCATGGTGGCGTTCGAGAAGAACGCAGCGCCGCTGATGATCCCCATCTTTGGCTCCGACCAGGTGGTGGACGTGACCGGCGCGGGCGATACGGTGATCGCGACATTCACTGCAGCACTGGCAGCCGGGGCCGATACTCCAACCGCCGCGCGGCTGGCGAACTTTGCCGGCGGGATCGTGGTAATGAAACGGGGAACGGCCACAGTGTCAAACCAGGAACTGCAGTCGGCCATCGACCAACACGCGGCGACAAAATAATCGTGAGCGAGAGCACAGCAAAAATTCTTTCACGCCCCGACCTGCAAACGCGGGTTGCCGAGTGGCGGCGCAACGGCGAGCAGATCGTGCTGGCCAATGGCTGCTTCGACCTGCTGCACGTTGGCCACGTGCGCTATCTCCAGGGCGCGAAGGCGCTGGGTGGGAAGCTGATCGTGGGCATGAATTCCGATGCCAGCGTGCGGCAACTCAAGGGCGAGGGGCGTCCGCTGATGCCCGCCGAGGAACGCGCGGAAATCATCGCGGCCCTCTCCGATGTCGATGCGGTCGTTATCTTCGACGAACCGGACGTCCGCGGTCTTATTCGCGAGCTTCATCCCGACGTCCAGGCCAAGGGCACGGACTACACGCGAGAGACCGTTCCCGAGCGCGACGAAGTGCTGGCCTATGGCGGACGTGTCGAGATTGTGGGCGATCCCAAGGACCATTCGACAACCAACTTTCTCGGCCAGATGCGAACCTCTCGCGGAGGTTCGCAGTCACGGTGAAGCAGCCTGTTACCCAGTCGGACCAGCACACGCTGGTGCAGGAACAACTTGTAGATGGAGCTCAGGCGCCTCTGCGAGTGCTGGTGGTGCGGTTAGGCGCGATGGGCGATGTCATCCATGGGATTCCGGCGGTTGCCGCGCTGCGCCGCGAACGGCCAAACCTGCAGATCGGTTGGCTGATCGAAGAGCGCTGGGCGGAACTTTTGTGTGCGCATCCGCTGGAGCGACTGCAGCCGCGCTCGGAACTAAAACCGCTGGTCGATTGGCTACACTTCTCGAATTTCAAAGACTGGCGAAAGGACTTGTCGTCGGGCGTGACTTGGCATGACATGCGAACCTGCATGCGCGAGGTGCGCGCCATGAAGTACGACATCGCACTGGACCTGCAGGGGGCAATTCGTTCGGCGATGGCAGCGCGGCTTTCCGGGGCGAAGACTCGCATCGGATCGGCGGAGCCGCGCGAGGGGCCGGCGCGACTGCTCTATACGCATCCGGTTGCCACCCAAGGCGCGCACGTCATTGAGCACGCGCTATCACTTGCATCGGCGGTGGCCGGGGATGACCTCGCCTACGAGCCGCCGGCATTTCCGCAGGATCCGGCAACGGAATCCTGGGCTGACCGGTTTCATTCGTCGATTGGATGGAAGCCATTGGCGATCGTCAATCCTGGTGCAGGCTGGGGAGCGAAGTGCTGGCCGGTTGAATCGTATGGCGCAGTCGCGAAAGCTCTCGCGGAGCGCGGTATGGCGGTGGTAGTGAATTACGGACCTGAAGAGGAACCACTGGCTCAAAGTGTCCGCGACGCGAGCGGCGGGTCGGCACACCTGATGAAATGTTCGGTGGGCGAACTTATAGCCCTCACCCGGCGCGCCAGCCTTTTCGTGGGAGGAGACACCGGGCCGATGCACCTAGCGGCGGCGTTGGGAGTGCCCGTCGTGGCCCTGTTTGGACCTACACGCCCGGAGCGCAACGGTCCCTATGCGACACGCTCAATTGTGTTGCGCAGCCGCGAGAGCGTCGATAACAGTTCTCATACCGATCTTCCGGACGAAGGCTTGCAGTCGATCGAGCCGCAGCACGTGATTGCCGCCGCCGATGAGTTGACGAAGGAACAAAATGGCTGAGGCGACACAAGCCCGGTCTACCGTGTCTTGGAGCCGAATCGCTCGCCGCATTCGGGTACCGTTGGGATTTCTGTTTGCCGTGTTTTACTTTTGGCGCGCACGTCCTGACTGGATTTCGCTGGCGCTGGGCGGAGTCGTTGCTGCGGCAGGAGTTTTTCTCAGGGCGATGGCTTCGGGACACGTGAAAAAGAATGAACAACTGGCCACCACCGGACCTTATGCCTACTGCCGAAACCCGCTTTACCTGGGGTCGATCATCATCGCCATCGGATTCGCGATTGGGTCACGAGATTTGTGGGTTGCCATCGGGATCATCGGCCTATTCAGCGTGATCTACGTGCCGGTGATCCGCGGAGAGGAAACTTTCCTTCGCGGGCAGTTCTCCGAATATGACAGCTATGCCCGCCGTGTGCCCCGACTACTGCCCAGGACAGTATGGTTCCCGGGCCTGACTGCGGGGTTCTCACGCGAGCTTTATCTGCAGCATCGCGAGTACAATGCATTGATCGGGGCCGCCGCAATGTTGGCGGCTCTTGTTGTGAAGATGCTCTGGTTTCCTGGTTCATGAAGAATTTTCTGACTCGCCGCTTCGCGCTCATCACAGTTTTGACGGTCGCTGCATCGACGCTCGGAGTGAGTGGGCAGGCGCCGTCGCAGCCTGCGCACCCTACTGCCTCGCATACCCAGCCGCAAGCTTCCATAGGTGCCGGGGCCCACATCCAGCCGCTGCGGCCGGGATTCGACTTTCCGCGCCAGACACTGCGCTACGAAGCCGAGTACCGCTTCTGGACCGCTGGAGTGGCCACGCTGCGCGTCGAACGCGATGGCTCGCAGGAGCACGTGACCGGGACAGCAGACTCGACTGGAGTCGTGGCACTGCTCTTCCGCGTACAGGACCGCTTCAATTCCTACTTTGACGCCAAGACCCTGTGCTCATCCAAGCTGGCGAAGCATACGGAGGAAGGATCGCATTGGCGCGACACGGCGATCACCTTCGACTACACCCGGGGCAAGGCGGTCCTGGAAGAACGCAATCTCAAACTCAATCAGTCGAAGCGCACGGAAAACGACATCCCGGGATGCGTGACCGACGTGATGTCGGGAATCCTATATGTTGCCAGTCTTCCCCTGCAGCAAGGCGCAACGTATAGCTTTCCGCTCAATGACGGTGGAAAGACGGTCACGATTAATGCTCGGGTTGAAGGCAGGGAGGTCATCAAGACACCGGCAGGTACATTCCAGACGGTGCGGGTTGGTCCGGAAGGGGACTATAGCGTGTTGAAGGACCGCGGGCGCATCTGGATCTGGTACAGCGACGACCAGCGGCACCTGCCTGTGCAGATTCGGGCGAAGCTATTCTGGGGAACGCTGACTGTTTACCTGGCGTCGATCGACAAATAGCCCCCCTTACTGCAGATGGAATCGCTCGGCCATGAGCCGTTGCAATCGGGGCTTGTAAAGAATGTCGTAGGCGAACTCCTTGTCAGGAAACATGGCGAGTGCCGCGCGCTTAGCATTCGCCGCCAGCTCCGAGGCTTCCTCCACGGACATGCCGGCGTCCTGGCTGATGACCGACATGACCATGCTCATCATGATCTGCAGCTTGCGAAGTTTGCGGCGTTCTTCTTCCTGCTCCTGCAGTTCGGGTGTGGCTGCTTGCGGGTCGCCTAATTCTTTGCGCTCAGGTTGCCCCATATCTTCCCTCGTTGGAACAAATGCTCAGGTGTGTACTGAACTGACCGCGTTCGGTCCCTAGTTTTCGCTACAATTTGGATGTTGGCTGCCATCCCACCGATGCGCTGTGCTCTGTGGCGGCATCATACAACGAAACGGCTAAATTGCAGCCGCAAATGCATCAGGCTTTAGAAATTTTGATGGCATCGAAGAATACTGGAGGAACTATGGCAGACAAGCCGCAACCGGCAGAGGAACTCGTCAAGGTGTTCGATACCGAGCAGGAAACCGAGGCCATGGTGGTGCAGGGCCTACTGCAATCGGCGGGCATTGATGCTTATGTGCAGAGCCTGGACGCAACCCAGAACATCTACCCCGGAGTGGGCGGCGTGATCGTCGTAGCCCGCGAGGACCAGGCCAAAGAGGCGGCCGCGATGATCGAGGAGTTCCGCAAGCATCCCACGACGGATGCAGACGAAGCGGTCAGCGAGGAGCAGACTGAGCCGAAACCGTAGCGCCGTCGAGATAGAACGAAACGGCCCCCGCCAGGTCGGTGCGGTAGGTGCGAATTTGTCGATCGGCGTAGCGCCTCATAATGTCCGGCCGGGGATGATGGAACGAGTTGTAATAGCCGGCGGAGACCACGGCGAATTGCGGCGATACGGCATTTAGGAATTCCGGCGTGCTGGAAGTTGCGGAACCGTGGTGGCCGATCTTCAGCAGATTCGATGCCGGATTTTCGCCTTCCATAATTTCTTCCGTTCGTTTATGCGAATCGCCGACCAGCAGGGCCGAGGTGTTGCGATATTGGAAGCGCAGCACCATGGACTCGTCGTCCTGCGCCGGGTTTGCTGGAGTAACGCCTGGCCGGGGATTTAAGACGCGAATCTGAACACCTCCAAATTCAAACGATTCGCCTGCTGTACGAGGCTTGAAGGCGACTCCAAAAGTCCGTGCAGTTGCCGCTAATTCAGTAAATTCGGAACTCGGCGAATCCAGCCCGTACCAAAACTCTCCTGGCTGGAAGTTCGCAATCACGCTGCGCATTCCACCCATGTGATCGGAATGTGGGTGTGAGATTGCGACAGCGTCGAGGCGGCGGATGCCTCGACTCCAAAGATAGGGAGAGACGACTTCCTCGCCGACATCAAAATCAGAATGGGATTGGCCGCCAACACCGCCGGAGTCCAGCAGCAGAGTCTTGCCTTCGGGCGTGATGATCAGCAGCGAGTCGCCTTGTCCCACATCGATAGTGGTGATTTCCAGCACGCCAGGACGCCAATGTTTCGTGGGTGGTGCGACCGTGATCCAGATTGCCGCAGCCAGCAGGCCAGCAACCCCTAGCCATGCGAGGAGGCGACGCCGTCGGGCCAGGATGAGTGCAATGCCATAGCCAATGGCCGCGACACAAGCCGTCACTACTGATGTCGAAGCCAACCGAACGTCCGCGATTTGCCTACCGCCGATGAGGCGGATGGTTCCTGTCAGCACGGCGAGGCAATAACCAGCGACGAGCGCGGTCAAATGCGCCAGCCAGAACGAAACATAGGAAAGGCCGACCGCCAGCACCGCCGCCGGCATGAGTACGCTGGCCAGGGGAATAACCAGCACGTTTGCCGGCAGCGACATGGTGGTGGTGCGGTGGAAGTACCACGCCATGGGCAAGGCAAGCCCGACCTGAATGATGGCGGAAATCAGAATCAGTTTAGAGGCGGCCAGGACGAATCCAGCGCCGCGCAGCAGGATGAAATTCGACGCCCTGAGACCCACGATGTGCGCCAGGTTCTCGCGCACCAGGCGCAGATCGGAGCGAAATTGCGCGGCACGCGTTGGCATGCTGAAGTCGTAGGCAGGCGAATCGATGTTGCGCAGGGCCCGCTGAAATGGGTAGAGCGTGCGCTGCAGGATAGGCATCGCGATTCCGGCGACCGCGATCACCGAAAGAAATGTCAGCTGAAAGCTGGCCTCGAAGAGCGTGCGCGGAGCGACTACCAGTATGCCCAGCGCCGCGATGCCGAGCGCGTTGAGGCCGTTGCGGTCGCGGAACAGCAGACGCGTGAGCAGGTAAATGGTCAGAGTGATGGTCGCGCGCACGATGGGTGGGCCGAGATCGGCGAGAAAGGCGTATCCCCACGAGAACAGGATGGTCAGTACCGTGGCCGTTTCTTCTCCCATTGGAAATCTGCGCAGGAGCCAGAAAAATGCGAAGGCGAGGATTCCAACGTTGATGCCCGACACCACGAGGATGTGATACGTCCCGGTGCGCTGGAAGTTGGTTTTAAGTTCGCGGCCGAAGAAGGCGCGTCCGCCGATCAGCATGGCCTGCATCAAGGCCCCGGGCTCGCCCGGCCATAACCGTTGGATGTGATTCAGCACGCTGCGACGAGCGTCGCTGCGCCACCGCCCGATGCGGCTGCCGGAGAATCCGGGCAGGATCTCCACGTCACGGGCCCGGGCCGATCCGGTCAGCCGAACGTTTTGCGACGCCAGATATCCCACCAGATCGAGTGCGCCGGGATTCCCGTAGTTCCTCGGCGCGCGCAACTTTGCCGTAAAATGCAGTCGCTCGCCGTAGGTGTATACCGGCAAGGCAGCGTCGGTCCCGGACTGGCGGGCTTCGTCCTCCTCGGTGCGCTGCGTATAAATCGTCAGCCGGATGCCGACGGAGGCTGAGGATTGATGTTCACCGCTGCCGAGTTGCTCAGTTTCGACATCGACAGACTCCTGCTTGCCTCCGAATGGGCTGTCGCGCACGATACCCTCGCGCATGACATGCGCTGTCACATCGACGGTGCCTTCTCCGGTGGCGAACGCTTCCAGGTTGGGAGGCGTGACCTGCGCAGCGTCGGTGACCTGTAGGTAAAACGCCCCCAAGGGGAGTAATGCGAGGACCGCGAGTGTAAAGGCGAGTGACGGTGCGCGGCGGTGCAGGACGATAACACCGGCTGTGGCGATGACGGATGCGACCAGCCAAACCAGGGGCGCACGCCAGACATAGTTGGCAACGACGATGCCGCTGGCGAAGGCGAGGGCGGCGATGAACAGGGGCTCCCTACCGCCGCAATACACAGCCGAGGGCGCGCGTGCGGAGGCGTGCGCTGCCTGCGGAGAGGGGGAGGATGTCGACAATTCCGCTTACAAGCGGTCGAGTTCCTCGGCGCCAATCGTCGGGGCCCAGGGCCACACTTCATATTGCGCGAGTCCGAACCGGGTGAACGGATCGTTGTCGCGGATACTGTCGAGGGTCGCCTGAGCTTCGTTATCGGGAACGCGCAGCAGCAGCATTCCGCCATTGCGCGGGACCAGCGGGCCGGAGGCGATGAGCAGCCCCTCCTGCTTCAGGCCCGCGAGATAGGCGCGGTGCGAGTCGACGTGCCTGAGCACGTCTTCCAGCGGCTTGCGGTAACGAAGGATGGCAATTGCGTACATAAACTCGCTCCGGGGAGATGTCTAACGCACCAGGTGAAGGACTGTTTCCATGTGCGCGGTCTGGGGAAACAAGTCGAAGAGGTGCGCCTGCTCCACCTTAAAGCCCGATTCTAGCAGCACGCGGAGGTCGCGGGAGAGAGTTGCGGGGTCGCAAGAAACGAAAGTAACCTGCGACGCGGAAGTTCTACATAGCTCGGCGGCGGCCTTGTCGCCCAAACCGGCCCGGGGAGGATCGACCAGCACGTAGTTGACAGCGAGTTTTTCGCCGCGCTTCTGCAGGAACTCCTCGGTGGTGGCGCGGGCGGGTTTCACGTTGCGCGGCGCATTGTGTTTCAAGTCGCCGAAGGCATGGGGCGAGGCTTCGACCGCTATTACATCTTCGAAATTGCTGGAAAGCGCGAGCGTGAACAGGCCCACTCCGGCGTAAAGGTCGAGCGCCGCTTTGCCCTTGGCTCGGCTGGTGGCTGTCTTTACCAGATCGTTAACCAGGAACCGGTTGGTCTGGAAGAAAGATCCGCCGCTCACGCGATAGTCATGTCCCACAGCGTGGTAGGTAAGGGAATCTGCGCCGATCGCCAGCGATTCCTCGTTGTGTATGGAACTCAGCGGCGCTCTTTGGCGGGTTTCGTCCTCAACCGGTGAGGTGGCGAACACAACCATCCCGACGACCGAATTCAGGCGCGACGTAAGTGCGGCAGCAAAAGCCTTGCACGCGTCCGCCGCCTCTTGATTGCGAACATAGGTCTCGACCAGCAATTGAGTGTCGTCATGATTGGCGAAGAACTGCATGCCGTGCACGCTGGCAGGTACCTTGAGAGCCCGTCCCAAGGCCCAGACAGCACTGATTGTCTGGTTAATGAGCGGCGAGCTGATCGGGCAGCTTTCGACCGCCAGCAACTTGTGCGAGTTGGTTTCGAAGTATCCCAAGGCAAATGCCGGGTCATGTTGCACGCGCACGCGAGTGCGATTGCGGTAATTCCAGGGTTCCGACGCGTGCACTGTGATTTCCTGGTCCAGTTCCAGCTTGGCGGTCCGGCGCAAGGTTTCGCGAAGAATTTCGGCCTTGAACCGAAGCTGTGCGGAATAGGCAATGTGTTGATACTGGCAGCCGCCGCACTTTCCGAAGTAGGGACAGGGCGGCGCAACGCGATCTGGCGATGGCGTTAAGACTTTTTCGAGCTTGGCGCGCACGAACCCGGAGCGGTTTTCCGCCACGCTGGCATCGACTTGCTCACCCGGAATGACGAAGGGAAGAAACACGGTTTTGCCGCGGCCTTGGGCGTCGGCGGGCAGTCGGGCCAGTCCATCGCCGCCATAAACCAACTTCTCGATTTGCAGTTCCAAAATTAACTCCGCAGTACCACATTGTCAGACTTAGGGAATATAGAACAGGCTCAGGCGCGGAAGTTTATGCTGCTCGAGCAAACGCTTCTGCAGGTACTGCTTGTGAAGTTGCTCGATCTGCTGCGCGCTCATCCGGCTGCGATACGGGGCCAGGTCACGGTCCGCTTCGGTGCGGACCTGCAGCAACTCGGTTTCGGGCGTGGCAGCCAATAGCGCCGCGAAAAGCTTTTCCTCCATAACGGTCAGGCGACGTTCCAGGTCTTCCATCGGTAGAGGATTGCCGACCGCAAACGCATCAGCGACCGAGGTCAATCCGGCGGCGGTCTCGTGGGCAATGATCCGGATAGAATCGGGCAGGGTCGCGCTTTGCAGCTCTGTCGCGTTCTGCCTTAGAAAGTCCGCGACCGTCGATGATTCCAGTCCGGGAGCGCTTTTCGCACGGGGACCAGCACCGACCACGGCTTCCTTCATTTCTTCGGCGGCCGCCAATACCTCTTGCGCGCAATACGCCAAACCGTTGACCTTGCGGGTGCGATTGGGACGGCGCTCCCACTTGTCGAAGGCCGTGTCGATACCACGCAGCACCGCTTCCAGGGGAATGCCCGCATCCTTCCAGATTTCCATCAGCGCCCAGTCAAGCGGAGACAGCAGCGTGAGCGTGCCGCGGCGGCGCTGAAAGTGGTCCTCGATCTCGGTGAAATAGTTGAAGTAGTTTTCCACGCTGGCCGCGCACTGTGCATTTTCACTTCGGGTGTGTTGGGTGGAGCACTGCTTTGGGTAGCGCTGGCCTTCAGGCCAGCGGCCAAGTCATTTATTCTTGTCGTCCCGAGCGGACTTTAGTCCGCGAAGGACATGCTTTCCCCACTATCAGTGTAGCTTCAATCGCGCTTCGAAGCCGCGGGCGCCGAATCTGCCGCATGATCGTTGCGGCGGCGAAGGAAGGTCATATGGCGCTCGTAAATGATGCGCAGACCTTCGAGGGTGAGCAGGTCGTCGACTTCGCGGATGTACTTCGAGCCGCCGCCCATCAGGGATGCCAGTCCGCCGGTAGCGACCACCTTCACATCGCCACCGAGTTCGGCGATCAGGCGCTCGAGGATGCCGTCGATCAATCCGAGATACCCGTAGTACAGGCCGGACTGCAGGCTGTTCACGGTGTTGGTGGCCAGTACGCGCGGAGGCTTGCGAATATCGACACGGGGAAGGCGGGCGGTTCGCTGAAATAGCGCGTCGGCCGAAATACCGACTCCCGGAGTGATGACACCGCCGAGATATTCGCCCTTCGCCGAGACGGCGTCGAAAGTTGTGGCTGTACCGAAATCCACAATGATGCAGGGGCCTCCGTACTTCTCGAAGGCGGCAACGCCGTTGACAATGCGATCGGCCCCGACCTCGGCAGGGTTGTCGTAATGCACGGGCATGCCGGTTTTGACTCCCGGCTCGATGAACAAGGGCTTGATCTGGAAGTAGCGTTCGCAAACATCGCGCAGGGTGGAATCGAGCGGGGGCACGACGGACGAAATCACGGTGCCTTGCACCGAACTTACTTCGAGCCCATTCATGGCGAACAGGTTGCGGAACAAGACGCCGTACTCATCCACGGTTTGGGTCTTGGCGGTGGTGACGCGCCAGTGAGCGATGAGTTTGTCGTAGTTACCCGCGCCCGTCGCATCGGACTTTGGTGCGAAGACGCCGAGCACAGTATTGGTATTGCCTACGTCGAGGACTAGCAGCATACGTTATCTTCCCTGGGCATTGGCGGCGCGAACTCCTCCCGAGAGCACGGTGCGAAGGCCGCGATCGGTCCGCACCTGCAGGAAACCACGGTTGTCGAGTCCCTCGGTGACGCCCTCGTAGCCGCCTTCCTCATCGACGTGAACGAAGCGCGAGCGGGCGAAGGACGAGCGTTCCTCGAACTTCCGGAAGATGGCAGAGCGTGAATCGGCAGTGCCATCGGTGAGCTTGCGATACCAGATGTCGAGCGATTTTAGCAGAGCCGCGGCTACCTGAACGCGCGACCACTCGTGGCCGCTGGCGAGTCGCAGCGAAGTGGCGATGGGTTCCAGTTCTTTCGAGAAGGACGGCTGATTGACGTTGATGCCAATGCCTACAACGACGTAGCGGACGCGCGTGGCCTCGGCGTTCATTTCGGTGAGGATGCCGCAGAACTTGCGCTCCTCCAGCAGCACGTCGTTGGGCCAGCGCAGGTCGGGATGCAAGCCCGTCGTCTGTTCGACTGCCTCGGTGACAGCGATGCCGGCGATTAACGACAACAGCAGGGCATCCGCGGGCGAGAGTTGGGGCCGCAAGATTACGGAGCAATAGACGCCGTCCGACGGAGCGGACTCCCATGAATTGCCGCCTCGGCCTCGTCCGGCCGTTTGCTGCTCCGCGAAAAATACGGCGCCTTCGGGTTCGCCTGCCGCTGCGGCTTCCATCGCGGCAGCGTTGGTCGAGCCTATGCGGAAATAATGCCGGATGCGCGAACTGAAAAGCGTCCCAGTCACCAGCGGGCTTATGATGTCGGGCAGCAGCAGGTCGGCCACGGACTCGAGTTGGTAGCCCTCGGCGGGGTGTCCGGTGATGCGAACGCCCAATTCTCGCAAGTGCTGTATGGCGCGCCAGACTTCGGAGCGCGTGGTGTTCAATTCTTCGGCGATGCGGGTGCCGCTGATAACCAGCGTCGCGTTGTCGCTGAGCAAGCGAACGATGCGGCCAAGGCGAGCGTCGGTCAGGCCTTCGGGAAGAGCGCCGTCGGCACGAATTGGGGTTGAGCGCGTGATAAGAGAATTATGCGCGAGCCGGCGGGATAGGGGAAGCGCGATTCCGCCAGGCTACTGCTAGGCCGGCAAAATGCGCATACTCAGATCGACGGCGTGAACGGAGTGGGTCAGCGCGCCGACGGAAATGAAATTCACTCCCGTTTCCGCATAGGCTCGGACATTCTCCAACGTGATGCCGCCGGAGGCTTCGAGCGGAATCGGGCGCTCCAGCTTTGACACCGTTTCCACGGCCGCGCGCACCTGCTCGGGCGTCATGTTGTCGAGCAGCACAGCCTCCGCGCCATGTTCGAGGACGGACTCGAATTCTTCGATGGAGCGCACCTCGATCTCAATCAAACCTGAGCCGCGGCGGCTCTTCACGGCGCGTTGCAGGGCGGGGATGACGCCTCCCGCTAGCGCAATGTGGTTGTTCTTGATCAGAACGCCATCGCTCAGATCGAGGCGGTGATTGGTGCCGCCGCCGCAACGTACCGCCCACTTGTCGAGCACCCGCATTCCGGGAGCAGTCTTGCGTGTATCGAGGATGGTGGCCTTGGTGCCGGCGACTGCATCCACGTATCGCCGTGTGAAGGTTGCGATGCCGCTCATACGTTGCATGATGTTCAGGATCACGCGCTCGCAGGAGAGGACCACGCGGGCATTGTGCACGATGACGGCAATGGACTGCCCCTTGCGCAGGTGCACGCCATCAAATACTTCGGAGTTGTACGTGACGTTGGGATGCGAGGTAACAGTCCCGTCCAGCGTCGCAAAAACGTCGAGAACGCGTGGAATGCAGCCCAGTCCGGCGAGGACGCAATCCTGCTTGGCTAGGACGGTCGCCGAAGCCCGCTGGCTCACCTCAATACAGGCGTACGTGGTGGCGTCGCTGGTGGCGCGATCTTCCTGCAGCGCGTTTTCCAGGATTGCGGTGACTCTGCGGCTCGACCAGTCCACGATCTCTCCTCAGCTTGGTTGTCCCAGTTCGGCCAGGGCGGACTGGGCTTTCGCGATCAGCACTTCCAGTTCGGCTCGGCGCGTTTTAATACCCTCAATGACCTTCGCCGGCGCCTTGGCCAGAAAGGCCTCGTTGCCCAGTTGCGCGGTGGCCCGGCCGATCTCGCCCGTCATCTTCAGCAGTTCTTTGTTCAGTCGATCGCGCTCGGCTGTGATGTCGATCTGGCGTTCGTAGATGACCCGCACATCGAACCGGGCGGTGCTGCGGGCTCCCGCGGCATTTGCAAGAGATGCGTCAACGAAGGCCACGGACTCAACGTTCGCCATGCGATCAAGCGACGAACGATTGCGCTCAATCAAACCACGGATCTCAGGATCAGCATGGATTTCGACAGTCAACTTCTGTTTTGGCTCGATCTTCAGTTCGGCGCGAATATTGCGCACGGCGACGATCAGGTCCTGCAGGATGGCCATCTCGGTTTCGGCAACCGTATCGACCTGCTTGTCGTCCCCTTGCGGATAGGCGGCCAGGGCGATCGACTTGAGCGGCGGCTTTCCGTCGTACACGGCATGCCAGATTTCCTCTGTGATGAAGGGCATGAACGGCGACAAAAGGCGCAGCGACGCTTCGAAGATCCCAATCAGGTTGGCGTGAGCCGCGCGGGCCTGGTCGCGATCGCTGGCAGCCAGCCGCGACTTGATCAACTCGAGATACCAGTCGCAGTATTCACCCCAGAAGAAGTGATAGATGACGTGCGCCGCTTCGTGGAAGCGGTAGGTCTCCAACGCCTCGTGAACTTCTTGAGCCACGCGGTTGAAGCGCGACAGGATCCAGCGGTCTTCCAGCGTGTCAGTACTAAACCCGGCAACGCCCTTCGCGGCAAAATCAGTGGCCAGCGGCTTGAACTCCGCCAGTGACCACACTCCCGCCTCCTGCGCGCGGTCAACATTCATGAACAGCAATCGCGAGGCGTTCCATATCTTGTTGGCGAAGGCGCGATAGCCCTCGGTCTGGCTTTCCGAGAAGGCGATATCGGTTCCCGGCACCGCCATGGATGCCAGCGTGAAGCGCACCGCGTCGGTACCGTAGTGCTGAATGATCTCGATCGGATCGATTACGTTGCCCTTCATCTTCGACATCTTCTGCCGATCGGCGTCGCGCACCAGCGCATGGATGTAAACCGTGCGGAAAGGAACGTCGCCGTGCTTGTTGCCGCGCATGAAGTGGCAGTTCATCATGATCATGCGCGCCACCCAGAAGAATAGGATGTCAAAACTGGTGACCAGCAGTGAGGTGGGATAGAAAGCATCGAGATCCGGAGTTTTGTCGGGCCAGCCCAATCCCGAACAGGGCAGCAGTCCCGACGAAAACCACGTGTCGAGGACGTCGTTGTCTTGCTCCAGCTTGCTGCCGCCGCACTTCGTACACTTGGTGCGTGTCTCGCGCGCCACGATCACTTCGCCGCAATCCTGGCAATACCACGCGGGGATGCGATGGCCCCACCACAACTGACGCGATATGCACCAGTCATGAATGTTGCGCATCCACTCGAAATAGGTCTTGGCGTAGTTCTCCGGGACGAACTTAACCTCGCCCTGCTCAACCGCCTCGATAGCGCGGTCGGCCAGCGGCTGAATCTTCACGAACCACTGCGTCGAGAGCCGCGGCTCGATGATGGTCTTGCAGCGATCGCACTTGCTGAGCGGCACGACATAGTCCTTGATGCCGACGAGGAAGCCGCCCTTCTCCAGGTCTTCAACGATTCTTTGGCGCGCTTCAAAACGATCCAGTCCCGCATAGGGACCAGCATTTTCGTTCATCTGCGCCAGCTCGTTGATCACTTCAACTTGGGGGAGCGCGTTGCGTAACCCTGCTTCAAAGTCGTTGGGATCGTGCGACGGCGTGACCTTAACCGCTCCCGTGCCGAACTCGGGGTTGGCGAGGATGTCGTCGGTAATGATCGGGATTTCTCGGTTCATCAGCGGCAGCAGCACATTCTTGCCGTGGAGATGCTGGTAGCGCTCGTCGGTTGAGTTCACCGCGACCGCCGTGTCGCCCAACATCGTCTCCGGACGCGTCGTGGCGACGATGATGTACTTGTTCTTCTCTCCCACAACCGGGTAGCGGACCTCCCAGATCTTTCCCGGGGTGTCCTCATGCACGGCTTCCAGATCTGACACAGCGGTGACGCAGCGCGGGCACCAGTTGACGATGTACTTGCCACGATAGATCAGGCCTTCCTCGTGCAACTGCACGAAGGCCTCGCGCACCGCGTGCGAGAGCTGGTCGCTCATGGTGAAGAACTCACGCGACCAATCCACCGACGCGCCTAGTCGCTTCATCTGGTCGAGAATGGCGCCGCCATATTGCTTCTTCCATGCCCAAACGCGCTCGATGAAGGCTTCGCGCGTCATGTCGCGACGGCTCTTGCCCTCCGCCGCAAGCTGCCGTTCCACCATTACCTGCGTCGCGATGCCGGCATGGTCGGTGCCGGGCAACCATAACGTTACAAATCCGCGCATGCGGTGCCAGCGGACGATGATGTCCATCCCCGTCTGGTTGAGCATGTGGCCCATGTGCAGGCGTCCGGTGACGTTGGGCGGTGGCAGCGTCAGCGTGAAGACAGGTTGGGTCGAGTCGGCAGACGGAGTCTCGACGTGAAACAGCTTTTCCTGGACCCAATACTCGGCCCAACGAGGCTCGATGGCACCGGGTTCATAGGCCTTGGGGAGATCGTGAGGCATTCGTATCCGTTCAGCAAAAAGGCGTTACTCCTTTGATATTACAGGATTGCGATTGAGCGAAAAACGGCGCGCCAAACAACAAGGCCGCCACATTCTGCGGCGGCCTGAGAACAATTCATCAGCGCTTAGAAGGGGAAGTGGTGCTTCTTCTTTTTCTTCGACGAGCTTTCGGTGGTCGGATCCGCAGTCGTCGCTGGTGCGGCATTCGCATTCGCGGACGCTGGCGCAGGGTCGCCGACCGCCGCCTTAGGAGCGTCATTCACCTGCGTCGGAGGCAAGGGCGGGGCAGCTCCCGGTGCGGCATTATTGGCAGGCGGGGTCAAGTCGTTCCCCAACTCCGAGATGCCAGTGCTTTCGGTACTACCGGCGGGTGGACTCTTGACCACCTCCACGGCAGAGTTCACTGAGGTTACCGAGCTAGTTCCGGTCCCGGCTGTGTCACCGGGCGCGGCGGCGGCATCAGAACGCGGCGTCGGGGCGTTCTCCGGCGGCGGTGCGGTTCCCGTCCCGGGCTGGGCCGTCCCTGTCGTGGCCGCGGTCAACGCGGACACGACGCTGGCGGTGGCTGCCCGCACCAGCTCAGGAGCGCTGGCTTGCTTGGGATCAACCAGGGTCGGCTCGCCCACCTTGACTGCCTCGGATACGTCGGGACCTTTCTTGAAGTTCTCCATCACCTTGCCAAAGGTGCTGAGCGAACTGCGGCTCTCGATTTCCTTCTTGTTCTGAGCGATCGCTTCGGGAGTGGCCTTGGGAATCGGCTTGCCCAATGCCTCAAGCCGCTTGCGGGCGTCGACGGCGCGGTCCTCCTCGGGGTAGCGGGTCAGGATGCGATCGTAGGCCGCGACGGCGTTGTCGGTATAAGTCTTGATCAGCGGCCCCTTGGCTGCTTCGGCCAACTTGGAGCGGCGAAGCAAGTCAGTTTCTTTCTCGTAAGCGCCCCCAAGTTCGAAGAGAGCTTCATCGGCCCCGCTATAGAGCGGGTAAGTGTCGGTCAGAGACTTAAATCGCGCGATGGCGGCCGGCCACGACTCACGTAAGTAGTAGAAATGCGCGATCATGTATTCGCGCTCCGCCAGGACTTCCTGCACCGAGAGCAGTTTCTTCTTGGCTTCGGGAACCAGGGGACTGTCGGGAAACTGCATGATCAGCTGGCGATATTCTTCCTCGGCGCGCTTGGCGTGGGTGAAGTCGCGATCGGGCTTCTCCATTTCGCTGTAATGGATGTTGGCGATCTTCATCTGGGCTTCACTCGCCTCGGTCATGTTGGGGAAGAAGGTGATGAAGTCCTTGTATTCGCTTTCGGCCTGCGCCATGGCGGCCGATCCACCTTCGGCGTACCAGGAATCGCCGATGGCCAACTTCGCGCGCGCCACGTACTCCGAGTCAGGATAGGTGTTGATCAGGGTCTGCAAGCTCAGTCGCGCGACGTCGAACTTGTTGTGCTTCATGGCGTCCATGGCGCGGTCATACAGCACCTTGTCGGGCTGCTTGGAGTTGACGTTGGCGATCGGGTTGGAGACTTTCTTGTTGCTGAAGCAACCCACAAACACGATCGCGCTGGCCATCAGAACGCATAAGAGAACACGACGAAACATCCTTACCACCTTTAAAAACTCTTCAAACTCGACGAATTAGACGCGTACCAGTGTGGCGTCGTGGGCCGCTTTGAGCAGCTCTTCCACGTTCCCCCTCGGATCACCGTGCGCAAACACGGCACTTCCGGCGACCAGGATCTCGACCCCTGCTTTTACCGCCGAGCCAATCGTCTCGAGCGACATGCCGCCATCAATCTCGATACGAAAACTCAAACCCCTGGCGGCACGCATAGTCGCCAATTTGCGGACTTTTTCCAGCGTCGCAGGCAGAAACTTCTGTCCACCAAAGCCAGGGTTGACGGACATAATCAAAACGAAATCAACGATGTCCAGCACCTCTCCCAGGGTCTGCACTGGGGTCGCCGGATTCAGCACCACCCCAACCTTGCACCCATGGCTGCGAATCAGCTCCAGGGTGCGATTCAGATTGCGGCAAACTTCCTGGTGAACCGAAATCCAGTTGGCTCCGGCATCCGCAAACGCGGAGATAAAATCGTCCGGATTCTCGACCATCAGGTGACAGTCGAGCGGGACGTCCACCACCTTGCGCAACGACGCGACCACTGGAGGACCAATGGTCAGATTGGGCACGAAATGCCCATCCATTACATCGCAATGGATAACCGTGGCTCCGCCTCGCACCGCGGCATTGGCCGCGTCAGCCAGGCGGGCGAAATCGGCCGACAGAATGGACGGTGCTAACTCGATCAAGACACACTTCTCACACGGGGTTCCCCGCCGATTTTACCACGCAGCGGGGGGCGACGACATGATAGCCCAGCACGGAGCCCGGTGCCCCAGGTTCGCGTCCTGTAGTTGGACGATAACCTGGGCAAAGAAAGACCCGCGCTGGGTGAAAAATCAAAGGACGATGGCGTCCATCGATTGCAGGTCGCTCCGCGAATTGTCCTTGGTTACCTTCGTTTTCATGGAGGGCCGATTTCTCTGGCATTCCATCTCCGCCAAGCCTTACAACAGATCTGTGAGGCAAGGCGAGTGGTGTCTCTGGCCGGTTCGCGCCTTGGCGTCGAACACCCATGGCTCTTTGACAATTCCCGAAATGGAGCCCTGTGGCGGAAGTGCGCCAGAAAATGGCCGCTAAGTCCTACGGGCAGACATGGATACGTATAACTCTGTAAAGAATCAATGACATGCGAACATTTTCCGCCCAAACCATTGATTCTAAACAACCGTGAGAAATATTTTTCGCGGGTTTCGGCTCGACTGTCCTGTCCGGGAATTCAGCCGCGCAGCGGCGACATTTGTGTTAGCCGCGGGCGTCAGCCCACGGTAAGCGCGAAAAGTGGACCGGAGCCGCGGAGCGGCGGCACACGCTCGACGCAGACACGGGAACTCGGCAAACATCGGAAATGGGCCGCTAAGTCCAACGGACAGAAACGGATACGTGTAATATCATTTAGAATCAACCTCTTGCGAACAATTTCCTGCCAAGCGATTGATTCTAAACGACCGTGAAAAGGTTATTTGTCACACTCGGCGCGGACGCGGGACTGTCGTGACCAGCTGGCTTCTGCCAACTGGCAACTGGCTACCGGCAACTGACTACTAGTACTTCGGCACCTTGGGATCGATGCGTTCGGCCCAGGCGGTGATACCGCCGGCCAGGTTGTGCACGCGGGTAAATCCCGACTGCTTGAGGAAATCGACCGCCTTGGCGCTGCGGCCGCCCATCTTGCAGTGGACGACGATCTCGCGGCTGGAATCCAACTCGCTGACCCGTTTGGGCAGGTCGTTGAGGGGAATCAGATGTCCGCCGATGTTGCAGATCTGGTATTCGTGAGGCTCGCGCACGTCGAGCACGAACAGGTCGTCGCCCTTGTCGAGGCGCTGCTTGAGTTCTTCGACTGTCATGTCCTTTATGGTACTAGGTGCTGCCGCCTCTTCGCCACGGATGCCGCAGAACTGGTTGTAATCGATCAACTCCGTCACGGTTGGATTTACGCCGCACACCGGGCAATCGGGGTTCTTGCGTAGCTTCAACTCGCGGAAACGCATTGCGAGGGCATCTACCAGCAACAGCCGTCCAATCAGCGGCTCGCCCGAACCCAGGATCAGCTTGATGGTCTCAGTGGCCTGGATGATGCCCACCAGTCCCGGCAAAATACCCAGAACTCCGCCCTCAGCGCAGGATGGCACCAAGCCCGGAGGAGGCGGCTCAGGATAGAGGCAGCGATAGCACGGGCCTTCTTTGGTCGCGAACACGCTGGCCTGTCCCTCAAAGCGGAAGATCGAGCCGTAAACGTTGGGCTTCCCGGTTAGAACACAGGCGTCGTTGACCAGGTAGCGTGTGGGGAAGTTGTCGGTGCCGTCGGCAATGATGTCGAACTCGCGGAAGAGTTCGAGCGCATTGGCGCTGCTCAAGCGGGTATCGAACTTTCGCACTTCGACGTTGGGATTGATCTCGCCCAGGGTGTCGGCGGCCGAGTCGAGCTTCTTGCGGCCCACATCGCTGGTGCCGTGGATTACTTGACGTTGCAGGTTGGTGAAGTCAACCACGTCAAAATCCACGATACCGAGGGTGCCGACTCCAGCAGCAGCCAGATACAGGGCAAGCGGCGATCCCAGGCCTCCGGCTCCGATGCAGAGCACCTTGGCCTGCTTGAGCTTAAGCTGACCTTCCATGCCGACTTCCGGCATGATCAGGTGGCGCGAATAGCGAAGGATCTCGTCGTTGTTGAGCGCGGCGGCCTTTTCTGCAATGCCTGTCATAGCGAGTTACAACCTTCCGCCGGCGATCGACGGAACGATGGAGAGAATGTCCGTGTCCTTTACGGTAGTCGCATCATTCTGCAGATATCGGATGTCGTCGTCGTTGAGGTAAACGTTCACGAATGCCCGCAATTTTCCATCCTCGCCGTAAAGGTGTTTGCGGAGATCGGGGTAGGTGGCGGTGAGAGCGCTTAACGCCTCGCCGACAGTGGCGGCCGGTGCTTCAAAGGCAGGCTGCCTACCGGCGTACTGACGCAAAGGAGTGGGAACCAGAATTTTCATAGGTCTATGAGTGATGCCCCGTTTCGCGGTTGAGATTCAAGTGAGTGTCATTAAGATACCGCATTTCCAGATGGACGAGCGACGCTACCTGACGGCCAAATCCGCCAGAGCGCAGACGGTCGGTACTTCGAGGTCGGGCTGGGCCGCGACCAATTTAGTAGCCGCTGCTGGCCTGCCCTGTCGGCGATTGACCCAGACAGTCGCGATTCCCAACGCATGTGCGGGAACGACATCGTGATAGAGGCTCTCCGCGACATGGAGCAGCCTGCCTTTTTCAACGCCAAGGCGGTCGAGAAGCGTTTCGAAATTGCGGACTGATGGTTTGTAGCTCTGCACCTGCTTCGCGGTTACGATACAGTCGAACTGAACTCCCAACTTCGGCTCAGTCAAAGCAAACAGGTCGTCATCAATGTTGGAAAGGACCGCCAACTTGTAATGGGGCTTCAAGCGCTGGAGCGCAGGGACAGTATCAGGAAATGGTACCCATGTCCGTATCGAGTTGGCCAGTCCGTCCAGCTCGTCCTCGGTGAAGTCGATGCGAAACTCGCGGTCGAAATCGCGTACCACCGCGGACAATACTTCCCGATAGCTGCGGTAAGGCATGTCTTGCTGGCGCGGCTCACTCTCACTGTAGAGGCTGAGAATCTGCGCGTCGGAGACGTTGAAACCCTTGCTCTGCAGCAGCGGACTAAGGTATCCGAGGATGCCGGATTCCCAATCGATGAGAGTGCCGTAACAGTCGAAGGAGAGAGCTTCAAAACGCGATAAGTCGAGCATGCAGAGTTATTCTTGCGTGGGCGTGGGGCTAACTGCCTTTGACGCCCGCCGGAGTGATCTTGTAAGACGCGAACTTCCGTTGGAGCGCGTCAAGAGGCGAAGGCGGTTCGGCTTTTTCCGCGCTGGCATCCGCCTCGGGGTTCGGCTTCGACGCTGCAGCCTCCTCGGGAGCAACCGGCGCGTCTTCTGCTGCGGCGCTTCCGGCCGAAGCTGGAAGGACTACCGCGCCGCCCTTTTCCAGGAACTTCTTCGTGTTGAGCAGGGTCCGCGCCAGCGATGCGTTGTAGCTAGTCCATGCAGTTTCCTGTTCACTCTCGCGTTCGAACTGGGCGCGCATGCTTTCCATCTTGGAATCGAGGTCGTCGAGGTAGTGCAACATGAGCGCTTCGGGGAACATCGGCAGCTTGGGAGAGCCAAACTCGTATTGCCCGTGATGGCTGATGATCAAATGTTCGATCAGGATCTTCAACTCGTCGGGAAAACCGGGGATGTGAGAGAGCTTCCCGTGCAGCATCTCCAGTTCAATGATCATGTGGCCCAGCAGCTGTCCGCGGGTGGTATAGGAAATCGAACGCTGGTACGCCAACTCGTGAATCTTGCCGATGTCGTGGAGAAACGCGCCCGTGAGCAGGAGATCGCGATTCACCTGCGGATAGTTGCGCACCACGAGGTCACAGGTGGTCATGAGAGAAACCACGTGGTCGAGCAGTCCGCCGACATAGGCGTGGTGCATGGTCTTGGCTGCGGGAGCATTCCTGTAGGCGGTGGCGACCGCATCGTCCTCCATGAAGTCTTTGATCAGCCGCTGTAGCCAAGGGTTCTCTATCGACTCGACGAACTCTCCCAGGGTGCGCCAGAGTTGGTCGATGTCCTTCGAGGTCTTGGGCAGAAAGTCGGAGTAATCGATTTCCGCGTCACCAAGTTTCCGCACTTTGTGGAGCGTGAGCTGCCACCGGCCGTTGTACTTCTGGACCATGCCCTTGACCTTGACGAAATCGTCCTGCTCAAACTCATTCACGGCATCGGAGACGTTGTCCCACATGTTGGCCTGCAACTGTCCAGTGCGGTCGGCCAAGGTGACAGCCAGGTAGGGGTCGCCGTTCTTCTTTGTCTTTACCTGCTTGGAGGCGACCACGAAGCTCGAAGTGATGGTCTGGCTTTCGTGCTGTTGGCAGTCGCGGATGTAGAAATCTTTCATGGGGAAACCTCGATGCCATCTCGCGGGAACTTCACGATGGTGGAACGTTTATCGTATCGCAATGCCACAGCAATGTGTGGCTTCGGAACGGCCGCACGGCGCTTTCAACGGGCTAAGACATCCCGATTGACGACGCAGCAACTGCCCAGAACAAGAAAAGGCGCATCTAAATGCGCCTCAAATGCGATTTCACCAAGTCACTAAAATACGCCGAACTTCTTTTTCTTCTTGGCCTTTTTAGCGTCGTCAGCCGTGGAGGCAGTGGTATAGATGGGCTTAGTTTCGTTGGGGCTGGCACCGGTGTCGATGTAGCCCGGCTTGATGTCGATGAAGGCATTCTCCCGCAACTTGGTGAGATACTCGCGCAGCGCAGGTTGCATCTTGGACATGTAAATGTGTTCCTGGATCCGAGGCTCAACTTCCTTCAGAGGTGGAACGCCCTCCGACTGGTGCTCGGTTACCTTGAGAATCACCCAGCCCTGGTTGGTACGGACGGGCTCGGTAAACTGGCCCGACTTCAACGTGAAAACCTGATCTTCGAGTTGCTTCGACAGCGTACCGCGCTTGAAGTACTCGAGGTCGCCACCCTGGGCGGCAGTCGGACCCGAAGAATTCTTCTGGGCGAGTTCGTCAAACTTCGCGCCCTTCACTAGCTGCGCATAGATCGCATCGGCCTTGATCTTGGCCTGGGCAACGAGTTCGTCGCTGGAGACTTCCGGGCTAGCCGTTGTTCCACTCGACGCCGATTGCGTGGAGATCAGGATTTCGCTGATACGGACCTGCTCGGGCCGCTGCAATTCATCCTTGTGTTGGTCGTAGAACTGCTGAATCTCCTGCTGGGTGACGCTGATGTGTCCGCCTACTTCCTGCTGAATGACGTGCTGGGTGAGAATCTGATTTTTCAGGTTCTGCTTGAACTCCTCGAAGGAGACACCCTGCGCCTGGGCTGCCTTCTCCAGGTCTTCCATGGATTCGGCATGCATTTGTTTGCGGAGTTCATCAAGGCGCTTGACCACATCTGTATCGGCGCTGATCCCAAGCTCCTCGGCCTTCTGCGAGAGCAACTGGGTGTCGATCAGATCGCGGAGGAGGTCCTTCTGTTGAGGCTGATTTTCTGCTGGAATACTGGGATCGGCCTTGCTCGCTTCGCCCGCCAACTGCTCTTCGCTGCGCTTCAAATCCGAGCGCGAAATGATGCTGTTGTTGACGCGGGCGATGATCTCCTCGACCACTGTCATATCGCTTGGCTGGCTGGGAGTAGATGTCGGCGCAGGCGTTGTTGTAGCAGGCGGTGTCGACCCGGACGGAAGCGCCGATTGGGCCTGCTGGCCCACCAAACATGGAACGCCTAGGAGGAATGTGAACAGAACAAATGCGGATTTCTTCATCAATAACCTAATCGGGACGGGACAACTCACACGGAGCCAACGCTGGATTGCGAGTACACACTACATCTATTCTACCTTCAATCAGCCTCGTCCGCTCTGCGAAACCAGACGCTGCACGGCATAACTCGACGACCTGGACGCCAACGCGTAACAATCCGTTGCCAAGTGCAACCAAATTCTAGCGCCGAGTGCCACTGACAGCCAGCCGATATTCCAGGAAGTCCTACTACTTTCGTAACCCGTCGAGGTGACGATTGTCGCGTGAGATTTCGGCTTCGGCGTATGCGTGACGTTCTCGGTCGGCCGTTCTTGTTGTGACGTGAAATGACAGGCCAGTTGGCTTAGACTGGTGACCGAGCTTTGCACGCAGAACCGTCGCTGATTTTCTTACATGGCATCCCGGCGCATCCCCTATTCACGATTCACACTCGCTGCGGCGGTGCTTGTGTTCTTTTGCGCTGGATTCCCGCAGGCACAGTCACTGCCTCTGACCTCCGGCCCAGTACTGCCGCTGTATCGCGCATTGCGCAGCGTCGGACTCGATCCCCAACGGGTCTACAAAATCCGCGAGGCGGCCATCGACCGGGAAGATGTTCATTTGTGGCTCAACGACGGGATCATCGCATTTACACAGAGTGTGGACGGCCGCGTCACCGGCGCGTACTTCGAAGGCGAGGGCGAAGTGCTGGTTCGTCCGCCAGATCGTAGAGAGCGAGCCTCCCTGGGACTGTTCACCAAGCTGGGTGTTCTGGAGGAACAGTTCTCCTCCGCCTATTTACGGTTCAATGACGATACCGGGAGCGAGTTGCAGCAGTATCTGCGCCCGGCAGAGGATGGCGCTGCCTTCGTCACGCGCAATGATGAGTTGGCCCGCCGGCTTGCAACAATGGATGCACTGCGGCTGGCGATCGCGTTCACCAGCGGGCCCCCAACCGTTCCCTCGGACGATTCCCAACCCTCCGACCGACTTTTACACGCCAGAGTGGCCACTGCTCACCTGGGAACCTTTGACGTCTATTTCGACACCCGCAGCCCTGAGCAGATCATCGTAGGCCAGACGTCGACTGCCCACGACGAAACGTATTACGACCTGTGGATGAGTTTTCCGATGCGCTCGATGCGCAAGGATCCGTTATCGGACCTCCGGTTTCATGGTCCTACCGGCCCGGCGTTTACCCGAAACGCGTTCCAGGTATCGAAGTACAGTATCAAGGTGACGATCGATCCTGCGCTGAGCTTGTCAGCGGCTGCGGACCTGGATGGAGCGGTCCTGCAGGACGGCACGCGCATATTGATGTTCGAACTGTCGCGCTATCTGCAACTGAAATCGGTGGAAATAGACCGACAGTCGCTGGAGTTCATCCAGAATGAAGCCATCGAGGGAAGCGAGTTGTCACGGCGAGGAAACGACCTGGTCGCTGTCGTTTTTCCGCAGCCACTGAAATCGGGAGCGCAGTTGCGATTGAGCTTCAATTACGGGGGCTCAGTGCTTTCTGACGCTGGCAGCGGGTTGTTCTACGTCGGAGCGCGCGGCACGTGGTATCCGAACCGCGGCATAGCCATGGCGAACTATGACATTACGTTCCGCTTTCCTCAGATTTGGACACTCGTCGCGACCGGAAAGCAGGTAGCGTTGCAACAGGAAGGCGCACAATGGCTCGGGCATTGGATCAGCGAAGGACCTGTCCCAATCGCAGGATTCAACCTCGGCCGGTACTTGCGCAGCACAGCTACCGCTGGGACGGTAACTGTGGACTCGTACGCGACCCGCGGGGTCGAAAACGATTTGGCAAAGCCGCCTCGAATTGATATGGTGCCGACCTCGCAGTCGCCCATGCCACCCGAAGTGGCGGCGTCGATTCCCAAGAGCGGAGCGGAGGCGAATCCAGCGGTGGGCCGCACGCAACTTGCGGCACGAGCGGCCGAGGCCATTACGTCGCTGGAAAAAATGTTCGGCCCCTTTCCTTTTAGTTCACTCGCGCTCACCCAACGCCCGGGCACAGATAGCCAGGGCTGGCCCGGCATTATCTTTCTTTCGAGTTACGTGTATCTGACACCGGCCCAGCGGGAGGCGCAGCACATCTCTGCTCCCGACAACGTGCTTTACGAAGAAGTAATGTTACCGCATGAGGTTTCACATCAGTGGTTTGGCGACCGGATGTCATGGGCCAGTTATCACGAACAATGGTTGCTGGAAGCCATCGCAAACTATTCCGCGCTTATGCTGCTGGAGCAGCGGCATGCGTCTGACGAACAGGTGATGCTGGAGGCCTACCGACAACTGCTGGCCGCGAAGTCCAAGGACGGAACACCATTTGTAGAGGCGGGGCCGGTGACGCTGGGTATCAGGCTGGCTTCTTCGAAGTTTCCTGCCGGTTACGAGGTCATCACCTATGGCCGGGGCACGTGGCTGCTGCATATGTTGCGCACCATGTTTCGTGACGCCTCACGCACGGCGGAAAATCGCGACGGTAGCGACCAGGTGTTTCTTGCGCTATTACGTGGTCTGTATGACCGCTATAAGGGTAAAGAAATCACCAATGCCGATTTCGAGCGCGCGGTGGAGGAGGTACTTCCGAAATCTCTTTGGTTCGAAAACCGCCAATCACTGGACTGGTTTTTTGACGGATGGGTGAACGGTACCGCGTTTCCTCACTTTGAAATCAAAGATGCAAGATTTTCCGCGCGACCGGGTAAGCCGACGGTTTCAGCGACTCTGCGCCAGACCAATGCGCCGGACGACCTGGTGACCAGCCTCCCGGTGTATGGCCTGGTGGGCGACGGTCAAGTCTACCTCGGCCGCGTATTCGCCGAGGGACCAGAGACCCGCATCACGTTGCCAGTACCTCCGGGTGTGAAGCGGCTCGTTCTGGATCCGTATCAGACGGTTCTGACAGCTCCCTGAAGTACTTCGTCAGCGCAATCGAGGCTAGTCGATCGGCAGCTTCTTATGCGTGAACGGGACGGCGTTGGGGCCTTGGTAGCTGCCCGCGAGTTGTCCCGTTCCCCGCAGAACATACTTGTAGGTAGTCAGTCCTTCCAGTCCCACCGGGCCGCGAGCATGCAGCTTGCTGGTTGAGATGCCGACCTCGGCTCCGAATCCATAACGATATCCATCCGCGAAACGCGTTGACGCGTTGTGAAATACCCCAGCAGCGTCAACCTCGGCCAGGAATCGCTCGGCCGCGCTCGTGTCCTGGGTAACGATGGTTTCGGTGTGTAACGATCCGTGAGTGTGAATATGCACGATGGCGTCGTCCATCGATTTGACCACGCGCACTGCCAGCACCAGGTCTGAATACTCGGTTTGCCACTCGCTCTGAGCAACGGCTTCAACTGGTTGGTCGGCGAGGATCGCGCGCGTCTGCTCGCATCCGCGGACCTTCACATGCTTCGGACTAAGATGTTCGGCCAGCCTGGGGAGGAACGTTTCGGCGATCTTCTCGTGTACCAGCACGGTCTCAGCGGCATTGCACGCTGCTGGATAGTCGGTCTTGGAGTCATCAATAATGGCCAGCGCCATGTCCGGATCGGCAGCGGCGTCTACATATATGTGGCAGACGCCTTCGGCATGGCCAAGCACCGGAATGCGCGTATTGGCCTGCACGAACTCCACCAATTGCTTGGAGCCGCGTGGGATCACCATGTCAACAATGTCGGACATGCCAAGCAGTTGCTGAATCGATTCCCGGCCCGCCACCAAGGTCACCGCATCTTCGGGAAGCCCGCATCTTGTGAGCGCACGCCGGATGATCTCCACCAGTGCATGCGCTGTGCGTTCAACTTCGCGGCCTGCCTTGAGGATGACTGCATTGGCCGACTTCAATCCGAGCGCGCTGATTTGCGTGACTGCGTCGGGCCGGGCTTCGAAGATGATGGCGAGCACTCCCAACGGGCATGTGATCTTTTCCAGCACCAGGTCGGCGTCGAGCTCGGTGCGTTGCAGCACGCGGCCAATTGGGTCGGGCAGCTCCGCAACCGCGAGCATCGAGCGCGTCATCTCTGCTAATTTCTTGTCGGTCAGGCGCAGTCGCTCGAAGGTCGCCGCGTTGATTTCACCACTGGCGAGCATCTGGTTTGCTGCATCCAGATCTACTGCGTTTGCGGCCAGGAGGCTGGATCGATTCTGCTCGATAAGTTCGGCAGCGGCCCGGATAGCCGCGCTTCGTCGCTCTGAGGACGAAACCGCCAGCGTACGAGACGCGCGCTTGCAACTCTCTGCGGTCTCACGGACCGAAGAGTTCACTTCGTGCCCCTCGGCAGGAACAACGTGCCCACGATTTCGCCCGCGCAAACCCTTTCGATCACATGCGGCAAGCGCCCGTTGGCGATTACAGCCAGTCCATTGGCCTCGGTGGCAATGCGCGCGGCGGCGAGTTTGGTCGACATTCCACCACGTCCCCTTCTGTTCTTGCCCTGCGCAAAATTCAGAACCTCGTCCGTGATATCGCAGACCTCGCCGAGTAACTCAGCGCCGTCAGTGCGCGGGTCGGTGGTGTAAAGGCCATCCACATCAGAAAGCAAGAGCAGCAAGTCGGCATCAATGTGGGTCATCACCAGCGCCGACAGTTTGTCGTTGTCGCCGAAGACGCGCTCCCGCTCCGGCGAATCCGTGGGATGGTCAAGTTCAGCAGTGGACACGGTGTCGTTCTCGTTGATGACGGGAATCACCCCCATAGTCAGCAGGGAGACGAGGGTCGAACGGAGGTTGCGATAGCGGGCGGGGTCACGAAAGTCGTCTTCCGTCAACAGCACTTGCGCCGCGTGGCAGCCAAGCTTGTCGAAAGCGTCGTCATAAATGGCCATGAGGCGGCTCTGCCCGATGGCCGCACAAGCCTGAATCTGCGAGAGTTCGGTCGGCCGCTTCGCTAGGCCCATCCGCTCCATCCCGAGTCCCACAGCGCCGGAGGAAACCATCATCACGTCGCGCCCCTGTTGCCGTAGGCCGGCCACCGACTCGGCAATTCCATAGAGCTGGGTGAGGGCCAGACGTCCGTCATCGCGCATGACGACGTTCGTTCCCACTTTAATAACAATGCGGCGGGCCCTGGCGACCTTTTCGCGGAGTGTCACGCTTGGCTTGAGATCAGGAATGTGACTCATAGTTAGGCAGCGACCCACTGGCAGTACGCGATTGTTCGTCGCCACAACTCACTCGAACCGCCAGATCGTCTTGGCGCTATTTCAGACGAGAAGCGACTACTGAGGCAGCGAATTTCAATTTCGCGTTTGAACACCTAATAGGTTCATTGTCAGTTTAACAACACACGGCACAAACTGAAGTGGCAGGTGACTTGTCGAGAGGGCAGGTATGCGAAGCTCAATACGCCTTCCCACATGCCAGTTTCTGGCCACTGTGACACGCGAACGTTGCTCGGAGAACTGTGTCCGGTTCAAATAGGTTGCGACATGTCGCCATATCGTAAGTAGTGCCTGCTGAGCGTCATCGTTCGGGTCAACTTACGGGAGGCCGTTTTCATCAAGTGACATTGCAAGCAGATCGTATCGGTTGGAGGGATACGTTTGTGCGTTTACGAAAATCTCGGAGGCACCTACGTAGCGCTGAACAAATTTACCGAAGCAGCGCTGCATGTAATGAATCACGCTCCGGCTCGCAAGCTTGATCAAGAGATCCTTCGCACCAACTTTCCCGCAGGACAGTTCCGCATGAGAGTTCTCGGTGGCCAAGGATCTTCTGGAACTCAATAGCTGCTGCGCCGCTTTGGCCAGAGCCCAGGTAAACTTGACAACGAATGTAACAAGCGCTGGCTTCCACGATTCACGGTCAAATCGAAATCAATTGCAAGGCTCCGGGTATTGCTTGAGATGATTGCCACCAACGGACCTATCAGGACTTTCTCACCTCCGGCACGCAGAACAATGGCCTACTCGTTCCGCAAAGCCTCGATTGGATCCAGATACGCAGCCGTTCTCGCCGGATAGTATCCAAAGCCGATACCCACCAGCGCAGAGAAGAATACCGCGAGCGACACCGCGCCCGGACCAATTGATGTAGTCCAGCCCGCTAGCCGCGAGATTAACAGTGATGCGCCGAATCCGAACAAGATTCCGATGAACCCACCCGCGACCGAGAGCGTGACCGCTTCAACCAGGAACTGGGTGAGAATGTCGCGGGTCTTGGCGCCCAACGCCTGCCTCAATCCAATTTCCCGAGTTCGCTCTCGAACCGAGATCAACATAATGTTCATGATGCCGATGCCACCCACGACGAGCGAGACGGACGCCACGGCCGCCAGCATGATCGCCATCACCCTAGAGGACGACTCCTGGGCTGCGAAGAGCTCTTCCAAGTTGCGGATTGAAAAATCATCAGCCTCGTTCGTCTGCAAATGGTGGAGTTGCCGCAGCAGAGCTGTTGCCTCTTCCTGAGCAGCCGTAATCTGGGCGCCGGATTTCGCCTGCATCATAATCGAGTCCACGGCGTCTGCGTTGGCTTGCTTGACGCCGAGCACTTTCCGCTTGGCGGTTGAAATCGGAAGCAGAATAACATCGTCTTGGTCTTGTCCCTGGGACGATTGGCCCTTCCGGGTGAGCACACCGACCACAGTGAACGGGACATTCTTAATACGGATCGCCTGGCCGATCGGATCGGCGCCATCAAACAGGTTGTCTACCGGAGTCTGACCGAGCACAGCCACTTTGTTAGCGCTATCTACGTCCTGCTGGGTAAATTCAGCTCCGGCTGCAACCGAAAGATCGCGAATCGTCAGATAGTCGGGAGTAATGCCATAGACACTGGTTGCCCAGTTATTGTTTCCGTTGACGACCTGAGCTGCGCCTCGCACTACGGGTGCTGCCAGTTCCACGTCCGGACACTGCGCCACAAGTTCTCGTGCGTCCGCTTCCGATAGCGTGACCGCATTGCCGGTTCCAAGGCGCACTCCAGAACTGCTCATGCTACCCGGTATCACGATGATGATGTTACTTCCGATACTTGCGATCTGATCCTGGATACGCTGCGTTGCGCCCGATCCGATGCCTACCGTCGCAATTACCGAGGCAACGCCGATTACGATGCCCAGCATGGTGAGCGCGGAGCGGAGCTTGTTCATCTTCAACGCGCGAAACGCGATGCGCATGGATGAGATCAGGTGCTTCATGGCGACACCACAGCCGCAGTCTGCACGGCAACCGCTAGCACGGGCGCAGTCGCCGGTTTCGTCACCTTCTGGTCGCTGACGATCAGGCCATCACGAAAGCGAATGATCCGGCCGGCATAAGAGGCGATCTCATCCGAGTGCGTCACCATAACGATCGTGATCCCCTGAGTGCGGTTCAGCTTCTGGAAGATGTTCATGATTTCGGCGCCATTGTGGGAATCCAAAGCGCCCGTGGGTTCGTCGGCGAGAAGAATGGCAGGTTGGTTGATCAGGGCGCGCGCAATGGCTACCCGCTGTTGCTGCCCACCCGATAGTTGCGCGGGAAAGTTGAGTTCCCGGCCAGCCAGACCGACCTCGGCGAGGGCGCGCTGGCCTAGCTCATCTCCATTTGGCGTTTCACTGTCCTTATAGAGCAAAGGCAGTTCGACATTTTCGAGAGCATCCATTCGCGGGAGAAGATTGAAGTTCTGGAAGATGAACCCGATCTTCTGATTGCGAATCTCGGCGAGTTGGTCGCGATCCATGGTCTCAACCGGAATGCCGTCCAGCTGATAACTGCCTGAAGTTGGCCGGTCCAGGCAACCCAGGAGGTTCAGTAAGGTTGACTTCCCCGAACCAGATTCCCCCATGATTGCGACGAAGGTGCCTCGCTCAACCGTTATCGTCACGCCTTGCAAGGCATGTACAACAACGTCCCCTAACAGGTACGTCTTCTTAAGATTCCGGACATCGATGAGTGCTGACACTTATGCTTTCCTCAGAACTCACAATCCAGGCACGCGTCGCGTCGGACTGGTAGCCGATGGCGAAGTGGTACTGGTGGTCGGTGCAACCGCGCCCGTGCTAAACCTGACTACGACCTGTTCTCCGGTTTGCAAATCGCCCGAAGTCACCGCAGTGGACTGGCCATCCGAGATCCCAAACGTAACCGGGACAGCTTTGAGCTTTCCATTCTGCAATACATAGATCTGCTGCTTGCCTGCCGGTGAGGCCGAGAGCCCAACCTGCTTCAGCACTGCCGCGGATGGATGCAACCGCAACACCGCATTCGGAACCTTAAAGGTATCGTCAGCCTTCGTGGTCAGAATGCGTGCATTGGCTGTCATCCCAGGAAATAGTTTGAGATCAGGATTGGAAACGGCAATGACGACGTCGTAAGTAACGACGTTTTGTGTGATGATCGGTGCCTTGCGTACGACTGTAACCTGGCCGCGGAATGTTGTCGCTGGATAGGCATCCACGGTAAAGGTTGCATTCTGGCCGGATTGGATATTGCCTACATCGGATTCGTCGACGTTGGTGTCGAGTTGCATCTTCGTCAGATCTTGCGCGATCTCGAACACGGTAGGCGCCGCAAATGACGCGGCTACGGTCTGGCCAACATCCATGCGTCGGGCAATAACTGTTCCGTCGACCGGGGCGGTGATGCGTGTGTGCGCAAGATTGAGTTTGGCCTGATCGAGTACCGCACGGGCCTGGAGTTCCTGGCTTTTCGTAGAACCCAACTGGGCTTGGGTCGCGCCGAGTTGATACTGCGCCGACTGGATCGTCTGCTTTGAAACGGCGACTTGATCCAGGTCCGAAGCTACCTGAGCATCAGCCGCATCCACGTTGGCCTTTGCCAAGTCGTCGTCCTGCTGAGACATAATCCCCTGCTTGAAAAGTTCGTCAACCCGCTTCCACTGGTTGCTTGCGTTGAGGGTGTTGGCGCGGTCCTTGGCCAGCACGGACTCCGCACTCTTTTCACCCGCGACCGTGCCCGCAAGATCTGAGGTCGCTTTCTGAACTTGTGCCCCCGCAGTCTTCACTGCAGACTGGGCCGAGCCCAGTGCTGCCTGGGCCTGATCGACCTGCGTCTGGAATATCTCGGGGTCGATTAGCGCAACCAGTTGGCCTTTTGTTACCTTCGTGTTGAAATCAGCGTAAAGGGCTTTGATGTTACCTGACACTTGACTGCCGACTTGCACGTCGACAACGGCGTTGACCGCGCCCGTAGCCGTGACGCTCGCCTGTACCAGTCCGCGTTCCAGTGGCACCGTTTCGTAGGTGATAGCGTTCTGCGAATGCATCCTCCATAGTTCCCCGATCACTCCAAGCGCGACAAGCAGACCAATGGCCAACGCCCACCTAGTCCAGTCATATCGGTGGCGAACCCGGATTGGTGGTGGGGGAGGAGCGACAATCGGAAATGCAATCGGTTCTGTACGGACTGCATCCACTGCCGTGGCCATACGTCACACTTCCTTTTCTGTCCAACGAGCCGCCATGTGCAGCTTGCAAGCAGATGCCGGTAGCACCATCAGCCTGGGTGCGCCAGTTAGACCAGAGTCATGTGCGCGCTCCTGATGAGCTTCTGCGTCAAACGGCGTGGATGCGCCAGGTTGGGCGGCAACTGGTCTTTCGACTCATTAGTAGATTCGCCCATTTGTTCTGGAAAGGCTGAGCATAAGTGCTCACTCCATGCAGAGCGTGAAGGGTGCGGCCGTACTTGGGACAGTCAAAGACTGTAACGGAACCTAGGGCTTACCTGCCTCTCTTGGCCACTTCCATTCTCGTATCTCCAGGCGATCGATGCCGTTCTCGTGTGCGTAATTAATGCAGTCGACAATTTGGTCGTTCAACCATTCCTTGGTGTGCGCAGCGGTCGCCTGCAACTTCGGCACCCGGTCAATTACATCGATCGCGAGATTGAAGCGGTCCACTTGATTCAGGATCGCCAACTCCAGAGGCGTATTAATGTTGCCTTTTTCCTTATACCCCCGAACGTGGATATTCTCGTGATTCGTTCTTCGATAGGTCAGCTTGTGGATGAGCGACGCATAGGCATGAAAGTTGAAGATCACTGGCTTATCCTTGGTGAACAGGCTGTCGAAAGCCCGGTCCGACAGTCCGTGAGGATGTTCCCTCTCGGGCATCAAACGGAACAGATCGACCACGTTGATGAATCGAATCTTCAGATCCGGGCACCGCTCTCTCAGAATCGCAACCGCGGCCAACGACTCCGAGGTCGGAATGTCCCCAGCGCACGCCATCACCACATCGGGCTCCTGACCGGCATCGTTGCTGGCGAAGTCCCAGATCCCGATGCCCTTGGTGCAGTGTTTCACCGCCGCGTCCATGTCCAGATACTGCAGATGCAGTGCCTTGTCCGCCACAATGACATTCACGTAGTTCGTGCTGCGCAGGCAGTGGTCGGTCACGCTCAGCAAGCAATTTGCATCCGGCGGCAGATAGATTCGCGTCACTTCCGGACTCTTGTTTGTCACTACATCGAGGAAGCCCGGGTCCTGGTGCGTGAATCCATTGTGATCCTGCCGCCAAACCAGTGACGTGATCAGCAGGTTGATGGATGAGATGGGCGCTCTCCACCGCAGTTCCAGCTTGCTCTTCTCCAGCCACTTCGCATGCTGGTTGAACATCGAGTCAATGATGTGGACGAATGCTTCGTAGCTCGAAAAGAACCCGTGCCGTCCGGTGAGCACATACCCTTCGAACCAGCCTTCCAGGGTGTGCTCGCTCAGCATCTCCATCACGCGCCCATCCGTTGAAAGGTCGCTGCCATCAGCATCCTCGGGCTTCATCTCCGCCATCCACGTTTTGCCAGTCGCCTCGTAGATCACCTGCAGCTTGTTCGAGGCGGTCTCGTCCGGTCCAAAGACCCGGAAGCTCTTCATGTTCTTTCGCATCACATCGCGGAGAAAATGCGCGAGAGTATCGGTTGATGAGACTTCGATCTGGCCTGGCTGCGCTACGTTCACTGCGTACTCACGAAAATCGGGCAGATCGAGTGGCTTCCTCAGCGTACCTCCGTTCGCGTGCGGATTGCCGCTGATACGTCTCGGTCCACGCGGTGCCGTATCCTTCAGTTCGGCTAGCAGACTACCGTTCGATTCGAACAATTCTTCCGGCCGGTAACTCCGCAGCCATGATTCCACCAACTTCAAATGCGCTGGATTGGTGACCGGATCGAGGATCGGTATCTGGTGCGCCCGCCATGATCCTTCGACTTTGTGTCCATCCAACTCCTTGGGACCTGTCCATCCCTTCGGCGTTCGCAAGATGATCATCGGCCACCGCGGCCGCTCCGGCGCCACTCCGGCCGCCGCGCTCCTCGCCTTGTCCTGGATCGCTCGAATCTCCAGCAGGCTGTGCTCCAGTGCACTAGACATTTCCTGATGCATCATCGCCGGATCATCGCCTTCCACCACGTACGGCGTCCAACCATACCCGATGAAGAGGCTCTCCAGTTCCTGCGGTGAAATCCTCGCCAAAATGGTGGGGTTCGCGATCTTGTAGCCATTGAGGTGCAATACAGGCAAGACTGCTCCGTCGCAGATGGGATTCAGGAACTTGTTCGAGTGCCACGACGTCGCCAACGGCCCCGTTTCTGCTTCACCATCTCCGACAACCACCGTCACGATCAGATCTGGATTGTCGAACGCCGCGCCGAATCCATGCGAAAGGCTGTACCCCAGTTCCCCTCCCTCATGGATCGAACCCGGCGTCTCGGGTGTGCAGTGGCTTCCAATTCCGCCGGGAAACGAGAATTGCTTGAAGAACTTCTGCATACCGGAAGCATCCTCGCCCATCTCCGGATAAATCTCCGAATACACTCCCTCGAGATAACTGTTTGCGAGCGTGGCTGGCGCTCCGTGGCCCGGCCCTGAAATATAAAGGATGTCGAGGTCGTACTTCTTGATGAGCCGGTTCAGATGCACCCAAGTGAAGGTCTGGCCGGGATCGGAGCCCCAGTGTCCGAGCAGCCTGTTCTTGATGTGCTCGGGCTTCAGGGGCTCGCGCAGCAGCGGATTCTCTCGCAGGTACAGCATACCTGCGCAAAGATAGTTACAGGCACGCCAGTAAGCGTCCATTTTCCGCAGTTCATCGGGAGTCAACGGCGCAAGTCCGAGCTGGGAGGCTTCGGTCTGACGGGCAGGAGCGGAAACACTATTCAAGTGGCTACCTCGCACGAGGAAGTGGGTTAGGTTCTCCATGCCAATCATGAGATGTCCGTATCCAACGACGGTGAATACAGCCGACCCAGATGAGCCAGTTCGGCGGACGCCGCGTCAGCGGTTTCCTCATGGATGTCACGCGTTGCCTTCGGGATGCACGATACGATGGCCGACTGCCTGCGTTGCATGCATCCGCGGATTACATTACATTTCAAGAACATCGTGACGTGATGCCTCGCCGGATACTGTGTCGAATTGCACAGCACGTCATCTTGCAGGGTGGGACACTGAGAAGGCAGGTGCTCTTTGCATCACGCCCTCAGCCTTGAAAGAATCGTTGTTCAACATAGGAGAATTCCATGCCACAGAGCCCGCACGATCGAGCCGCAGAACTTCACAACCTGGCAGCTCACGCCCATGCCGCCGCTGCCACCGCACATGGCAAAGGAGATCATCTGACCGCTCACGAGCTGAGCAAGCAGGCGCACGAGCACTCCATGAACGCCTACAAGCTCGCCAAAGAGCTCCTGCCGGTCGCCACTGAGTCTAAAAAAACGTAGGCCTGGAGACTTGCTGGTACGATACTTCCCAAAAGAGAAAGCCCGGCATGAACGTCTTTGTACTCAACTCCGGAAGCTCCAGCCTGAAGTTTCAAATCATCGCAACTGACTTGGATCGTATCCAGCAGCACCAGGATGAACGCGTCTGCCGAGGCGAAGTGGAACGCCTCGGTGGAGAGGCGATTGTCACGTTCCAGAAGGGCGCCGACGCAAAACAGAAGTTTACGGCTCCTCTGCGAGACATTCCGGCGGCGCTGGATTACCTGATTCGTTACATTGCCTCCGACAGATCGGGAGTCGCTGAGATCAAGAGTTCGGGTGACATTCACGCGGTGGGGCATCGCGTTGTGCATGGCGGCGAGATGTTCTCGGAGTCGGCCCTTATCGACGGCAAGGTTTTACAGGATATTGAAGACTGCATCGATCTTGCGCCGCTGCACAATCCGAACAACATTAAGGGCATCGTGGCTGCGCGAGAACTCTTTGGCAAGGACGTTCCCCAAGTGGCCGTATTTGATACTTCATTTCATCATTCGATCCCGGAGCAGGCTTTCCTGTACGCCCTGCCGTATCACCTCTATCGGCGTCACCGCATTCGCCGCTACGGCTTCCATGGAACTTCCCATCGTTACGTTGCGTTTCGCTATCGCGCATTGCGCCAACTGACGCGGGATCAGACCAACATCGTCACCCTGCATCTCGGAAACGGCTGCTCAGCGACCGCAATCCAGAGTGGGAACTCCGTGGACACTTCCATGGGTATGACGCCTCTTGAGGGTCTGGTGATGGGCACGCGCTCGGGAGACCTCGACCCCGCGATCGTGAATCTCATAGCGACCAAAGAAGGGATGTCGCCGTCCGAAGTCGACACGCTTCTGAATACGCAATCGGGTTTGCTGGGAATTTCCGGACTGTCCAACGACATGCGGATGTTGCAAGCCGAACTGGCGGAAAACCACGACCGTCGCGTACAACTCGCCATTGAAGTGTTCTGCTATCGTGCACGGAAATATATCGGTGCATTCCTCGCCGCCATGGGTGGTGCCGACGCAGTTATCTTCACCGGCGGTATCGGAGAAAACTCGCCGGAGATCCGCGGCCGTATTTGCGAAGGCATGGATTGGGCCGGCCTTAAGATTGATGCCGCGAAGAACCAGCAGACGGTTGGCCGTGAAGGCCTCATCAGCACGGACGATTCCAAACTACTCGCCTATGCCATTCCCACGGATGAGGAATTGCTCATCGCTCGCGACACCGTCCGAGTCATACTCGGCGAACCGCACCCGTCGTGATGCGCTGCGACCAGGCAGTGAGCCGTCGCACTGCCGCCGATGGTCGGGCAATGGATTCCTGAGGCACGCTGTCGCTGGATAATTCGGCAATTACTGGAGGCACCCGGATGGGAAAACCAACGACCTCTGTAGAGAGCTTCTGGGATCGGCCGCTGCATGAACTTTTCGAACTGCTCCCGGCAACTCCCGCAGGGCTGACGACCGAAGAGGCCCGGCGGCGGCTTCGTCTTTACGGCCCAAATACCTTCGTCCACGAGTCTCGCTTCGCTGCATTGCTCAGTTTCTTTGGTTTCTTCCGTAATCCTCTTGTCGTAATCCTTGTCATTGCCAGTGGCGTTTCGCTTGCGCTCGGAGAGCATGTTGGCGGGCTGATCATCCTTGCCATTGTACTGTTCAGCGTAGTCCTGAATTTCCTGATGGAGTTCCAGGCCCGGCATGCCGTTGAGGACATTCAGAAACAGATTGCCCTGACTGCCGCGGTGGTGCGCGACGGACGAGAACAGGAACTGCCAACAGCCGAACTGGTTCCGGGAGACATTGTCCGGCTCAACGCGGGAGACCTGGTACCGGCAGATGCCCGCTTGCTGGAAGTGAAGGACCTGCATGTGCGCGAGTCCGTGCTCACCGGGGAGTCGCTGCCGGTAGAGAAGAGCGTGGCTGACCTTCCCAAGGAGAAGCATGGCGTCGCGGACGCCAGTAATAGCGTTTTCCTGGGCACTGCAGTTCAGACGGGGATTGGCACCGCTGTCATCGTCTGCACCGGAAAAGATACCGCCTGTGGTGAGATTGCGAATCGCCTCGCCATGCGCCCCCCGGAGACGGAGTTCGGACGCGGCATACGCCACTTCGGAATGATGCTCACCTGGGTGACCATGCTGCTTGTCCTTTTCGTTCTGCTGGTGAACATCATTTTCCATCGCCCCCTACTGGAGTCTTTTCTTTTCTCCGTCGCGCTCGCCGTCGGGATGACGCCGGAAATGATGCCCATGATCATCACGGTGACACTGGCCCAAGGCGCGAAGCGGATGACGAAGAAGAAGGTCCTGGTCAAGCAGTTGTCGGCAATCGAGGATTTCGGCAGTGTGGACATTCTCTGCACTGACAAGACGGGCACACTGACCGAAGGGGAGATCGTGCTCGATCGGCACGTGGATTTCGAGGGCAAGGACAACGCAGACGTTTTGCAGCTCATTTACCTGAACAGCCACTTTGAAGCGGGCATCAAGAGTCCCCTTGACGATGCCATCTTGAAGCACGAGGCGCCGTCCATTGTGGGATACGACAAGGTGGACGAGATTCCGTTCGATTTCAACCGCAAGCGCCTTTCCGTGGTGGTGCGGTACGCGGACGAGGACCTTCTCATCACCAAGGGTGAAGCGGAGAGTGTATTTGCCATTTGCGAGACGGTGACTGTCGATGGCGTTGCTCAGTCGTTCGACGATAGCCGGCGGGCAGAGGCAGAAGGCACCCTGAAGAAGCTGAGTGCGGACGGATTCCGCGTGCTTGGGGTGGCAACGCTCAAGGTTCAAAAACAGGACGCGTACGCCGCGTCGGCCGAACACGCAATGACACTGGTCGGGTTCGCGGCATTCCTGGACCCGCCGAAAGAGGGCGTGCTAGCCGTCCTGAAGGCACTCAAACAGAATGGCATCTCCGTGGTTGTGATGACGGGCGACAACCAGTACGTAACCCAGAAAATTGCCCATGACGTAGGGCTGGATGCGGACCGCGTTCTTGTCGGCAATCAGCTCGATACGATGGACGATGCCGCGGTGGCCCACCAGGCGGAAAATGGCGCCATCTTCGCCCGGGTGTCCCCCGAACAAAAGAATCGCGTAATTCTCGCTCTGAAGGCCCGCGGCCACGTTGTCGGATACATGGGCGATGGCATTAACGACGCTCCATCGCTCCACACTGCGGATGTTGGGATCTCCGTCATGAATGGCGTAAGCGTGGCCAAGGACGCGGCCAAAATCATCCTGCTGGAAAAAGACCTTGCGGTCATCAACGAGGGAGTGCTGGAGGGGCGGCGCTCTTTTGCCAACATCATGAAGTACATCATCATGGGCACAAGCTCTAATTTCGGCAACATGTTCAGCATGGCCGCGGCGTCACTCTTCCTGCCCTTTCTGCCAATGCTCCCCAGCCAAATATTGCTGAACAACTTTCTTTATGATGTTTCGCAGGTCAGCATCCCCACCGACAACGTCGATCCCGCCATGGTGCAAAAGCCCAAGCGATGGCAGATCGGATTCATCCGCCAGTTCATGGCGATCATCGGCCCAATCAGCTCGATCTATGACTTCCTCACCTTCGGAGTGCTGCTCTGGGCGTTTCATGCTTCTACGAACGAGTCGCTCTTTCACACCGGATGGTTCGTAGAGTCCTTGGCAACACAGACGCTCGTGGTATTTGTGATCCGGACGGCGGCCAACCCTCTGAAGAGCCGGCCCAGCCGGCCGTTGTTGATCAGCGTATTGGCCATTGTTGCTGTCGCGACTGTGTTGCCGTACACGCCGTTGGGGACGTTGCTCCGGTTCACACCGTTGCCTTTGTCGTTGTTGGCGGCAATTGCGTTGCTTGCGGTGACCTATCTCTTTGTCGTGCAGGGAGTGAAGACCTGGTTTTATCGTCGTCACGCGCTGCTTTGATAGCACCGTACCGGGCTGGCTTCCGATTGTCCGCACTCACGCAACTGTTCCGAACAACCATCCAACGCCCGAAGTGATCGCCATGGCGAGCGCACCCCAGAAGGTGACTCGGATTGCGCCCGTCATCACCTTTGCTCCGCCGGCGTGAGCGGCCAGCCCTCCTAGAATCGCGAGGAACAGCAGTGACGTCCCAGCCACCAGAGGGATCAGACCTGCCTCGGGGGCCAGGGCCGTAACCAAAAGAGGAAGAACTGCTCCGACGGCGAAACTGCCAGCCGATGCCCACGCCGCTTGGAGCGGACGCGCACGAAGCGTCTCAGAGATACCGAGTTCGTCGCGGGCATGTGCGCCCAGCGCATCATGGTCCATCAACTGTTCGGCAACCTTTTTCGCGAGCGGAGAATCGAGCCCGCGCTTGACGTAGATTGCCTGTAGTTCCTTGTGCTCGCCCTTGTCGTCTGCCTTGAGTTCCGCGCGTTCAAGCTTGAGGTCGGCCTGTTCGGTGTCGGCCTGTGAGTGAACAGAAACATACTCACCGGCAGCCATTGACATGGACCCCGCTACCAGGCCGGCGACTCCAGCGACCAATACACTGCGGTGATTTGCGTGAGCGGCGGCGACACCGAGCACCAGACTCGAGGTGGAAAGGATCCCGTCATTCGCGCCTAGTACCGCCGCGCGCAGCCAGCCGATTCGTTGTGTGCGGTGTTGTTCGGAGTTGCCTGCGGGCATTCTGGAAGCGTCCTTGATTCGGGAATCGACAGATACGTCAGACACGATACTACTGGGCGACCATTCCTAAGTTCCCAGCATTTAGTACAAGAGCACCCGACTTCACGGACTGCTCCCGCCAATGAAACCAGGCGCTTTGTTCAGCCCGCTAGGCTCCATGTGCGCCTAACGAAGCGACTGGAAGCCGAGGTAGAGACAGAACTGTTGTACCGATGACTCCAACTCGTTTCATGGCAATTGCCAGTGTTTACAGGGTAGACCCATCAGAGAGGACAGGCTGTTTCCTTTTGCACACTCAAGGAAGCAGAAACTGATGATCGCCGATCATAGATGAGTATTTGGCAAACCGGAAGTTGGCCCGAAACCGGCTTCAAGACCATCAGCCCCCAAGCTGAATGACCATACTGACTGCGGTGGGGAGGCCGCCAGTATGGCACGTCGGAAGACATCGAAATGCTCAACGGCTAAAACAATAGTTGGCGCCTGCCTGACTTGGAGGAGTCGAAGAACGCCGTTCTTCGCTCGCCGCCGCCAGCTCGCAAGAGTCATACCGCCCGCGGTGATGGCGTCGGTGATGCCGTAGTGGACAAGCGCCGAACCCATCAAATGGACTTACCCTCGCTTTACTCCCCGTAGAGCCGCCGGGAACCTCATCAACATTCCCAGGGCCGGGCTTGTGATTGACAGCAATAATGAA
>DATBZX010000182.1:0-7625 GCA_036512955.1 Terriglobales bacterium
TCTCGCGCACCCGGATTTGTACATCGCGAAGCTCGCCGACCACATGCGGACCGGCGCGCTCATCGCCATCACGACCGGCGATTTCGCAAGCCTCAACGCGCGCCTGAGGCGCACGAAGTGGCGGCTGATGCATCCACCGTCACACGCGCACTATTTTTCGATCGCCAGCATGACCACGATGCTCGACAGGTTTGGCTTCGACGTGGTCTATGCTCACCATTGCGGCTTTTACCGCAGCTTGCGCAGCATGGCCTACGGAGTATTCGTGCAGAAGCATGGCGACATGCGCGCGCTCGATCTCTTGAATCGGCTGGGTATCGGCGGTTGGCGTCTCTACCTGAACTTCTACGACATCATGTACGTGATCGGCCGCAAACGATGAGCCGCCACCTGCGAGGGCTCTCAGCCGCCGAGGCCCCAAAACCGGACGTACCAAACGCCCCACGTTATCATGAACACCGAAGCGGTTATCAGGATGCGCGACATCTGATCGAGTCGCCGGTGCACGCCAAGCGCCATGAGGACTAACAGAAACGGGAACGCCTGCAGGTAGTGGCGCGTGCCGAACTGCGCGCATCCATTGCCGACGTAAAAGAGGCTCGGCGTCACTACGATCAGCGTGCCCAGCGCGATCAGTACTGCCTCGATCCGCCGGCAGCTCGCCTTGAGCGCGAGCAGGAACGCCGGACTGGTAGTCAGGATCGACTGTCCCCCAAACGTCGGATGGATGTAAGGAAAGTTTCCGTCCAAACCGGGCGCCATGAAGAATACCGTGAAGAAGTTGCCGGGAAAGAATCTGAACGCGAACAGCGTCTGCTGGTCTTTCGGCATGTAGTAGGTAACCCCACGGTCAAAAGGGCTGTGATAGCGGACGAGGTTGAAGGTTACGTAAGCCATCACCGTCAGCGCGCATCCCGGAATGAACCAAAACAACTCGCGGATGCTGCGGCGGCGCCAGAATAGCAACAGCGCGAGATATACCGGCCATACGAACACGAGATCGTAACACGCCAACCCGGCAATTCCCGCGAAAAACCCGACCACCGCGGGACGCCCTTTGTCGAACGCCTCGTCGAGCGCGATCAACGTAACCAGGATCGCGACCACCATCGAGACTCCCCAGCTGCCACCGTTGATCGTCTCGTACCAGATGATTGTGCCAGCGCCGAAAAAAACCGTGAGCCATTTCCGAGCATTGAGCGTGACGCGGAAACGGCCCAGCAGCCGCCACGCCAGCGCTATGTCGAGCGCACCCACAACGATCGAAAAATAGTTCTGATTCGTGCTCATGCCCCAAATCGCCACAAATGGCATCAGGAGGAAGGCGGGCAATGATGGGTGGAGCTGGTAACTGTATGGGCCAACCTGCGCGTGCTCGATGTAATTCGGCGCGTCGATATAGGCGTGGCCGTGGATGAAAGCAAACGCCTGGCGCACATGGACATCGTAGGGACTAATGTCCGAGCCCGCCGTTATCGAATAGAAGGCCAGGAAGACCACGAAGACCGCGAACTGCGAAAGCAACTCGTCGCGCTTTATTGCCTCCTCGGTCATCGGCGCGGGATCGGCGAGCATGAATGAGTAGGGCAGCGCCCCGAGCGCAACGATTGCCGAAATGTAGTCGATGCGCGTCAGCACCTATCCGTGCTTGAGGATGACGGCGTATCCCACAAACACGATAACCGCTGCGATAGCGAGGAACTGGCAGCTCGTCGCCAGGGTCGGGCGCGTCGCGACTGCGCGCCCGTCAGTGCGACCCATGCTTTATCGCGACTTGCGCGCCTACCCAGTTGAAGAGTTGCGGAAAACTGAACTCCGTTTCCTCGGTGGTGCCGTTTTGACTCTGCCAGGTCGCGAGGATCCAGTATTCGTGCGGAGCCTTTTCCTGCGTCACGACCGCGCTCATATCACCCGGAGTCTGCGCGTGCAGCCCGCCGTTCGCAAAATCCGTCGCCTTGAAAATCAGGATTAGGTCGCCGTCTGCCGTCGTCGTCAGCGAGTCGGAATGCACCGTGCCGCCGCCGCCGGGCTTGCCGTTGCTCATATCCACTGGCGCGGTTGACGCGACATTGTCCAGCAACACGATCGCACCCTGCGCATCGACCGGCTCGCTGAACGTCCACGTCGCGGTGCTCGCGTCGCTCGCCTGGATTGCATGCCAGTACACCGACTGCCGCGTCGTTGGAGTGGAATCGTCGCGAATCTTCTGCCATCCGTCCGGCGCGGTGATCGTCACTTTCGAACCGCCATAGCTGATGACGTCAGCGATCGCGACCTGGCCGGCTTGCGCTTTCTTGCCCCAGTCCAGCGAAAGACTCGTCGTCGCCGTCGCCATCGGCGCTTGCGTGGAAGAAACCACGTTGGCGCCGCCCACCGTGTTCGTAGCGCTCCCCGGTGGCGGCCCGGAATTGCACGCGACTACAAAAACTGCGGCGGCCAGCATCAACGCACGTTTGATCATTTTCTCTCCTAACATAGTTCCCGCCCCGGCTATGGTCTCCGCTATGCTTTCTTCGCGAACGGCCGATCGCGGTCCGTCAGCGCGCTTTTGAGCCCTTTCTCGCGGCTCGCCTTCATCCAGTTCTTCACCGTATCCGTCTGATGCGCGATCACGTCGATGTCGGCCGCCGACTGCTCGGCCGCCCGAATCCCGAGACCCGGCCTTCCGGCTGATCGGCTCCAGGAAAGTCTGGGAGCGTGGAGCAGCGTTGACCTCCCGCTTACAGTCATTCGAGACGGAACTGCTGACGCAGGAGGAAAACCTCGCCGGTATGGCCGCGCTCAATCGGGAGCTGGTCGGCAGGGCCGAAGCCATCGATTCACCTCGCCGGGTAGTGCTGGACATGGACAGCACTGAGATCCCGGTTTATGGCGAGCAGGAGCAGAGCGCGTACAACGGCCACTGGAATTTCCAGTAGGGACAGGCGGCGATAAGGCCGAGTATATGGCGGCAATTCCATGGGCGCATAGACTCTCAGGGTCAGTCGCGCTATCGTCACCGCATGGTAAAGAGAGATTTGAGGTTCACCACCATGGCAAAAGAGTCGAGGAGCGTGGTCGTGGTCGCCCAAAGCGCGAAGGAAATCGATGGGTGCAGGCGCGACTCGCGTAGTCGGCACGCTTCGTCGGCGGGGCTGACCGTAACTGTGCTGAAGCCAGTGAAGCGCATCCTGCTAATTGCAGCGGTGGTTACGGCGCTCATGTCGCCCGTGCGGGCGTCCGCGCAGGTAGCTTGCGTGCCTGCCGCCGCAACAGACGGTGGGGGCGGTATTGCGTGCTTCCACCTGACTGACACCGGGAATGTGACGCCCGACGTAAGTATTAGTGGGAGCGACACCACGCTTACAACGGGCACCCGCACCGTGCGCTCGGTGTGGGTTGATAGCGCGGGCAATTACTATGCGAGCCTTGACGGTACCGACGCCTTTTTGTGGTTCGCCGCAGGCGCTGACGGGAACGTAGCACCAAGCTCGACGACTACAGGGTCGAATCTTACCAGCGGGCATCCATATCGCATCATCACCGATGCCAGCGGCAACATTTGGTCGGTCAGCTATACCAGCAGTACGGTTGCCAAATACGCGCCGTGTGCGAGTGGCACCTGCAACACCGCGCCGAGTGTCACACTCAGTGGCTCAAATACTCAATTGAGCGCGCCGGACGCGATAGCGTTCGACCCGGGCGGGAATCTTTGGGTAGCGAATGTCGGTTCCAACACGCTTATAGAATTTACCGCCGCACAGTTGGTGAGCGGCGGTAATGTCGCGCCAGCAGGTAACATTATTTCCGGCGGTGCCACGGACCTCGACTTTCCGTACGACATGGCCATAGACACCACTGGAAATATCTATGTAGCGAATTACTCCGGTAACAGCATCACTGTGTACGACGTTGGCAGCCAAAGTGGGAACGTCACGCCCAACCAGAATATCGTGGGCGCGGCAACTCTGCTTAGTTCCCCCGTTGGTGTCGCAGTTGACTCCGACTCGAATATCTACGTTGCCCAACCTGGCAACCTTTTATCTTTTGCGTCCGGCACGACCGGCAACGTAGCGCCTACTACTAATATCACCGGAGCCAGTTCGCTTCTAAACTGCGGTGTCGGTAGGATGGGAATTACGCAGCCGACGCAGGAGTGATTCGCGCCGTGCGCCAGATTCACGCTGTCGTGATACTTAGCGTGATGCAACAGCGGATAACGGCCGGAGGATAATCGCCGTTTAATGGTACTTGTCCAAGATACCTCTCCAGGCCCAGGCGAGGCCTTGGCGTCGGTCAGCAAAGCGCTTTTATTCTACAGTGGCGGTGCAGGCTATAGTTATGGTTGCAGGAGTACAGCCTGGCGACGGGGGAATGGTACATGCATTGTCAATCGCGAATGAATCACTTGTCGGCACTGTAACGCTACAGTACGGATTCTCATTGAGTCCAAAAAGGCAATTCACCGAGCAGCAGCGAGCGTCTCGGTAACCCGACGTTGGGGACAACTCTGCTCTACCCTGGAAGGTCAGAAACCTCAGAAAGGCCAGTATCCTGCCTGCCGCTTCTGCGGCTGACGTTTCTGGCCTTACTGACCTTCCTGAGGTTTCTGAGGTTTCTGCTACCGGTGCCAGAGGGTGCGTCTCAGTCGGTAATTCGTTTATTTCGTTCGTTAGTAGAGCGTGATTGCAAGCTACATCGCAGGGCTACCCGAGATGGTTGGCGCTCAGCCTAGCGCTCCAACGGGGTCGCCGGGATACGAACGTACGAATTTAACGAAATTATTATGGAATGGCGGTCGGCGCACCGCCTGGAACGAGAGAACCTTGAGGTGGCGCTTCGGCCTTCACGGTCACCACATACTTAACTTCTTCCCCCGTAGCGAGCGTCACGTTGATTTCCCAACTGCCGGTATCGGGCCCAGCTCCACTATCGCAGTTTTTCTCGCGCTGCACGAGGACTAACCTCTGGGTGTCGTGCTGGCGGCGGAATCAAGAAACTGCTCGGCCGCGATTTTCGGATCGGCCACTGTCCATTTGCCGGACCGGCGCCGGGAAAGATCCTTCGGACTCAAAACCGACTGGAACTTCGCATTTGCAAACCGTCCGGCGTCGGTGCGAGTCTGAATCGCGATTCAAAATGGATTCCGATCGATATCTCAACCGATGAGCGTAGCAATCCCACATCGCTGTGCGGATGTGAATCGTGGCCCGGTTACGTTATGGCGGGCTTACGATAAGTTTCGGCGTGGCGACTGATAACTCATCCGAGAGAGCCGGGGGGTCAATCGATTCGACCGGAGTCATCTTATGGTCTTCGAGGAGGCCGGAAATCTTCTTCGCCCGGAGAGAGATCAAGCAGCTCGTCCTCATATCGCTCGCGTTCGCCTTTGTCTTCCTTTACCCGGTTTTGTGCGATAGCAGCTTATCCGCCGGCCCGGGAGTCGGCGCCTGGCTAATCAGGCCCCAGCTCGGACACTTTATCGCAATCCCAGGCGACGGCTCAGACCGTGACATGTTCACGCAACTGCGCTGGGTTCCCTATTACACGCTGACACACTTTCGCCAATTCCCGTTTTGGAATCCGTACAAGTGCGGCGGGATGCCCATGCTCGGCAATCCAGAATCGGGAATCGTCACTCCGTTTCTATTGTTCTATCTGATATTCGGTCTGATACCGGGAATGCTGCTCGAGATTTACCTGCACGTCGCGATCATGTTCGCCGGCGGTTACGTACTCGGGCGGGAACTTGGACTCGTCCCGCTGGCCGCTCTTGTGCTCGCTGCAATGTTTCCTTCGAGCTCCTGGCTATCGCTGCATGTTGCCATGGGTCACCTCAACTTTCTTTCGATCGCCTATATTCCGTGGATTCTGGCCCTGCTGCTCGCGTCGTGCAGGTCGCGGCGATGGCATCTCGCGATGCTGGGCGGATTGTTGTGTGGGCTGACGCTGACGGAGGGGAATTACGGGTTCGTATTTGCCGCGATGCTGGTCGCGATCGTTGCAGTGTGGTACGCGATGATTCAACTGAGTATCCGGCCTCTCATGGCTGCGCTTCTGATCGGAATTTTCGCCCTTGCCTTCAGCATGCCAAAGCTCGCCCCTACAGCCGACCTGTTGGCGATAAATTCGCGCGATTGGGGATTGTCTTTTCTGACCTGGCCCGGCGTTCTTGTCTCACTTTTCTCGAGAGACCAGGAGGTTGGCCGCCCAATGGTCGCGTCATTCTTCTTCTCCGAGTACGCAGGCTACATCGGCGCACCCTTTGTTTTGCTCGCATTGGTCGGAACAATCGGTGATGTGCGCAAATCATTTCCGTGGGTGCTCGGGGCGATCTTTTTCCTCATGTTGTATCGCGGTGACACCGGCCCCGATGCGCCAACGATGTGGTTGCGGCATCTACCACTTGCCGGCAACATTGGCCTGTGCGGACGCTGGGTGATTCCGCTCTTTTTCTGTGTCTGTGTGCTGGCCGCGCTCGGTGCGCAATCATTGTGCGAGCGGCCACAACAGTGGGGTCGGCGCCTGGCCAAGATACTGTTCACGGTGGGCGTCGCTGATGCCTGGCTGGTATGCGCGCCAAACTACCGTTACCTCTTTCAACCGGCGTCTCCGGGTCCTGCTCCATCGCAGACGTTTCGGCAGTACTACAGCGGATTCCCCGTCGTGTTGACGGATATTGCCAGAGCCGGGATGGGCTCCGTCAATTGCGGAGGCGTCGGTTATACAGTGCCGAGGGGCAGCGTGCTCGGATACAACGAGAAAGGGTATAGGGGTGAGTACTACTTGCTCGACGCAGGCAGCGTGACCCAGACTCTATGGACGCCCAACCGACTGAGCTACGAGGTAAAGGCTTCCGAACCAACCTCGCTAGTGGTCAACCAGACTATGTATCCCGGCTGGCGTTTGACGCACGGCAATGGATTCGCTTACGCGGAGGATGGACTTATCGCTGTGCGTGTTCCATCCGGTCGCCAGGAAATCGAATTGGTATACACTCCGCATCACATCGTGGTGGCATGCGTGGTCGCGCTATTCACTTTGGCGGTGCTCATAGTAGTTTGGTGGATCGAAATGCGATCCATCGGCAAGATCTATTCAAAGAAACAGGGGCCCCGCTTCATAAGCAAGCAGGGACTGTCGTGACTCCCGCCGACCGGCCTTCGGAGCATGCGATCGAAGCGGCCCACACACCGAGTCATTCCGCACCCCGCTGTGCGGCGTGCAAAGCCTCAACCAACGAGCCGATCTTCGGCGGACTTCTGCGCTGCCTCCGATGTGGTCATGCGTTCGCTCCGCCCAATCGCAACCGACCAGGACCTCGCGGCTATATACTCCGAGAGCTACTTCGCCGGCGAGGAGTATCACGACTATCTTGCTGACAAGGACGTCGCCCAGCGCAACTTCCGATCTCGGTTGCGCGTGCTGAAATCGTTCATGGACCCGGCCCGTCACCGGCGTCTGTTCGAAGTCGGATGCGCCTACGGATTCTTTCTCGAGGTTGCCCAGGGTATCGACGTGTCCGCGGCCGCGGTGAATCACGCGAAAAACAACCTGGGACTCGACGCCACCTGCGCAGACCTGCTGCAGTACGACTTGGCCCGCCGCGAGTTCGACGTCGCATGCATGTGGGATACGATCGAGCA
>DATBZX010000183.1:0-7863 GCA_036512955.1 Terriglobales bacterium
TCGATTCATGCAAAGTCCTCCTTTGAAAAGGGCCGCAAGTTGTCGGAAGAGAAAGGATCAGCCTCGATCCCCTTTTCATATTTGATTGTGACGGGAACCGTCATGCTGACGATGATTTCGTCAAGTGACATTCCGGGTAGACCGTGCCCGTTGGAGCGGAGCATTCGTGAACACTGGCCGACTCGCCGGTACCGATCCGTATGCCCTACTCTGGTTTACTTTCCGGATGGTCGAAACAGTAGTTGAACAAAGCAACTAGATCATGGACTCTTGATCGGACTGAGGTGTACGCTGAACGATTAAATCGCCAGTTCGTGGCAGCGCCATCCGTTCGTTCCGGGAAGAGTACTCATGCCAAAGTCGACGTTTTCAACGAAAAGCAATGTGACCTCGGCTAGCGGAGCCGGCAAGGTGGTGAGCCGACCGGACGGGATCCTCCTGTGTCGAGCCCGTGCCGCACTGGTCTTCTTGTTGCTGGCCGTCGGCTTTCTCCTTCCGAACCTCGCGGGATCGACTGAAAATGCGCCTGAACGACTCGTCGCAGTCGGCGATGTCCATGGTAATTTCGATGATTTCTGCCTCATTCTCAAACGCACAGGCATAGTGGATGAGCAAAACCATTGGATCGGCGGAAGCGCCACCTTGGTTCAAACCGGGGACCTTCTCGATCGTGGCCCCAAAGGACACGAGGCGATGGACCTGGTCATGGCGATCGAGAAAGAAGCCGCGAAAGCCGGGGGACAAGTGGTGCCCTTATTGGGCAATCACGAGGTAATGAACATTCTGGGCGACCTGCGCTACGTCCCGCCACAGAACTATGCTAGTTATGCGGACGACGAGTCCGAGAAACGCCGCAAAGCCGCGTACCAGGAATATGCGGCCTGGTACGCGAGCCACGCAAAATGGTTGGCTGCATTCAAGCAAACCGTGCTGCCCGCCACGGAAGAAGAGTGGATGGCAAAGCATCCGGCTGGCTTTGTGGAATATCGCGAAGCACTCAGTCCCAAAGGAAAATACGGGAAGTGGCTTCGGAACCATGCCGCCGTAGTCAAGATCGGGGGAGTCATCTTTGTTCACGGTGGACTCGATCCCAATTTGGTTTCCTTTCAACTGAAACAAATGGACTCTCAAATTCGCGGAGAAATCGAAGAATTCGACAAAATAAAGCACTATTTGGAATCAAGCAAAGTGATTCTGCCGTTTTTCACGATCCAGGAAACCGCCGTGGCCGTGCAGGCCAAGATGCTGGCGGACCGCACTACCGGAGCGAAATCCGACGCGGAAAGTCATGCCATGCTGGAGCGGATTCTTAGTTTCAACGGCTGGCTTTGCATGCGTGATGACGGCCCGTTATGGTTTCGCGGCTACGACCTATGGAGCGAAGAAGAAGGTATCCCCCAAATAGAAAAGGTTTTGACAGCCTATGATGCAGTGCACATTGTCGTCGCCCACTCGGTACAGAAGGCGGCTCACATTCGGAGCCGTTTCGGAGGAAGAGTGTTCCTGATCGACACCGGCATGCTCTCGTCATATTGGAAGGGCGGCAGGGCTTCGGCGCTTGAAATCAGCGCGGATGGCAAATTCACTGCTCAGTACGTGGATGGGCAGGAGGTGCTGTTCGAAGAAAAATCTCCCACGACCGGGGTGAAAGGCAATTGAACGCCTTCCTGGGTAACCCAAGTGGCCAAGGGTGGTGGTTGAGATGAACCGCTGGGTTGAGTGGATCGAGCGGGCACTGAATCTCTATCCCGGCGATTTGGGTCGCGGTGTTCCGCTGAGCGCTTGCCTGTTTCTCACCATCAGTGCCTATGTCATCGGTAAAGTTGCTCGCGACACCTTGTTTCTGGCACATTTCGCGGCTGTTCAACTGCCGTATGCGGACATAGCCAGTGGGGTACTGGTTGGCTTCGTCGTTGTCCTCTACCTCCGAGTAGGACGCCGTACTTCGCTTGGCAACTTGCTGGTGGGCAGCCCTTTGTTCTTTGCTGCCACTTGCGTGTTGTTCTGGGTTTTGGCCCACTACTCCAGGCTCACGTGGCTTTATCCAGCCTTCTATGTTTGGGTGGGGATGTTCGGAGTTCTGGCGCCGACCCAGGTTTGGACCCTGGCGAACTTTCTGCTCACTACCCGCGAAGCCAAACGCATCTTCGGCATGGTCGGCGGGAGCGCCATCCTCGGCTGGATTTTCGGTGGTTACCTCTCAAAAATTATCGCCAAGTCCTCCGGCACCGAAAGTCTCCTTCTCGCCATGGCGGGTCTTCTCATCATTTGTTCCGCTCTCATGGCTGTCGCCTCCAAGGGCGGTAAGCTTCGCCTCGATCCGGGAAAGGATCCAAACGCAGATATCGCCGGGACTGGCCAAAGAAATCTGCAGGACAGCATACTCTCGGTCTTTTCTTCTCCATACCTGAGGGCGATCGCTGCCGTCATCTGCATCTCCTCGTTCGCTACCACTCTGACCGGCTGGCAATTCAAGGCTCTCGCCAAGCAGTTCTCGGTAAGCACAGACGCCCTGGCGATTTTCTTCGGCGATTTTTATTTTTACGCCGGCCTTCTGGCGTTGCTGTTTCAGTTACTGCTCACCACGCGCCTGCTGCGCCGCTTCGGCATTGGCTCCATGCTCTTCGTCCTTCCGGTCATGGTCTTGGCCGGCTCCGTCGGCCTGCTGGTCTGGGGAACGGTGGCCGCTGCTCTGTTCCTCAAGGGCGGCGATCAGGTTCTTCGCTATTCCATCGACCGATCGACCATCGAATTGCTCTATTTGCCGCTGCCGAACCAGGTGAAACTCCAGGCAAAATGGTTTATTGACACCGTGGTCTGGCGGTTGGGAGATGGCCTGGCTGGGATCGTCATTTTGATCTTCGCCGCGCAGTTGCAGTGGACGCCCCAGCAAATCAGCTGGATTGCCATACCGCTCATCCTCGGATGGCTCGCCGCCGTTTACGTCACCGACAGGCAGTACGTCGTTGTTTTGCAGGACTCCATCAGCCAGCATCGCCTCAACGCCGAACATGCCTCCACGCTTGCCCTCGATCGCTCCACTGCGGATCTGCTGGCAAGAAAGATTCTTACCTCCGACCCTGGAGAGATTCTCTACGCTCTTAGCCTATTCGAGGTCGAGCGTCAGCGCGCCGCACACCCCGTGGTTCGCGGCCTCTTAACCCATCCCGCGGCTGAAGTCCGCGAGAAAGCCATTTCCATTCTCTCTGCTGTCGGCGACAAGTCCGTCCGGCCGGAAATCGAAGTCCTGCTGCACGATCCCGACCACAGGGTTCGGACCGAAGCCATGCTCTACCTCGTCTACCACGCCCACGTCGATCCCCTTACTCTTCTAACCGAAATAGGCGACTTCGCCGATTTTTCCGTCCGCTCGGCCGTGGCCGCTTATCTGGCGCGTCCAGGTGAAGCCCAAAACATCGAAACCGCTCGTCACATCCTGATTGAAATGTCACGCGAGAGGGGCGAAGACGGCCAACGCACCCGCCTGGAACTGGCGCGACTCCTCGGCGAGATCCCAGACGCCTTCGATCCCTTGCTCGACACGCTCCTCCGCGATCCTGACAATCTCGTCGTACGCGAAGCCATTCGCTCCGTCGGAACGCTACAAAAATTCTCACTCGCTTCGGCGCTGTTGGATCTACTTCCTAATCGCGAACTCGCGAGCGACGCCGCCCAGTCCCTCGCCAAGTTCGGCGACCAGGTCGTCGGTCTCCTCGGCGCCCGCCTCGGAGATTCGTGCTCTCCGATTGACACCCGGCGGGCGATTCCGCCCATTCTCGTAAGCATCGGCACGCCTGCCGCGACGCATGTGATTTTAGACAACCTGCTTGAGCGAGACACCGCCCTTCGTTTTCAAATGATCAGCGCTCTAAACAAGATTCACCAGGTGCATCCCGAAGTCGTACTTGACATGCAATTGGTGGAAACCGTTCTCGCCGCGGAAATCATGGGCCACTATCGTTCCTATCAAATATTGGAAACTCTCCACATTCCTGGAGATTCCCATGAACCCATCGTGCGGGCGCTTCACGAGTCCATGCAACAGGAGATCGAGAGAATCTTCCGCCTCCTCGGGCTCTTGTATCCGAACCTGGATCTGCACTCGGCTTATTTTGGGTTGCAATCGAACAATGCGACGGTCTACGACAATGCGCTGGAATTTCTCGAAAATGTCTTGAAGTCGCAACTGCGGGCCATTCTTGTGCCCCTTCTGGACGGCAAGGTGAGCTCCACGGAGAGAGCCGCAATCGCGGAACGCTTTGTCCGCGCAAGAGTGGAAAGCCGCGAACAGGCGGTCGCAGAACTGATGGCCAGCGATGATCCGTGGCTGAAATCCTGCGGAGCTTATGCCATCGGCACGTTCGCAATCAAGTCTTTGGAAGTGGAACTAGAACGGTGCCTGGAAGATCCGGACCCGCTCTTGCGCGAAACGGCTCGCGCCGCGAAACTTCGTCTCGAGGCTCTGGCTGCGGACGCTTAGACCTTCGCGCCCCCGGTACAGATCTCACACAATCCCGAGCCGGCCCTCCTCCGCACAAAGAGAGAATGACGCTTCTGTGCGGAGGCAAGGGCCGTCGGGCATAAGGTTTCGGAAAAGGTTACCGGGCGGCTCGCAGATCGATGCGCGTCGCGTGCATCACGCCCTTGCTGTCCACGGTACCGACTATGATCACAAACGCTCCTGCCTTGACCTCGTCCTGCTTCCCGGGCTTTCCCTGCTTCGTCCACTCGGTGGAGCTGTCGTAGGCTACCGTCACTGCAGCGACCGTCGGGGAGGGGCCGCCATGGAGGTCGATCATCGAGTGTTCGGCATCAATTCGAGTAACATGACCCTGCCACTTGGTCCCTTTTGCCGCTGCCGGTGCAGCCTTTTGGTCGGCCGGGGCTTGGAAGGCTTGCGCGGGCAGGCCCACAAATACTGCTCCCGCCAGTACTAAGGAAAGTAAAGTTTTCGGAAACTTCATTGTATCCTCCATGTCGGAACAGTTGTTGATTCTCGACCGACTAGAACGATTTGTGTTTTGCAGCACAAAGGTAGTCTAGCTTCACGGAATAGTAAAGGAGAAAAGCGCCGCGATCCCTCGCCTGCCCCACTTTCGCACCCCACAAAACATTGCTGTTGTGCCATGTGGGTCCTTGTCGTAGAGTAGAGGCCGATTTCGTGAGGTCACCCCATGCGAGAATTGCCAAGCTCCTTGACAAGGGCTTCCTTCGTTGTTTTGGCTTGCGTCATTTTTCCGTTGGCTATGCCTGCGGCCGACGAATCCGCTCTGACCAAGGACCAGATCAAGCAGTTTCTCCAGACCGCCGAAGTTATCAAGAACAAGCCCTCGAGCAAGGGCGTCACTCATCCTTGGCGGCTCACTCTCAGCAACGGGACCATTACCCACGATGCTTCCTTCCAGGCCGTCGACGAGCACAAAGCCGAGAATAAGCTCGCAAGCGGAAAAGTCGAAATCGGTTTCGTCGACTCTTACAAATACAACATCGCGGCCTACCAGCTTGCCGAACTTGTCGCCATGGACGACATGCTGCCGGTCTATGTCGAGCGCAAGTGGGAAGGCAAGACGGGTTCGCTCAGTTGGTGGCTTCCGGTCAAGATGGACGAGGCCGATCGCGTCGAAAAGAAGATTGCGGTTCCCGAGGCTTATCGGGAAAAGTGGAACGAGCAGATGGCGAAAGTCCGGGTTTTCGACGAACTAATCTACGACACCGACGCCAATCTTACGAACGTGCTTATTGGCGAAGACTGGACGATCTGGCGCATCGATTTTACCCGTGCCTTCCGCGCGAACAAAGACTTGCACGCACCAAAAGATCTCGTGAAGTGCCAACGTCAGCTCTTCGAGAAACTGAAAACTCTGAACGCCGACGAATTAGCGGATAAAACCAAACACTATCTGACCAAGGCTGAGGTGAATGCTGTCATGGCCCGTCGCGATAAGATCGTCGCCACGTTTCAGGCCCTCATCGCCGCAAAAGGGGAAGCGGAAGTGCTCTACTAGACCCGCCCGAGCGCACCATGCCGCACATCTAGCGGCACAAAACAGCGGTGCCGGTCTGCTTTGGCCGAACAAGGACCTTTATTCGCAGCGATCAGTATTCGTTCGTAAAGCAAGGTATGCGGGCCGTGTTCATGTGGTCCGGAATGGAGAGCGCCCATCCGAAGGTGGATGGCACAACGGTCTTCCATACGTGGATATCGAGTATTTACCACACGCCGAAAGACTACATGAGCCAACAGTCTTATTTCGGTATCCCGCCACGTAATCGACCGGATTTATCGCCTCAAGTTGCTTACCATGGACGGCAAGTGCGGTCATGCGGTTCGCAATTACAAGGTGGTAAAATCGGACTGGCCGTGGGATCTCGTATTCCAGGGTGCCCGATCAGGGCGTCCGATGCGGGACAACAGCGTCCTGGTCCGCCACATCAAGCCAGCCGCACGCGCGATTAGCTTGGAGTGGGCGAACTGGCGTTGCTTGCGGACCAGCTACGGGACGTGGTAGCACCAAGCAGGAGTGAACATGAAAGACATCCAAAGGAACATGCGACACTTGAGGATGAGCACGACGGCCGACATTTCCGTGCAGGATATTCCTGAGTCGCGTCGCCGCGCTATCGACAGTTTGCCGGTTCCGGGTAAATTAAAGACCAATTGGTCCGTTTTGGTAGGGATGGTGGAGTGCAACGGCTCGCAAGTTATTGATTTAATGGTGGCCAGGGACGGAGTTGAACCGCCGACGCCAGCCTTTTCAGGACTGTAGTCAACCACTACTAAGTACTTGTAATCACACCGCTTATCACTCTCCACCCGCCTCCTTGGGGTTGTTTTATTGGACCCGTAACAGACCCACAATTAGACCCACGCGGATGCTGGAGTTCGCCTCACGAGCACAGCACGCTATTTAGAGGACCACGACCAATGAAACAGCTAAAAGCCGCAAGCAACTGCGCTACCGCCATAACGACTCAGTTACCCCGAGCCGTAAACGAGAAGCAAAGCCTCCGACAATTGAAGGGCAACCGACCGACCGCGCCGACAAAGGCCAATTCACCAGTGGCAGTTGATAGGAAGGCCCGAGATCAACGGCTCGACGAGTTGCTATTGAGCGGTTGCAAGGTGACGGGCACTCGTACACGCGAAGTTGCGAATCGAATACTAATACAGGTCGCCGATACTCTGTCGCGGCCGAAATCGAGGGAGGCGGAAGACGACTTAATCGAAGCCGTCTCCACAATGGCGGAAATGGAACCGCAAAATTTAACCGAGGCCATGCTAGCCACTCAAATGATCGCAGCGAATGAAGCAGCTCTCATGTTCCTCGGCCGGGCAACGAACGAGAACCAGTATCCAGAAGCCATCGACACAAATGTGCTGCGAGCAACCCGCCTCATGCGACTCTTCGGGGAGCAGCTTGAAGCCATGCAGAAATTGAAGGGCAAATCAGGCCGGCAAAGCGTCAGAGTGGAGCACGTCCATGTCCATGACGGCGGCCAAGCCATCGTTGGCACGGTGACATCGAGCGGAACGGGCCGGGGGGTAGGGGATGACGCAGGAAACCAGTGAAACACCCCGTGAGCAGCGGCGAGGAAGGCTGCTAAATGGGAACCCCTCAGGCGATTTCACGAAGGCTGCACGTTGTGGGGCCAAGAACCGGCGAGGGACTCCCTGTCTGTGCCCTGCGATGCCGAATGGACGGTGCAGGCTGCACCGCGGCCTCAGTACAGGTCCCAAGACGCTCGCAGGAATCGAGCGCATTCGGAAGGCAGTCACGAAGCACGGGCGTTATTCAGCGCGGGCAACAGCAGAACGGCGCCTGTTTCGCCAGTTTCTACGCGAAAGCAGGGACCTTTTGGCTG
>DATBZX010000184.1:0-54040 GCA_036512955.1 Terriglobales bacterium
TTGCGCAAAGCTTGTGCCGCATCCTGAACTGCTTGGCGAGTCTCGGGGGTGACGGGCGTCAGGCCATCATCTTCAAAGTATCCGATGGGCAGGCGCTTGATTTCGTCGAGGCTCGGCGGGCGCAACACGATCGGCGGACTCACGGGATCGACCGGGTCCTGTCCGGACAACGCATCGAACAATAGCGCAACATCGTCAATCGTTCGCGCCATCGGGCCAATCGCTCCTAGAAATGAAAACGGACCTATGCATGGTGGCATGTGCCCTTCACCGGGAATGCGTCCAGGGGTTGGCTTCAGCGAGCAGATGCCGGTGAAGTGCGCCGGTACGCGCACCGAGCCGCCGCTGTCGCTGCCCAGTCCACCGGCGGACATTCCGGTGGCGATCGCGGCCGATTCTCCGCCACTGGAGCCGCCCGGCGTGTAGTCCAGGTTCCAGGGATTGTTGGTGCGACCGTGCAGCAGGTTCTCGGTGACGTACGCCATTAAGTACTCAGGGCAGTTAGTGGTTCCGAGCATGATCGCGCCCGCCTGCCGCAGCCGCGCCACCACCGTCGCATCCTTTGTGGGGATGTGTCCTCTATTGACCAGGCTGCCAATTTCGCAGAGGTAGCCAGCCGCCGCGATAGACGACTTCACCGAAACCGGAAGTCCAGCCAGAGGGCCTTTCGGACTCGCCGAGTGATCGCTAGCTCTCGCTTGTTCTCGCAGTCGCTCGGCGTCGAAGTCCACCAACGCGTTGATCGCTGGATTCAGCCGCTCGATTTGCCGGATGTATTCGTCGGCCAACTCAAGCGCCGAAATCTTGTTCGTGCGCAGGAGGACCAGCAGATCAACCGCCGACTGCTGTGTGACCGGCTTCATCGAGTTGTCTTGCTCTGCCCAGCCGCCGGCGGCATTGGTGGCGACGGCGCGCCGAATGCCCGCTGCTGCACAATCCCGGAACCTTCTTTCACCGTGATGGTCTGCCCGGCTGCGACCTTCGACAGTCTGTCCACTTGGCCGCTGGGCCAGCGCAACTCAATCTCATCAGCTTGTCCTGACTTGCCCAGTCCGAACGTCAACACCAACTCGCTCGATGAAAGATACCCGGAACCACTTCGCAGCATCGCGCTCTGCCGGTCACCACCAACTTTCACGATTGCGACCGTTCCAATGCCATCGCGGTTCGACTTCGTGCCGACGAGCTTGATGCGCAGACTGTGATTCGCGTTCCCGCCGTCGTTGCGGAAAAGCACTGCTGGCCCGCCGTTGGTGGTCAACAGGAGATCGAGGTCGCCATCGTTGTCGATGTCGGCATACGCGGCTCCACGGCCGACACGCGGAATACCCAGGTCCGGGCCGACCGACTGCGTGGATTCGACAAACTGTCCTTTGCCCTGGTTGTGGAACAGGTGCGGCGACTCGGCGTACTTGACGCGCTTCTGAATGCGCTCAATCTCGTTCTCGATATGGCCGTTGGCTACAAAGATGTCGAGCCATCCGTCGTTGTCGTAATCGAAGAAGAGCGTAGCAAATCCCAGCGTCAACAAGCTGCGCCGACCGACTTCCGAGCGCGGCGCTTCATCGACAAATAGACCGTTGCCTTCATTGTGATAGAGCGCCAGCATCTGGTTGGCAAAATTGCCGATCACGATGCTGGGCCGTCCAGTGTGATCGTAGTCCGCAGCATCGACACCCATGCCGGCGCGTGCCACGCCATCTTCGCTGAAGGCGATGCCCGCCGACACCGCCGACTCGGTGAAGCCTCCCTTGGTGTTGTTGATGTAGAGCTTGTTGGGTTGGGTGTCGTTGGCGATCACTAGGTCCGGCCAACCGTCGCCGTTCACGTCGAGCACGGCCACGCCTAGGGATTTCGACGAGTTATCGAACAGCCCCGCTTTTGCCGTCGCGTCTTCAAACTTTCCGTTTCCCAGGTTGTGCCACAAGCGCACCGACGCGCCTTTGTACGACTCCGGCGTGCAATACGATTTGTGCGTTCCATCGAGCGTGCAATAGATATCGCCCTGCGGACTCCACTGCACGTAGTTGACGACGATCAGGTCCAACTTGCCGTCGCGGTCGTAGTCCACCCACGCCGCGCTGGTGCTGAATTCGTTCGGCCCCATCATCCCCGCGGCCTTGGTAACGTCGGTGAACGTTCCGTTACCGTTGTTGTGGAACAGGTGGCTCTGTCCCAGAGCCGAGACGTAGATGTCGTCGAATCCATCATTATCGTAATCGGCGACGGCCACGCCCATGCCGAAGAGCGAAATGCCTAACCCAGATTTCGCGGTCACATCGGTAAACGTTCCGTTGCGATTGTTGTGATAGAGCTTCAGGGTCGAGGGCTTGCCCGGAGTGGTCCAGTCCTTGCCGTTGACCAGCAGGATGTCGGGGTAGCCGTCATTGTCGTAGTCAATGAAGGCACAACCCACGCCCATGGTTTCCGGCAGCCACTTCTTTCCGGCCGCTCCGTTGTTGTGCACGAAGCTGATGCCCGCCTGCCTGGTGATATCGCGGAAGGTGACCTGCGCGGCCCCCACCGAAGCGAGAGTGACGCACAGCAACATAAGTAAAGATGGATTTCGTATGAGTTTCATGGGATCCGGTTATTTACCCGCTGTATTGACAACATGCTTTTCCGCTACCGGTAAAGCCTGCTTCGCCGGAATAAGCGGAACTGACACGTGCTCGTGAATCAACTGCCGTTCGTTGTTGTCCTCGGGATGAAGCCTGCGATAAGGGCCGGTGATCGTCTGCGCCGATTCGTCCGCTTTGAAGCGCATATAGAGCTCCTCGTACTCCGCGGCCTTCGCGGCGTCGCCTATCCCTTTGTAACAGAGCATCAGGTTGTAATTCGCCTGCAGGTCCTCAGGATCGATGGCGATGACCTGTTGCAGTTGCGCGATTGCTCCCGGATACTTGCGCGAGAGGAACAGCGTTCGTCCCAAGTCGTTGCGCGCCACACGGTCTTTGGGATATTGCTCCAGCACGATCTGCAGTTCTTTCGCTGCACCTTCATAATCTCCATCAGAGCGCAGCACGCGGGCGTAGAAATACTGCGCTCGCGCCAGCTTCGGACTCAGCGCCAAGGCCTTCTGTAGCACAGTGCGCGCCCGCTCCATGTCGCCTTCCTGCACCGCAACGCGGCCCAGGTTGACCCAGCCATCAGGATTGTTGGGATCGGCTTCCGTCACCTTCTGGAACGCCGCAGCCGCGCCTTTGAAGTCTCCCTGCAGGAACAGGCCAATGCCGTAATCGTTCCAGCGCTGCCAGTCGGCTTTCTCGACCACCGTCTTCGGAGCTTCGGCTGGAGTGCCCTTCGGCAGCACTCGCAATTCGACCGTGTCTTCCGCCAGCACGACGATTGGCAGCTCAGGAATTTCCTTCAGCTTGCCAGACACCTTCGTCAGATCGCCATCGAACGTGAATTGCCGGTCGTCGTAGCCCTTCGCCGTCTGCGGGCCCGTCGGGTCCTGCTTCGACACTCCTGCATAAGCGAAGTGCGTGTTCCACCAGGAGAACTTGCGATAGCACAGTTTCGCCGTGAGCGTGATCTTGCTGCCGGCGTTCTGCGGAACATTCAGCCGGTAGTGAATGGTATCCGCCGCTCCCGGAGGGACAAGCCGCACATACACCACCGCCCGCGTGGACCACGCATTACGCTTGTTGATGGGGTTGCCGTGCTCGTCGATTTGCAACGAGCGGTAGAAGTGCGCTCCCGGCTCCACTGGCCCCTTGCCATCGTCGCCCGATTTGCCGCTCCAGAACAACGTTTGCCCCTTGTCGTCCACCGCTTTCAACTCCACCCATGTCTCGGGCGCATCGACCGTGCCGCCGGGAAAGAAGTGTCCGACTTTCTTGGTGCGCACCACCACGTCGACGCGGGCGCTCTCGCCGCGACGCACCGACCCACTCGCCTTATCCAGCGGCGCGGTCACAGGAGCGACTACTCCACCGCTCTCGCCGGTAGTCTTCATCTCAGCTTCTTCGCCGACAGCGAAAGTCGTCTGTAATTCGGTCTGCGGACCGCCCTTCCCGCTGGTTTGTGGCATTGCATTCGACAGCGCGAAGATGTCGATGGTCAGCGCTCCGCTCTTCAGGAAGTTCTGCTCCATATCCATCTGGTGCTGGTCCTGATTGGCCATCGGAAGCGCGGTGTTGGCGGCCGGGAACGAATGGGAATGGATTTTGCCCGCGATGTTGCCCATGTCATTCGATTTGGTGTCGGGCATGTGGCAATCCTGGCAGCCCTGCGGCTTCGGCGGGTAATAGAACGAGCGCGCGCCCATGCCTGAAACTCCGCTGGCCTGCCAGTTGTCGTATTCGTTGAAGCCGCGGAACCATCGGTAGTTATTCACCGGAGCGTCGAGGTGCACCTTGTGGCACGACGAGCAGAACTCCGGCGTCTGCTTTTGCATGAAGGGCTTCAGGAACACCCGCCGGTGCGGCTCGGGATTCAGCTTGATGCTGAAGTCGTGCACCCAACGCAGCACTGGGTTCTTCGTGGCCGCAAGTTCGTGCAGCTCGGGATATTCCAGCATGAAGTCGCCCTGCCCCATGGTGCTCTTCACGTTCACGATGGAGTGGCACATCATGCATCCCATGCCAGCCTGGGCTTGGGGGGTATTCACAATTTGCCTGATGGGGGTGTCCATCATGCCGCTGTAGAGCAGCGCCGGATCGTGGCAGCCCGCGCACCACTTCGACGGCTTCACGCCGTTCACGTCCTGCATGTACTCGATGCTCTTGCGGTACCACTGATTGTTAAACGACGAGAAGTGATGGGCGGAGCTTTGCCACTCTTTGTAGATGTCCTGATGACAGCGCTGGCAGGCGTCGGACTCCATGAAGAATTTCGACGGGATCTTGCGTTTTCCCGCCACCTGCGACGAACTGGGAAAGAACGGTCCGTCCGCGCCGTCGCCTTCGTTGTCCATCGACGCTGGCGCGATCTGCGGGTTCTGGATGACGAAGCGCTTGCTCCAGGAATCGCGCGAGTACTTCGCTCCGATCGCGATGACAATAGCGACAGCGACCATGCCCAACGCAGGAAACCACGGGCTGCGTTTCGCTTCATTACGCTGGCTCAACCACCATCCTGCCAGCAGCGCTACCGCCAACGCCGATACCACGCCGTGTGATAACAGCAGCTTGGTATATGGACGGGATGCACCGGTGTAGATCAACACCAGTCCCAGCACAGCGCCGATTGCCAGTATCAGCGTGCCCAGTTTCACGATGGGCGGTTGGCGCATGGCAATTGGCAACAGCCGCAAGCCGCCAATGCAGAACAGCACTCCCAAGCCAACATGCAACAGCACGACGGCTGCGTAAAACAAATTGGCAGAAGGCCATGCATACAAGTAGATGGCCGAAAACGTCAGCGCCGAAATCGAAAGTAAAGCAATTCTTCTCATCGTTTACCGCTAGTAGCTCCCACTGGCTTCTCTCCCAAGGAACCCTGCGACGCCTTGCTCGGCGTCAGTGGCTCCGGATCAATGGACCGAGGTGCAAACTCAAATCGATATCCCTTGGCTCGACTCTCTCCCGACTCGTAGCGGTCATTCCAGTCCAGCCGGTAACCGTTGGCCGCCGCATCGTCGGGATAGTGCTGGCTCGCGGGATATGGATAGGTGCTCATTCCGTGAAACGGCATGTCGGCGACGGTGAACGGAATCGCTTCATAGAAATCCATATCCTTCGCGAAGCCATTCGCATAGAAGAAGTAGTCGCGCTTCCATCCCTTCGGCAGCGAAGGCAGCGAAGCCGTATCAAATTCGGCGTCGATGTCCTCACCCGTTCCAAACACCGCGAAGTGGTTATCAATGGACGCGAGTAGCGACGTCACATCACCGTACTGCGTATAGCTTCCACGGAAACGCGAGAACGGGCCGGTGGCGCTGGCCTGCTCGTAGTAATAGGTCAGGTCGCCGGGGGTTTCGCCGTCTGCTTGCCGGGGGTAGCCGCGGAATCCCAGCGTGGCAGCAGCTAGCGGCAATTCCGTGGTTCGCACTGCGTTCTCCCGCGCTGGACCGTTGTCCACCAGCACCTGGTCCCAATAGATCTGCAAGTTGGTGGTAATGCGAATCTTTCCCGCCCCGACGGGCAGCTTGCCCGTCAGATCGACGGTGATGGTGCGCGGCAGTCCCGCCGGAAATCCCATGTCGTCCACTACGCGCTTCCATGTGCCATCGGGCATCTGCGCCTCGATGGTTGGCGGCATCGGCTGCAATCCCGCCTGCCATGCGGCGTACATCGAGGTCGCGCTGAAGTACTCGATGAAGCCACTGAGGAACAGCCGCAGTGGGTTTCGCGGAGTCCAGGCACCCAGGTCGAGCGTCAGCGTATGCGTGTTGGCAAACCCTGCATACGGCAGGTTGGTGAAATCGCGAACGTACTGATGATCGCGCGCGCTCAGCAACTGCAGCACGTCTCGCCCATGGTCGTCCCACGCGCCCAACGGAACGTGCGGCGCAGAAGTCGCAACCGCCTTGCCACTGGCGAACGGAGGGTTGTCAAGGAAGCGCTCATCGGGGTACACATCAACATCCGCCGGATGATCGACAGCCACCATGCGCAGTTGATCGATATAGTTCACTTCCTCCATCGGCTCGCCGAAACGCACGCTGAGGTAGCCGTCTTTGGCGCGCAATTTCGAGCCGTCGATCTTCACCCACTCGTCGGGATCAGGCGTGTTCTTCGCAGTCGGCGAAATCCAGTGACCAACCACTCCGGCTCCGATCACGTCGGTGATGAACTCGTACTTCTCGCCATTCCACGCGAACAGCGTAGGACACGAACTGCCGCGCCGGTCGAGTTCCAGGAACGATACCGGCTTGTTCACAGCGACATCGATTTCGTCCTGCAGTACGCCGGTGGGCCACAACATGCGCACAATGTCGGCATTCGTGTTTTTGCCCAGCCCCGCTAGGATTTCCGGCGGTCCCTGGCTGAGATAGCCGGAGCCACCCGCGACTTCGAACTTCTGCCACGAGCCGTTGGCGAAGATCTCGATCTTGGTTCCCAACCCAGTTTTGTTGTCAGCCAGACCCTTCAGGTCGATGCGCAGTGCATGGTTCTTGTTGCCGCCGTGGTTGTGCAGCAGTACCGGATCGCCACTTAACTGCGTGATGAGCAGGTCGGTCGCCAGATCGTTATCGAGGTCCGCGGCAACCACCGCGCGCGGGTCATGCAGCTTCAACTCGTTCAGGCCGAGAGACGCACCGACATCCGCAAATCCCTGTGTGCCCTTGTTCCGCAGCACGCGTACCTCGGTCCCCGTCGCCGTCTCAACAACCGCCGCCAGATCGATCCATCCATCGTTATCGAAATCGACGGCAGTGATGCCCCAACCTCGGGTCGCATCCGTGATCGGCAACGGCACGCGCTCGAAATGCTTCCCGTCAACATTGCGCCACAGGCTGATTCCCGGCGCTCCGGCATGCGTGAGGGCAACATCCATCCAGCCATCTTTGTTGAAGTCGAAGATGTATGTCCCGACTGTTGGTGACAGGCCAGCCGCGTCATATAACGGCACGGCCTTGAAAAGGCCCTCGCGCTGATTCAGGTAAACCGTCGGCGCGCTGCCTGCGCCCGTTACCACCAGATCCACCGCGCGATCGTTGTTGATGTCCGACAGCACCACCGCCGTGGTTGCGCCAGCGCCCTCGACCCCCGCTTCCTTCGTCCAGTTCGTAAAAGTGCTGTTGCCGTTGTTACGCCAAAGAACGTTGTCGGTAGAGTCCTTGACCTCGCTGATGCGCTTGCCGGTAACAAACAAATCGAGATCGCCGTCGTGGTCGTAATCCACGAACGTCATTCCCGCAGGTTCGTTCAGCGGCATGATGCCAACCTTCGCGGTAACATCTGTGAACTTGCCGCCGCCTTCGTTGTGAAATAAGACAATGCGGTCCGAGAGCGCGACTGCCAGATCGTTCTTGCCGTCGTTGTCGTAGTCGCCCACCGCACAGGAGACGCCTTTACCCTTTAGCGCCAACCCATACTGGCTGGACGGCTCTTCCTTGAACTTACCTTCGCCCAGACTGCGAAATACATGCACCACCGGATCGGCATCAGCGAGCGAAACCACATCCAAGCGGCCATCGCCGTCCACATCAATCATGCAGACGCCGCCGCCAGTCGCGGTCCCCTTCCCAGTTCCGACTGCGCCGAGTGCCTGTGGGACAAACTTCACTGAAATCATTGCCCCCACCGCAGGCTCGGTCACGATCACGTCCTGTGCAACCGAGTAACGGCCCTGCTCACCGTAGGTCAGAGTGATCGGAGCGGAAATCTTGTCGCGCGTCAGGTGCTCGAACTTCTTCAGGTGCACGCGCGCCTCGTCGGTGTTGCCAGATCGCTGCAGGGCACGCGCCAGCCCAAACTCCGCCGAGGCATGCAGCGGATTGATTTTCAGCGCCTGCTGAAACGCTTCAATGGCCTTCGGATAGTCCAGTTGCTGGCTGTAAAACGTTCCAAGGAAGTAATAAGCGTCGGGGTCGGTGGGATCGATCTTCAGGACCCGCAGAAAATCCGAAATTGCAACCGTTGTTTGTCCGTCGCCGCGATGCACCAGCCCGAGGTTGTACCAGACCCGAGGGTTATTTGGTTCGGCGGCTGCCGCCAACTGCAACGCCGCTTCCGCCTCCGGAAGTTTCTGCTGGTTGAGCAGTGCAATTCCCTTGTTCAACGAAGCGGTCGCCAGCGACGGATCCAGCTTGTAAGCGGCATCGAACTTCAACACCGCTTTGTCCATCATTTGCTGGTTCATCATCGCCACGCCCAGGTTATTCAGTTTGGCCGCCTCGGCGCGGACCTGTGGCGCATCCGCCCAACCGGCACTTACCAACAGGCAGCTTGTAACCAGGCGCGGCAACCACCGGCGCAGACGTACGAACATTTAGAGTGTCTCCTCGGATTCGATGGCGAGAATACCTCTGATTATAGGGGCTTCCACCGCTTCCGACTCGACTTCCCCTTGCCGCCGTTTCTGGTTCCAAGCCGCTAGTTTTCGCGCCAGTAAAACCATCGGCTGATCTTGCCTGCGCCAGCCAAGACCGCCCGCCGTAAGTCCGGCTGTTGATCCGGTGCGGGCGTGGGCGATCTGCCCGCTACTCTTGACTTTTTTTGTCCAGGATTCCCTCTCCCGAAGCATCGTCCCCACAGTCAGTTGCTCCGAGTCACACTGGAGCCCCCATGCGTCAGTTGCACGCTTGGCGGCGCCTCCCCAGATCGCAGTTATTCGGATTACACCGCTCTCGATACCAGTGAACAATAATCGAAAACCACTAGTCACCCGACTTTGGTGGCATCCGCGCTACCCCTTAATTCGGAGAACCTTTGTCCGGGGTTGAGGTGTCTAAGGATAAAGAAACTCCTGGGCTAGAATTACCGACTACGCTCACCATGGGTGTTGGTCGAGGAGCGGTGCGATGCGGTTCCCAGATCGCTTGCGAACGACTCTTTGGCGATGCCAGTCGTTAGTCTGGATTGCCAGCTGGCTGGTGCCTCGCCATGATCGCGCCGATTGGCGTTCTGAACATAACCGTAAGTTTTTGCATTGGTGCCATTTCCTCCACGAGTCCGGAAGTCTCAACGCTCAAAATCGCCTGCTGATCGCTCGTCACTGCTGGGCGATGTTTCCCAATGCTTTCTGGAAACGATTCGACCGCGAACGTTTTCATTCCCGTTCGCGAACTCTCTTCGGTTCTCCCGCGACTTTACTAGCCGCAATGACTACCGCCCTATTAATCCTGGTTCTCAGCAGCGGATTCGTCCCTGCTGCTCGGATGGCATTTTCTTCACCCGTTCCCCATCCATCTCAGATTGTCCTCATCACCTTGGACAGCATTGGAATCACCGGAAGGTTCAGCCGCACTAGCTCCGGCACGCTGCTCGACCTGGCTTCAGTCTGGAGCAAGTCGAAGCTGCTGGAAGGAGTCGTTCCGTTTTCCTGGGCACCCGGCAGCCTTTTGTTACAGCGCCGCGACTTATCTGTGTCAACGGCCCGGGTTGGTCCCGAATTCTTCGCGACGCTCGAGGTTAAGGCGTCTCTTGGCCGGACATTTTCGGCGGATGATCTACGCAACTGCCCAGACTGCGTTCTGATTAGCTATGCGACATGGCAGCACGAGTTCGGGGGCGACAAAAACATAATTGGCAGCTCGGTCTCGCTGAATGGCACACCTCGAACCGTAATCGGAGTCCTGCCTGCTGGCTTTCGCCTCGGTTCGTCCCGCATCGCGGTCTGGAGCCTGATCGATCCGGCCATGCTATTTACGAACTTCCAGCGCCGGGTCGGGACCGTGGCTCGTTTAGTCGGAGACGCTTCAGCACTACGCGTCCAGCGAAATTTGTCCGACCTTACCGAAAGCGCCGGATATATCCATCCCGCCTCGCAAGTTCAAGTGACCACGATTACGGCACAAGTGCACCACGATCGAATGAACACCATTTGGTTTGCGCTGCTGGCCGCCGGCAGCGCTGCGTTTGTTGTCACACTGCGTCGCCCTGCCAACAGCTTTGGCCGATTGCCGGAAGGGATCCGGAGTCGAACGGTTTGGCTTGGTTTCTTCGTCGCAAAGTCCGCCTTGCTGCTGGCGACTTCCGGCCTAGTCTCATGGTGCCTTGCGCACTGGATCTCCGGGTGGCTCGTCGGATCGGAATATCCGCTGGTCGACGAATTCTCGGTATGGGCGTTTCTGCCGCTGGCGATCGCGGCGCTGTCATGGTCCGTCCGCGATCAGCAGAACCGGTGCCGGACGTGTTTGCGGCGGCTGGAGTTGCCCGTCGAGATTGGGCGCACGGGTTCCGTCCTGCTGAATTGGGCGGGCACCGAAATGGTTTGCTCCCAGGGCCACGGAGTCTTGTACCTGCCCGATTCGCCGGCCAATTCACTGGATCGCGATCGTTGGATTAATCTAGACGAGTCTTGGTCGAGTTTGTTCCGTGCCAGATAATCGCAGGCTCAGTCCCTGCTTCGGCTGCGGTCTGGACCCAACGGATTCGCCTCACTCGGCGAGATCACGCTTCCACTTTTGCCGCGATGTCCGAGTTGTGCTTTCTCATCCGCTCGGACTGAAGCGCCAGCAGCCCGTGGACCGCATGCGAGAGATCGGAAACGCTAAATGGTTTCTCCAGAAACGAGTTTCCTTCCTGCGTTATTTCGCGTCGGATATCCTTGTCCTCCGTGTATCCCGAGGTGTAGAGAATCTGGATGTTGGGGAACCGCTCCGCCAATTTCCCGGCCATCGCCTTTCCGCCCATGCCGCTCATGATCAGGTCGGTCATGACCAAATCGATCGTTGCGTTCTGCTTCCCGCACAGTTCTAGCGCGGCTTCGCCACTGTCGGCTTCCAGAACGGTGAAACCCATCTGCTGCAGACAGTCGACCACATGGCCGCGAATCGCCGGTTCATCTTCGACCATAAGGATGGTCTGCCCGGTGGCGTGACCTGAAACCTCGGCTCTCGACGGGACGCCTTCCAGCGGAGCGCCGGTGGTAGGGAAATACAGTTCAAATGTCGTACCCTGCCCGGGCTCGCTATAAACCCAGATGTATCCTCCGCTCTGTTTCACAATGCCATACACAATCGACAGTCCCAGCCCCGTACCTTTGCCTGAATCCTTGGTGGTGAAAAAGGGCTCGAATACATGCGGAAGGTCGGCTTTGGCAATGCCTGTTCCGGAATCGGAAACGGTCAGCAATACGAAGCGTCCCGGTTGCACCGGAGGATGCGTCTTGGCGTACGCTTCATCCAGCTCTACGTTCGCGGTCTCAATCGCGAGTCTGCCTCCGCCGGGCATTGCGTCCCGCGAGTTCACGGCCAGGTTCATGATGATTTGGCCCAGTTGATCGGGATCGAGTTTTGTATTGGCCAGGTTTTCGGCCAGCTTGATTTCGAGACTGACGTCTTCGCCGATGATGCGACGCAACATGTGTGACGTGTCGTTTACGATCGAGTTAATACTGATTACTCGTGGCTGCATCACCTGACGCCGGCTGAAAGCCAGCATCTGCTTGGTGAGTGTTGCCGCCCGGTTGGCCGCGTTGGAAACCTGCAACAGCGGTTTGCTCAGGGGATTCTCCGGACCGATCTGGCTCAACATCATCTCGGTCGACAGTTTGATCACGACCAGGATGTTATTGAAGTCGTGAGCGACGCCACCCGCCAGGCGGCCAACGGCTTCCAGTTTTTGTACCGCCCGAACCTGCTGCTCCAGCGCGCCTTCCTTTGTCAGGTCTTCAAAGTAAGCTCCCACCCGGTCCAATTCCTCGTCGTCGTGTTTGGTGAGAATTGCCGATACGCGCAGCCGGATCGGGCTTCCCTCCTTTTTTAGAAATGTCAGTTCGTGGCCTTGCAGTCTCCCGCTTCGATTCAGGAGTTCATTAAATTGCGCCCGGTCACCTCGGTTGGCGTACACCTGGGTCGCAAGCGGCAGGGTGAGCAACTCTTCAGGGGAGTAGCCCAGCATCTGGCAGAGTGCAGGATTTACCGACTCGAATCGATCTGCGAGAAAACTCTTTCGGCAGATGCCGAACGGCGCCTGGTCCACCAGAGAACGCAGGTGTTCCCGCGACTCGCGCAAGGCTTCCTCTGCTTCAATCCTTTGCGTCACATCGTTCGTCACCACCAGTTCCTGGTTTCGCCCGTCGTGCACCGACCTCACGACCGTCGCTTCGGCCCAAAAAACGGAACCGTCTTTTCGGCGTTGACGCCAAACGCCAGCGTGATTGAATCCAGTGTGACGGTCTAGCAACTCTTGCGCCAGTTTCTCTGCGTCTGTGTCGGGCCTGATGTTTGGGACACTCAACGCCAGAAATTCATCCAGTGTGTATCCGAATTTCTCGATGGCTGCTTCGTTCACGTCCAGTAAGTACAGACTGGCGCAGTCGTAGACATATGCCGGAAGGGGGCTTCCGTGGAACATCAATTCCAAGCGCTCACTGGTTTCACGAGCGCTGGCAGCTTCATCCAGCAGTTCCGCATAGGCTCGTTCCAGTTGTTTGCGGTGGAGACTATTGCCGCGCCAACTCATAATCGCAAATGCGACAGCACTCAAAAAAATGACTGCGACTACCTGCAAATGGGCCCGCAGCAAGCTGTGCAAGGACCCGGTACCCACGTTACTTTCAATGCGCTGTGTGGCGTAGTATGCCCAGATTGAGGCCCACGCAACGATTGCCATCGTGGCTATCAGCCACCTGCGGGTGAAAAGGGCATCTCGGAGTGGTGGGGTGAGTCCTTCAGAACGATTCGGGCCGGTTTGCGACATCTAACGCATCCCCCCTGGTTCCAGACTCAGACCGGCTCGCATCAGCAAGGAACTAGATTGGCTCGGCCAGAGACTTATAGGTTGCTATACATTAGCACTTTTAGGGAAGGGTACTAAAGTGATGCAAATGGCACTTTAGTGTGATCGATGTCTTATTTACTAGAAACAATTCACTTCTTGGGAGAACCTTACAAGACTCGCAGACTGTCAATTGGCTTGACCAAAAACTGGCCTCCTATACCGGTGCGATATTTCGGTCAGCGGCGGTAGGCAACTTGAGCGGGAGGAACGTACCGGCTTCTACGAAACAACCAGATCACGAATGCGACCACGAGAATAACGGGCAACAACGGAATGATGATCAGGCCGAAAAGGACCGCCGGGCCGGCTTGGCTGACTACCTCACCCTTGACGACCGCATTGGGGTGGCGGTTGATGCCTTGTCCGATCGCCACCGTATCACCGCTGACGTTGGCATCTTCCCCTAGTTTGATACCTCCGCCTACCGATACTGCGTCTCCGCTCACTGTGCCATCCACCACGATATTGCCGAAGATGGCGACCGCGTCGCCGCACGATCCCGCCATGCGGATCGAGCAGAAGATGCATACTGTGTCTCCAACATGTTCGTCAGGACCTACCGTGATGTTCTGAAAGAACTGCACGCGGTCCCCGTCGGCTTTCGCGAACGAAGTACCGGGGACAATCAAAATCAGGAGCAGAAGGGACATCAGGATTGCAGACACACGGATGGACATAACTAAAATCTCCCGCCAGATACACTACTGGCTTGGTGAACTATACGGGTGTCCGCAGTACATTGTTCCTAAATTCTCCAGAAGGAATCAATACGTCCATGGCTCTTTTGTGCCATGGCTGGTGCGGCCAGCGTCGTCAAGGAGTCTGGTCGCCCTTGTTCGTCCAGGAACCACGCGATCACGATTGCCACGGAATGATATCTTCCGGAAAGCCGCGAGCCAGCCGGATGTATCTAAATCCAAACTGGCGAATCAATACGAATACAGAGTCAGATACCACGCACAGACTGGGATCGGCCAGGAGCCGTAAATGTTTTTCAAGAAATCGTCCGGCATACAGTCATCGGAGATCACCCCAAAAGGCCTTTATCTAAATCGGCGCAGTTTCATTGCTGGGGCGAGTGCGCTGGCAGGGGCTGCGCTGGCTGCTCACAAACTGGGCGACATCATGTCTCCCGTGGACGAAGCCATGGCTGGCACCAAGCTGGTCTACGGCAAGAGTTCCTATAGCACTTCCGAGACGCAGACGCCGTTCAAAGACGTGACCAACTACAACAACTACTACGAGTTCAGCACGGACAAGTATGAGCCGGCGGAGTTGGCCAAGAACTTCAATCCGCGTCCTTGGACCATCAAGGTCGAGGGGTTGGTTAACAAGCCAAAGACCTTCGATATCGACACCCTGCTCAAGTTGCATCTCGAGGAACGCATTTATCGCATGCGCTGCGTTGAGGGATGGTCCATGGTGATTCCCTGGATCGGCTTTCCGCTCAGTGCGCTGTTGAGCCAGGTGGAACCAAACTCCAAGGCCAAGTTCGTCGAATTCACCACGCTCTACGACCCCAAGCGATTTCCTGGCCAGCAGCGCGGCGTACTCGATTGGCCTTACGTCGAGGGGTTGCGCATCGATGAGGCCATGCACCCGCTCACTATTTTCGCCGTCGGGCTTTACGGCGAGATCCTTCCCAATCAGGACGGAGCACCGGTTCGGCTGGTTGTACCCTGGAAGTATGGCTTCAAGGGCATCAAGGCGATTGTGAGCATCAAGCTCGTGGAGAAGCAGCCGGTGTCGACGTGGATGAAGGCAGGGCCCAGCGAGTACGGATTCTACTCCAACGTCAACCCCAATGTCGATCATCCCCGCTGGAGCCAGGCCAAGGAGCGGCGCATCGGCGAGTTCACCAAGCGGCCCACATTGATGTTCAACGGCTACGGCGATCAGGTCGCCTCCATGTACAACGGAATGGACCTGAAGAAGAACTTCTGAGAGACGACGTTGTGAAAGCGAAATACCTGAAACCGATTGTCTTCCTTGCCGGTCTCGTGCCTGTTGGCCGCCTGGCGTGGAAGGCTTACAACTCCGCGCTGGGCGCTAATCCCATTCAGGTGATCACCTGGTTCACGGGGACATGGACGCTTACGTTCCTGATGATTACGCTGTCGGTCACGCCGCTTCGCAAACTGACCAAACAGTATTGGCTCATCCAATTCCGGCGGATGTTGGGGCTGTTCGCCTTTTTCTATGGCTGCCTGCACTTTCTCACTTATATCTGGCTCGATCAGTTTTTCGACCTGCACAGTGTGGCGAAAGACGTTGTAAAGCGACCTTTTATTACCGTCGGCTTTACGGCGTTTGTCCTGCTGATTCCGCTGGCTCTCACTTCCACCCAGCGTGCCATCCGCTGGTTGGGCAAGCGTTGGCAGGTTCTGCACCGGCTTATCTATGTCACGGCAATTCTCGGGGTTGTGCACTACATCTGGCTGGTCAAGAAAGATGTTCGAGTGCCAATTATTTATGGCTGCGTGCTCGGCGTGCTTTTGCTGTATCGCGTGACGGTCCGGGCGATTCAGCCAACGCCTGCGCGGCGGAAGGTGGACGGGCCAACCGCCCGCATCGACCGCAGCACCGTGGCCGCTGACTAGAATCACGTTCCCCGATCAGGAAGCGAAGCTGCGGTATCATCGGGGGTATCCACCCGCGTAAGCGGGAGAGCACCTCCACCATGGATGAACGCAAATTCCAGAAGCTGCTGCGCCGCGCAATAGCCATACCCGTGGCCCTGCTGGTGTTGCTCGCGATCGTCCTGGTGGTTGAAATCCTCACCTTGACCGGCTCGTTGCGCCTGGTTGACCACACCGACCAAGTCATCAGCAATGCCCGCCAGGCTATGCGCTACATGGTGGACATGGAGTCCAGCGCTCGAGGCTTTGAACTGACAGGCGATAGGAAATTCCTGGAGCCTTTTCACAATGCCGAGTCGCAACTGCCTGCCAGCATCGATGCGCTCGCCAAATTGACCAGTGACAGCTCCCTCCAGCAGGCCCGCGTTCGAGACATTCGCACTCTGGACGAAAACTGGATTCGTTGGGCGGAAGGCGAAATCGCCAAGCACGCCAACAAGCGGCCGACCGAGGACGAGCTATTGCAGGGCGACGCCCTCATGGAGCAGATCCGGAACCGGCAGCGGGAGATCGTAGCCGAGGAAGAGCGCTTGCTCCAAATGCGCACCCGCCGGGCCACCTACTTGAGCCGCGTCGTTCTCTTTACCGCCGTCGGATTGTCCATCGTGGTTGCGGGTCTGCTGTTCACGATCACGCGCCGTGAATTGCGACAACTCTCCGACACCTACGAAAAGCATCTGCGCACCGAAGAGGAAAAGAGCCGGCAGTTGGCGGAGAGCCGCGGGCGATTCCAGATCACACTCAACAGCCTGGGAGATGCGGTCATTGCGACGGATGCGGCCGGCCGGGTGAGGTATATCAATCCGGTGGCGCAGCAACTTACTGGCTGGGACGATTACTTGGAGGCGCGAGGCCGCCCTCTTGCTGAGGTGGCGAGGCTCGTCGACGAGCGCGCGCACGTTGAACTAACCGACCCGGTCGAAATTGTGCGCCGCGCGGAAAAAGTGGTTGGACTTTCGAACCATGTCCTCCTCATTAGCCGCTCCGGACAGGAGTATCCGATCGACATGAATGGCGCCCCCATCCTCAACGATCGCGGCCAACTGATGGGAGTTGTGGTGGTTTTCCGCGATGTGACCCAGCGCCGCCAGACCGAACAGACGCTGCGCGCCAGCGACCGCCTTACCCAGGTAGGACGGCTGGCTGCCACCATCGCTCACGAGATCCGCAACCCGCTGGATACCGTCTCAAACTTGATTTTTCTCCTGCGGCACGAATCCTATCCAAATCCCGAAACCAAAAACTATCTCGACTTGGCCAGCGAGGAGTTGGCGCGAATCACCCAGATCACCGGACAGCTGCTGACCTTTCATCGTGAGGCCCAGTCCCCAGTCCAGGTTGGCCTCACCAAGGTCCTGGAGAGCGTGCTCGCGTTGTTGGCACCGCAGATCGGCATGACCGGCATAACGGTCTCTTCCCGCTTCGACACGCTCCGTCCCGTGCGGGGCTTTCCGGGTGAATTGCGGCAGGTATTCTCCAACCTCATCGTCAATGCGATCCACAGCATGCCTGAAGGCGGCAGGCTTCTTCTGCATGTTTATGAATCGAGCATGGCGTCCGACCCGGAGCGCAAGGGAGTCCGGGTGACCGTGCTCGACAACGGAACCGGCATCCCGCCTGGCGTTCGAAAAAACTTGTTCGCGCCGTTCTACACCACCAAGGGCGAAGGCGGCACAGGGCTGGGTTTGTGGGTCACACGCGGAATCATCGAGAAGCACGAGGGAACCATCCACTTCCTCAGCAGCGTGCGGCCGGGTAGAAATGGAACGGCGTTCGCGGTATTTCTCCCCTTCGAGCAGATGCTGGGCAAACTCGACCTGCCCAAGTCGCCGCCCCTCTCTTAGAGCGTCGGATTATCGATAAAAATGCCGGGCGCGATGGCCCGGCGATTCTTGGCGTGAAATCGAGCACTACTGCATGTCGAAATTTTCCTGGTGCAACAGCGCATCGCTCTTGACTAGGATTGTCTTTCCCGTCAGCTCTTCCATCTCCGTGATGAGCTTGCCATTGTTGGCCTTCAGGACTTTCGCGACCTCGGGATTAACGCGCAAAGTGATGTCGGTGCGGTCGTGCTCGTGGATCATCTTACGCATCTCGATGTAAATCTCGTTGCACACCGTCGGTACCGATTTCACAAATCCTGCACCAACGCAGTACGGGCAGGATTCACCCAGGGTTCGCTCCAGCGACTGCTTGACCCGCTTGCGGGTGATCGCCACCAATCCAAAATCATTGAACTGGAGCACCTTCGACGGCGCACGATCGGAGCGCAGGGCCTCTTCCAGCGCCTGCATCACCTTTTGCCGGTTCTTGCGTTCATCCATGTCGATGAAGTCGATCACGATGATGCCGCCCAAGTCGCGCAGCCGGATTTGCCGCACAATTTCCTTGATGGCATCGACATTCGTCTTCACGATGGTGTCTTCCAGCCGCTGCGTCTTGCCCACGTACTTACCCGTATTGATATCGATTGCCACCAGCGCTTCGGTCTGGTTAATCACGATGTATCCGCCGCTCTTCAGCCACACTTTGGACTTCAAGGCGTTGTTGATCTCGTCTTGAATGCCAAAGTGCTCATAGAGAGGAGTAGTTTTTGTGTATAGCTTGATGCGCCGAACCAGCGACGGCTGGAAGCGCTGCGCGAAACGCACCACCCGCTCGTATTCCTCTTCCGTATCCACCCAGATCTGCGAGAAATCGGCGTTCACCTGGTCGCGCAAGACACGCTCCACCAGGTTGAGATCGTGATAGATCAGCGCGGGAGACTTGCCGCTGTCGGCCCGGCTCTTGATCTCCGCCCACAAGTGCTTCAGGAAACGAATATCAGCCCGAAGTTCGTCTTCTTTGATGTTGGCGGCTGCCGTCCGAACGATGAAACCGCCCAAGCCGTTTTCGCGTTCGCTGGTGACGATGCGCTTCAGGCGCTGGCGCTCTTCCTCGGAATTGATCTTGCGCGACACGCCTGTGTGGTTCACCGTCGGCATGTACACCAGGAACCGCCCCGGAAGCGCAATGTGACTGGTGATGCGCGCGCCCTTCTTGCCAATCGGTTCCTTGGCGATCTGCACCAGGATTTCCTGGCCTTCTTTCAGCAGGTCGGAAATCAGCGGCTGCGGTCGGTGGGAGTGTGCGCCGGTACGGACATTGTTGCGGCGTCCACCGCTTCCTCCGCCCCGGCGTCCGCGATCGTTGCGGCGGTTGAATCCCTGACGCTCACTCTGGCGTTGCTGATAGCCAGCGGTCGGGGGCGCTGCCCTCAACTCTGCCCGGCCATTGGTTTCTTCCTCGCCCGCATCTTCTTCGTCCTCTTCCTCTTCTTCGGCCGCGGCGAACCTGGTCTCCCCGCGCTCTTCGGCAGCGACGACTTCGTCTTCGTCCACGTCTGCGATCTTGGGAATCCAACGGTCCGAATAGCCGTCGTTGCTGTCGAGTGTCTCCTCCTCCATTTCGAGTTCGAGATCGCCGGCGACCTCGCTCAGCGCCTCGATGTTCTCGGGCATGGGATGGAATTCCATCTCGTCGTCTTCGAGTGTTTCGTGCTCCAGCGTGCGTCCCTCGGGAGCCTCGGATGGAGCACTATGTTGCTGGAACCCGGATGTGAATTGCGACTCAGTCCCGGTCTCGGAATTCGAGGGTTCTTCCTCGGTCGCGTCGGACACAACTTCGATCGTTCCGTATTCCGCCGCTTCGACGTGTGCGGGATGCTCTGGCGCTTCGATGACTGGCGCCGCTGCGACCTGTTTGTGGGCCGCGTAGGTCGGTTCGCGAGTCGCCTGGATTTCAGGCTCGGGAGCGGCTGCTGGCTCGGTTTCCGCCGGCTGCTCCAGAGCAACCACGGCTTCCGGCGCAGCAACGGTAAATTGGTCTTGCTCGACAGGCGGTTCGACCACTTTCTCGGTCGCTGCAAAAACCGCCTCTTCCACTGGCTGTGATTCGGCGGGTGCGACGAAATCTTCAACCGGAACGGCAGCGACGGTTTCCACCAGTTCGCTCGTCGTCTCAGGCTCTTCGGTCGCCACTACGGCTTCGGCTGCAGGCTGGGTAGGCAGATTGCGATACTTGGAGATCGACTCCCCTGGCAGCACCATCGGGGTGTATCCCGGACGCGGGCCAAAATCCGAGCGCGAACGGCTGTCTCTACGCGAGTTGGAACGAGTGTCCTGGCGCGGCTCGTAGCGTGAATCCGAGCGCGGCTGCGGACGATGTTCGACCGGCGCCTCGATTATGGGCTCAACGGCTTCAACTGGCGGCTCTTCTGCCGTTGCGGCCTCGACCTTGGGTTCCAAACGCTCAGGACGCTCGTCGCGACCTCCGCGGCGACCTCCCCGACGACGGCGGCCACGCCAGCGGCGAGCACCATCCCCAGAATTCTGATCCCCGCCGGGAGAAGCTGAGGATTCTTCGACCTCGGCCTCGTCATCCGTCTCGACGGGTGCAACGCCTTCTACGGCAGCCAGGAATTCGGCCTCTTCGTCGACTGGAAGATCGGCAATCGCGGCCTGCACTCCCGCGTTTGGCGACTGCGGGCTCAAGTTGACCGTGGTGTGCGGCGTCGGAATGTCGCCAAACTCCTCGGAATCCTCTTCATCGCTCAGTTCGAGAAAGTCAGAGACGTAAAGAAAGGCATCTCGTTCCAACCCGATTTCGACGAATGCGGACTGCATTCCGGGAAGAACGCGGGTAACGCGGCCTTTGTAGATGGATCCTGCGAGGGTGTATTCGTTGTCGCGCTCGAAAAATACTTCGGCAAGTTGATCATCCTCCACCAGGGCCACTTTGGTTTCGTGGGGTGTGGATGAGACGTAAAGTTCTTTGTTCATGGACGCTCCGGTGTAACGGGGCGCGGGCTCAGGAAGCGGACAAGAAGGTAATCAACGGTGTGATCAGGTCGTGGACACACGCGAGCCTTCGCCCACCCGTGCATCCAACCTGATGTTGGCTATAGCAATATTTGGAATCGTCTGCACCGTAAATTGGCAAGCTTTGGGAGGTTTGTGACCACACCTTCCGACCGCGGAAGGGGTCGTTACCCGCCTCGTTCGACTTACCTTGCAATCCTGCCCGGCCCCTTTTCACTCGCGGCCGATACTTGCCCTCGTACGTGAGGGCGATCGTAAAATTTTTGTCACTCTTTGAAGGCCTTGGTCCTGTTATGGACTGCCTCCCCGGCGAGTGAACCCGGTGTTTGCTGACCTGCGTCCCAACTGGCGCGAATTCTCCAGCCAGCAAAAACTCGACTTCAATACTCCTAGTTCACAAACCGACGCATTCGGACGTTCATCACGATCCCCAGCGCCAGGAACATGAACAGTACCGATGATCCCCCGTAACTCATTAATGGCAAGGGGATACCCGTGACTGGCATGAATCCAACCACCATGCCTACGTTGACTAGGATATGGAAAGCTAAAACCGCCACCACACCCATAACTACGAAGGCACCAGCCCGGTCAGGGGCCGTCTGAGCGTTCTGAATCAGACGCATCAGCACGATAAAGTATAGCAGCAGTAAGCCCATAGCGCCTATGAATCCATGTTCCTCGGCATAGGCCGCGAAAATGAAGTCGGTATGGGGCACCGGAAGAAACTGGCCCTGGGTCTGGCTTCCATGGGCGGTTCCCTTGCCGAAGATCCCACCCGATCCCACAGCCACAAGAGACTGTATTAACTGATAACCCTTGTGCTGGGGATCGGCTTCCGGCTCGATAAACGTGGTTAAGCGATCGCGTTGATAGGGCTTCAGTACGTGCCACGCCACCGGAGCCAACAGCGTCGCGATCAGAACAATGACCAACCCGTGCTTGGCCTTCATCCCACCTAGAAAGAGCCCCATCACGGCGATGGGTAGGTAAGTCAGGGCCGTTCCCAGGTCGGGCTGGGCCAGCACCATCAGCATCGGGATACCCACCAACGCCCCGGCTTTGACAATGTCCTGCGCGTCGCACTCGCCTTTGTTGTCGGCGAAATATTTGGCCATTGCCAGGATCAGCACCAGCTTCACCCACTCCGATGGCTGAAAGTGAAATGCTCCCAGCTTCACCCAGCGGCGTGCGCCGAGGTACTTCTGGCCGAAAAGTTCCACTGCCAGCAAAGATGCGATCGACACAATGTAGAACACGGGTACGCGCTCGATTAACGCTTGGTAGCTGACAATGCTCATGGCGAACATCAGGCCGACGCCGCCCAACACCCAATAGATCTGCTTGATGTGAACGCCCATGAATTTGGTGTTGAGCGTCGCACTGTAAATCTCTACCACGCCCAGCGCGCAAATCAGCAGTACCAGGGCCAGCAGGACCCAGTCGAAATCGCGATAGGAGACATAACGGCTCACGGCTGCACCCTGCGAAGAACAGCCGCTGCTGGCGCAACTACTGGCTTTGTGGCTGGCTTCTTAGGATTCGATTCGGCTGGAGCCTGCACCACTGGCGCGCCTTCTTGACGCAACGGAGGCTGCGTCGGCTGCACTTGTGGCGATGTCTCCGGCTCGGGATTGGCCATCTCGGTGTGGGACTCAGTTGCTTCTAGCGCGGACGATGGGAGCGGGTTGTCTTGCGACATGCCGGGCACCGCAGTTGCGCTCTTGGCTTTTGCATCCAGCGGCACCGTAAAGTGCCCGCCCTGCAGTTTGTTATCTCCGGGCTTGGCGTCGCCGTCATGCCAGACCGCCGCGACCTCCGCCTGATTGGCAGCGGCCGCCTTCGCAACCTGCGTCTGGCGATTGCGCTGTTTCTCTACGTACGCCTTGATCACCTTGGTCGCCACCGCCGCCGCCAGAGCTCCGTGCTCGCCGCCCTCAAACAGGCAGGCCACCACGATCTCGGGATTGCGCCGCGGTGTCACCCCGACGAACCAGCCATTGTCCTTGTAAAGCGCCTTCTCGCTGGCTCCCATCTTCTTCTTAAGATCGTTGGAAACCGTCTGCGCGCTTCCCGTCTTACCGGCTATGTCGATGCCCGGAATCGCCGCCCGGCCTGCGGTTCCCATCCCGGATACCACAGCCGCCATCGCATCCGTGATAGTCATCCAATTCTTCTCGTCTATGGGAATCTTGGTTTCGTCGTTGTACTTTGCGACCTGCTTAAACTCCGGGGGAAACTGCTCGGGAAACGCAATGTGCGGACGCCGCAGCGACCCATCAGTGGTGATGGCGCCAACCGCCCGAGCGAGTTGCATCGGGGTAGTCGCTACCGCACCCTGGCCGATGCCCACGGAAATTGTCTCGCCCGCATACCACTTTTGCTTGTAGTTCTTGATCTTCCACTCTTCTGAAGGCATCACCCCTGAAACTTCCTGCGGCAGATCGATGCCCGTCTTCTGTCCCAGACCCAGCATCGTGGCGTACTTCGCGATGCGGCTGATACCCAGCTTTTCCGCCAGCGTGTAGAAATACGAATCGCACGACTGGTAGATCGCCTTCGAAATGCTCACGCTGCCGTGAGAGCCGTGATTGGCCGAGATCCAGCACTTGAAGTAGCGTCCGTAGAAGCTCTTCCCGCCGCCACAGTTCACCACCAGGTCCTGCGCCACTCCTTCCTGCAGGCCGGCCGTTGCCATAATGACCTTGAAAACCGAACCCGGCGCCAACTGCGCCTGTATGGCTTTGTTGAGCAGCGGCTTGCCGGGATCGGTCATCAGGCGGTTCCACTCGTCGCGAGAGACTCGCACCGCAAATGCGTTGGGATCGAACGCCGGCCGGCTGACCATGGCAAGGATTTCTCCGGAGCGCGGATCCATGGCCACAATCGCTCCCGGTTTGCCTTCCAGCGCCTGCTCGGCGGCGATCTGCAGATCGAGGTCGATGGTGAGCTTGAGTTGCTTACCCGGGACCGCCGGCACATCGCTGAGCGTTCCGACTTCCTTGCCTCGGCTGTTGACCAACACCTGGCGCGAGCCGTTCTTGCCCATCAAAATATCGTTGTAGTACTGTTCGACTCCCGACATGCCCACAACGTCGCCCGGGTTGTACAGCTCCCATTGCGGCTGGGTCAGCATCTCTTCGCTCACCTGCCCGACATAGCCGATCACATGCGCCATGAATCCGCCCTTGGGATACAAACGGCGATGCACGGTGATGATGTCGAGTTCCGGCAAATCGGCGCGGTGAGATTCGATGAAGGCCAACTCGTCGGGCGTGATGTCGTCTTTTAGAAATAACGGTTGGTACCCCGGGACTGCCGCCATGCGCTTCAGGCGCGCCCTCAACTCGTCGGGAGGAATGTGCAGCCCCTCCGCGATCTTTTCCGCATCGATCTCGAGATTGCGGTTCTGGTCGCGCAGCAGGAGCACGGAAAATGACGGGTAGTTGTCGACGATGATGCGCCCTTCGCGGTCGAGCAGTTTGCCGCGCGGCGCCAGGATGGGGACTTGCTTGATGCGGTTCTGTTCGGCCAGCGAGCTGTAGTAATCGCTGCGCGCGACCTGCAGCCTCCACAAGCCGAATGCGAGGAACAGGAAGATTGCCAGCAGTATGTACTGCACTGCTGTCAGCCGGAATGGAGAAACTTTTTCCTCGCGACCAAACATCGATTACTGCAACTCTCGTTCGTAGCCCGTAAACAGTTGCGAACGTTCGCAACTAATTCTGTTCCGCCCGTACGTGCACTTCCGCCCCGTGGCGCGCACACACGCCCATTTTTCGTTCGGCATCACGCAAGCATCTGGAAGAATGGCGCCAGTCCCTTTCCCTATTCTAATCCGAGTCGACATCGTGCGGATTTTGAAAAAAGGCACGTACATCCGGCTTATGCGAGCGTGCGGAACAGCCTTCTGAGGATTTCTTGCCCGGCCCGAATGCGGCTGGCGCGACCTGCGACGCCAAACATCAGCGTTGCTTGAAGCGGTCCAGCAGATTGAAGACCAGAACCCCCACCACGGCGTTGGCCAGGGCCGAAATCGCGACGTGGCTCCAACTCCACTGCAGCGACTGCCGCAGCAGGCCGTGTCCCACTCCGTAGTACAGCCCCTGATGGATGACAAAGAACCCGTAAATGATCAGGAAGCGCGAACCTGGGTTCTCAATGTCGATCTTCACGCCAAGCGACGAGGCCATGTACCCAATAATGGTGTCGGTGATGCCGTACATCCCGATAGGATGCGCCGGACCTCCCAGCACGTCCTGCATGAGCCCGATGATCGCGCCCGTGACGCAACCGCTGATCGGGTTGCGCCGCGCCACGGCGAAGAAAATTACCACCATCATCGGCAAATCGATGATCGGCAGCCAGCGAATCTTCGTCGGCAAAAACGCCTGTATGAAGATGGCCACCAGCGGAATCAGGATGGTGGCGAGCCAACTGAACTCGTAAACCGAAACTTGTTCTCGCGAGGTAAAACTGCCGCGAAATGGCATGGACCGTGAGCTCATCGCGGATTCTCTCCGGTGCGGGGCGGAGTTGCTGGCTGCGGCTTGCTGGCGGGCTTCGTCGGCTGCGCCGAAGCCGGCTTGGTCGCGTTAGAAACGGCCGCAGCCCCGGGTTTCACCGTGCCGACAGCGGGATTTGCCGGGTTGGGACTCGTCGTCGCACCGGGCTTCGCAGGTGCTGATCCAGCCGGTACATTCGGCTGCGCTGGATTGGCAGTGCTGGTCGCACTTCCCGCAGCGTTCCCCGCGGCATCGACCGTCTGTGTGACGGGCACTCCCGGCAACCTCTCGCTCAGGATGTCCGAGGCGCGAATCGGACCCAGGTCCGTCGTGTCCGGCAGCTTTTCCTGGATCTTGGTCACCACCAGCACCTCTTCCAACCGGTCGAGCCGCGCCGACGGAATCACGCGTATGTTCAGGAACAGGTCTTTCCCCGGCTCCACGGACGCCACCGTACCAATCGGAAGCCCCTTCGGAAAGATGCGATCGCCGCCGCTGGTAATGACTTCCTCGCCTGTCTTCACCGGCTCATCGCTCATGATGTACTGCAGCGTGGTTGTGCCGTTAGACGCGCCCTTCAGAATTCCCTGCAGCCGCAACGCCTTCAGAGCCGCACCGACCCCGCTTAGTTGATCGTTGATAGGCAGCACCTGCGACGAGCCTGGAAATACCTGCACGATCTTACCCACGATCCCGGTCGGCGTGATCACCGCCATGTCGGCCTTGATGCCATCACTCGAGCCTTTGTCGATGTATAAGACGCGCGACTGCTCGCTGCCGCTGGTTCCGATCACCTGCGCCGCGACGGTACTCTCGACGTATTGTTCTTTGAATGCCAGCAGTGTCTGAATACGGCGCGCCATTGTGGCGTCTTCGTTCAGACGGGCCTGCTCCAGCTTCATGCGGTCAATCTCAGCTCGTAGTTGCTGATTTTCCTGGTCGACATGGCGTAGGTAAATGTAGCCATTCCACTTGTCGTGCGCCCATTTCTGAGTGTGCACAATGGCTTCCTCAAAAGGAGTCACGGCGGCTGTCGCCCATACCCGGATCAGCCGGGTTTCGCCCTCAGCCGTCGGACGCCGCACCTGCATCGCAAGCGCGATGATCTGGGCGAACAGAATGGCCGCCAGCACGATCAGGTTCTTATAGCGGCCGAGAATTGTATCCATACCGATGCCGGCACCAGCAGTCCGGACCATCTTCCCAGGTTAATGTGGGCGAAAGTTCGTTTGGTTTGCGAACGGAGTCGGCGGGACATCGAGGCCACGCCAACTCCGTCGCTCGTTAGTCGATTGAAATCTTGCGCAGCAGCTTGAAGTCGCTCAACATTTTTCCCGTGCCCAACACCACGCTGCACAGCGGGTCGTCGGCGATCGACACCGGCAATCCGGTTTCTTCGCGGATTCGCTTGTCGAGGTTCTTCAACAGCGCGCCGCCACCGGTCAACACGATGCCGCGATCGCTGATGTCAGCCGACAACTCGGGAGGTGTGCGCTCCAGCGCGACACGAATAGCATTCATGATGGTCGAAACACATTCGCTCACTGCCTCGCGGACTTCGCTGTCGTCAATGGTGATCGTCTTAGGCACACCCTCGATCAGGTTGCGGCCCTTAATCTCCATGGTCAGCGGCTTCTCCAGCGGATAGGCGGAGCCAATCTCAAGCTTGATCTGCTCGGCGGTACGCTCACCAATCAGCAAGTTGTACTTGCGCTTCATGAAATTCATGATGGCTTCGTCCATTTGATTGCCGGCCATGCGAACGGAGCGCGAGTACACAATGCCGCTCAGCGAAATGACTGCAATATCGGTAGTGCCGCCGCCGATGTCCACCACCATGTTGCCGCTGGGTTCCGTGATCGGCAGACCCGCGCCGATGGCCGCCACCATCGCCTGCTCGACCAGGTGCACTTCGCTGGCTTTGGCGCGATAGGCAGAGTCCATGACCGCGCGCTTTTCCACCTGTGTGATCTCCGAGGGAACACCGATCACGATGCGCGGATGCACCAGCATCTTGCGGTTATGCGCCTTCTGGATGAAGTAGTTCAACATCTTCTCGGTGACTTTGAAGTCAGCGATGACGCCATCCTTCATGGGCTTGATGGCGACGATGTTGCCGGGGGTCCGGCCAAGCATTTCCTTGGCCTCCTTGCCCACCGCTTCCACCTCTCCCGTGTTCTTGTTGATCGCGACAATGGAGGGCTCGTTGACCACGATGCCCTTGCCGCGGGCATACACCAGGGTATTGGCCGTTCCCAGATCGATGGCCAGATCGCTCGAGAACATGCTGAACAGCGAACGCAAGTTGCCGAAGCGTGAGGGACGATTATGAAAACCGTTGGATGACATTACGACTGCTTCTTTCTATGAGGACCGTATGATTATAAGAATGTTGCTGCCACCGTTATTCCACACTTAGTACGCACGTGCTCGCAACCCGATGACTTCATCCGCAAACAGTAGGATGACGAAAGTGTTGCAGTTCCAGAGTGTTGTCGTTCCGAGGACACCGCCGGCAGGACCGGTCGGCCCGCTTGCTCCAGACCGCTGCATCATCACGAATACGCGGCATTTCGAGTTCGTCGGCTCTGCCCGCCTCCGGGGACCGGTTTGCCTCGAAGCACAATTGTACGAGTGCCTTTGATCGCTCCGTGTGCAAACAGAGTATCACTTGAGGCTAAAACATTGAAATAGCGGGAGCCTGCTACTTTGGCCGTAATCGATGTGCGGAGGCTGTTTGGCGCTCGGTTTGTCCGCATTCCAGCTCGCCTTCCGACGCGAATCGGAACAAATCACAGCCGCCGTTACACTTCCTTAGTTACTATTTGGCGACTCGCGCTGTACCACTTTTAGCTCATACCGAATAGGAGCCAGCCCCTTGTCTGGAAAACTTCGTTCTCTTACTTTACTGTCCGCCATCATCCTGTGTCTCATCTCTTTTGCTTCAGCCGCCAACGTCCAGAAACAAATCGTGCCGCTCAACTCGGGATGGGAATTCCGCCAAGTCCCTGCCGCGACTCCCACGCAATCACCAATCGCGGCTACGAACGACGCCACTCAGTGGCGTCCTGCAGTGGTTCCGGGCAGCGTACATCTCGACCTGTTGCGCAACAAATTAATTCCCGACCCGTACTATCGCGACAACGAAGCCAAGCTGCAATGGATCGAGAACGCTGACTGGGAGTACCGCACAACCATGCAGGCATCACCCGCGTTGCTCGGCCAGAACAACATCGATCTGGTATTCGAAGGACTCGATGCCTATTCGAAGGTCTATCTCAACGACAAGCTCATCCTGACCGCCGACAACATGTTTCGCGAGTGGCGCGTGAAGGTGAAGGCTGATCTCAAGCCAGGTGCCAATACCTTGCGCGTGGTATTCCCTTCACCGATCAAGGCCGCGTCCGAGATTGCGGCGAACGACCCGTGGCGCGAGAAAACCCGAACCGAACCCAAGACCTACCTTCGCAAGGCTGCCTACGAATACGGATGGGATTGGGGTCCACGCTTCGTCACCAGCGGTATCTGGCGTCCGGCACGGCTTGAGGCCTGGGACACGGCTCGCATTTCGAATATCCACATTCGCCAGCTCGACGTAAGTAATGCCGTCGCGCATCTGCTTGTGGAGGTTGAGGTCACGGCTTCGGAAGCCGGAAGCTCGACGATCTCAGTGGATTACGGCGTGTCGGGAAAGCACTCTGACGCATCCGGCATCGTTCCGCTGCAGCCTGGAGTGAATCACGTCACGTTGCCGATCGATATCAGCAATCCGCAGCTTTGGTTTCCCGCAGGCTATGGCGCCCAGCCCATCTACAAGTTCCAGGTTCAGTTAAAGGTTGGCAAACAACTCGCAGATGAAGCCACCGCCAGGACTGGTCTGCGCTCGGTAGTGCTGCGCCGCGAGCCCGATCAGTGGGGACGCTCGTTTGAATTCGTCGTCAATGGCATTCCGGTGTTCGGCAAGGGCGCCGACGTGATTCCCTTTGACAGCTTCCCCACCCGCGTCACCACGCAGCAATACCGGCAGGTACTGCAATCGGCGGTGGACGCCAAGATGAACATGGTCCGCCATTGGGGCGGGGGCTACTACGAGACCGACGAGTTCTACGACCTGTGCGACGAACTTGGAATCATGATCTGGCAGGACTTCATGTTCGGCAACGACTGGCAGCCCGGCACCTACGACTGGAAGCTCAACGTCACGAAAGAAGCCGAACAACAGGTTCGCCGCTTGCGCAACCATCCAAGTATTGTCATCTGGTGCGGCAACAACGAGACCGAGGTCGCGCTCGCTTGGAAGGATCGCGACAAGTTGAATCCTGAAGTCCGCTTCCAGATGTGGCAGGATTACGTTTCAACGTTCAGCGGCATCCTGGCTGCAGCTGTAAACCGGCTGGCACCAGAAACGCCATATTGGCCGAGTTCTCCCAGCGCCGACTACGAAGAACTGTCCGACAAATACCAGTCCGGAGACATGCACGACTGGTCGGTATGGCATGGCCGCGTGCCCTTCGCCGACTATGAGAAGCACAATCCTCGCTTCATGACCGAGTACGGATTCCAGTCGTTCCCCGAAATGCGCACGGTCGAGACCTTCACCGTTCCGGAAGACCGCATCAACATCTTCACACCCGTGATGCTGGCGCACCAGAAGAACACGGCCGGCAATGCGATCATTCGCGATTACATGCTGCGCGACTATCCCCAGCCCAAGGACTTCACCTCGTTCCTATACGCCAGCCAGGTCCTACAGGCCGAAGGCATCAAGGTTGGAGCTGAACATCTGCGGCGTAACCGGCCACGTACCATGGGATCCATCTACTGGCAGCTCAACGACTGCTGGCCGGTGGCCTCGTGGTCGAGCCTCGACTATTACGGACGCTGGAAGGCCCTGCATTACTATGCCCGCCGCTTCTACGCGCCGGTGTTGGTTTCTCCTCATCAGGAAGACGGCAACGTCGCGGTTTACGTGGTCTCCGATAAAACTGCGCCCATGGTAGCCACGCTGCGGGTGCGCATCCTGGGCTTCGACGGCGCCGTATTGAGCGACAAGTCGCAGACCATCCAGGTGACGCCCTTGGCCAGCAAGGTGTACCTCACTATCCCCATGCTCGACCTCACCAACCTGCCGAACGCCGATCTCGGAAAGATTTTTGCCGTGACAGATCTGCTGGTGGACAACAAGCCGGTGTCGAGCAATACTCTGTTCTTCGTTCCTAAGAAAGACATTCAGTTGCCGCCGGCCAAAATCGACAGCGCGCTCGCCGCGGGTGCCCCATCGAATGTGGGTGCTCCATCCTATCGGCCCGCGCAGCGGGACGATAGGGTGGGATCCAACACCGCGAGTGCTCCACTTTCTGCGGGTGCCCCACCCTTATCGCCTGCCGTTGGCGATAGGGTGGGATCCAATCCGCCCACAACCTACACGCTGCACCTCGCTTCGCCGGTCTTAGCCAAGAGCGTTTACATCAGCTTCGGCAACTTGGACGCAAAACTGGCAGACAACTACTTCGACTTGCTTCCCGGCCAACCGGTCGATCTGACCATCACTAGCGCAGCGTCGCTTGACGACTTGAAGACTCAGATGCGCGTGATCTCGCTGACCGACGCCTTCGCTCCACACGACGCGAGCGTGTCGGCAGTGACGAACTAGGATTTTTGAAGTGTACGGCTTCTCAGGCTGCGGAAAGACTAGTTTCGGGACGGTTTCGTATCAGGGCACGACTTCAGTCGTGCCGATAGTCCTTTTATTTTTGTCATCCCCCGCGAGCTTTAGCTCGCGGGGGATCTGCTCTTCCAGACTTTTTCCGCAACCTCTTTAGGCGTCCATTTAGCGATTGCGCCTGTGGTTGCCGCTTTAGCCGCTGAGGTAATGCTGGGCAACCCAATCAGACCTTCCTCACTGCAACGCTTTCGCCTGCTCGATGATCTGCTCGGGCCGCGCTCGCACCCGATAGTCTTCGGTGAGGTTTAGCCAGCGAATTGTTCCGGATGCATCCAGAAGGTATTCAGCCGGCCTGGCGATGTCTTGTCCGTTGGGGCCCGCGGCACGATGAAGAATGTCATAGCGGCGAATTACCTCCGCATTCGGATCTGAAAGAAAAGTGTAGGTGTATCCCGCCTTCGCACAAAGATTGCGGGACATCTCAGGCGTGTCCACGCTGATGGCTACCGGCCGGACCCGTAGTTGCTCAATTTCTGCCAGATGTTTTTCGATACCCCGTAACTCGGAGTTGCAGAACGGTCACCAGTAACCGCGGTAGAAAATCAGCAACACTCCTTTCGGAGGCGTCTGCAGGCCCGGCATGGGAGAGGACAGCAGGCTCGAGAGTGCAACCGGATTGTTGTTCGTATCAGGGAGCACAAACTCCGGCGCCTTCTGGCCAACGCGCAATGCCGCGGAGGGCGGCGGCAACTGCTTCGTCATATGGAAAATGACATAGCAAAAGAAGACCAGCACCAGGAGGCTGAAAGCGCCCAGAATGGGCCCCGAAATCTTTCCCCGATATTGCTGCGGCTGGCCAAAGGCCCGCTGCAAGCCGACAACCAGGAGCGCCACACCCACGGCGAAGAGCAGGAAGTTGACCCACGGGATATCGCGAGTCACGGGAAACTTGGCGAAAACGAAAAGGTAGCTGACGAAGGCGGCGACACATAATAGGAACCCCGCCCAGAGGTGCCAGTTCCAACGGCGCTTCATCGCGACTCCTCCTCATTATTCGGGATATGCAATCCATGCATTGGTCAATCTTACTTCCGGACGATGCGCGTCAAACCACAAAAACGCAGCATGTCCCGCAAGACTGACTCCCAGCACGTGCCACACCCAAGCTGCGTGCCCCACTCAAGCTTCCTTTGCTTGAGTGGGTTTTTGTAATTTACCGGCAACTGACAACTTTTTTGTTTGTCATACCGAGCGAGGAGGGTGAGAAGGGCTCAGCATTCACCCGTGAACTTCCGCCGCTGCTCTTTTTTCTCTGTGCCTCTGTGTCTCTGTGGTGGATTTGGGTTTTTGCCGATCAGCCTCTGTGTCCTCCGTGCCTCGGTGGTGAAGCTTTTCGCCGGGCTCGCACGTACCATGGCTAGGGAGACCTCCACTATGAAACTCTCCGCCTTCATTCTGATCCTGTTCTTACTCCTAACCCTCGCGGCTTGCGCTCCCGGCCCCAACCACATGCAAGGCACACCGGGCGACAGAAACGCCGTCGCCGGATTCTGGCTCGGCCTTTGGCAGGGACTTATCGCACCGTTTGTCTTCGTCATCTCGCTGTTCAAGAACGGCCTGAACATCTACGAAGTACACAACAATGGCGCCTGGTACAACTTCGGATATCTCTTTGGACTTATGTGCTTCTTCGGCGGCGGTGGCAACCGGGCGCGAAGACGCAGATGAAATAACCTCGTCTCTGGCTCAGCGCTTATTCTTGAGCTCGATCTCCGCAATCCGCGCTTTTACCATCTTCTTCACGAGAGCCGACGGTAGAGGCTTGTCCACTGGAAATTGGATGGTGCCTTTGGATGTCTTGTAGTCTTTGAGCTCGTCTTTGAACTTCTCGATTACGGAGGCCGTGGGGAACACACTGCAGTGTTTCGAAAACGCAGCGAACCAGATCACTGGCCCTTTGTACTTGAACGTTGGAACCCCATAACTGATCTCTTCCGTCGTTTCCGCTGGCACAACCGACCGAATCGTCGCGCGAACGGCGTTCAAGGTCGTGCGGGCGGGTTCGGGAACGCGTGCCAGGTATTCGTCCACGCTTTTCGGGGCAATGTTGCCCTTCACAGCTTGACCGCGACCGCTGGAGTTCTTTTTTTTCATCCGGGTACTATCGCAAGGGTGTGGATTCAAAGTCAAACCGTGCAGCTTAACCCATCAATTCCACTTGAGCATCGTGGTTATACACCGCGTCGCAGGCATTACGAGACTTGGTGACCAGAACTCACCTCGGCCAAATTGACCATTAGGGTGAGTCAACTATCACGTCCAACCGTGATGAACTCGCTTTGTGCTTTGACGAACTGCTCGTACAATTCCCACTGGAAGGATGAGGGAGAGTTGTCGACAGCCTGGTTGACAGCCGGACACTACCCGCATCCCCATTAAGATTTCGAGCCTTGACCTGTGAATGGTCGTATTGATTGTCGGCTTTTTACATTTCTCACCCTCACCATTTGCTGCCATCCCCTGATAATCTCACGTAAGTCCTTATTACAGAATATTTTGCCTATAAGTCCCACGCGCTCAATATTTTGCGCGGAAAACGTCGCTAAGTTGAAGAAACTAAGGATTTGGGGGAGGGGGAGGGGATACCCCGAGCGCTCTACGTTCGGGTGCCCCAGGTTCGCGCCGCGTCTTTCGGCGCTAACCTGGGTATCTGCGCTAGCGCCCGAATTTGCCTGTACCTCGCTCCGCCCGTTACGATTGAGAGTTTGCACATAGCTTTGGAGGCATTTCTTTATGGCTACCTTGGAACAGAAGGCGCCCACTGTCGGCGCGAGCAAGGCCACGGTTCACAAGAATTTCATTGGCGGCGAGTGGGTCGAGAGCCACACCGGCCGAACCTTTGAGAACCTCAATCCCGCCGACACCCGCGACGTGGTCGGCATCTTCCAGAGGTCCGACGCCGAAGACGTTAACCGTGCCATCGATGCCGCCAGCGAAGCCTACAAGAAGTGGCGCCTGGTGCCCGCGCCGCGCCGCGCCGAAATGCTCTACAAAGCCTCCGAAATCCTGATCGGGCGCAAGGAAGAGTTCGCGCAGCTCATGACGCGCGAAATGGGCAAGGTCATCAAGGAGACCCGCGGCGATGTGCAGGAAGCCATCGACTGTGGCTACTATACCGCCGGAGAAGGCCGGCGCCTGTTCGGCCCGACCGTGCCCTCGGAGTTGCCCAACAAGTTCGCCATGGCCGTGCGCCAGCCACTGGGCGTCTGCGCCATGATCACGCCGTGGAACTTCCCGATGGCAATTCCTTCGTGGAAGCTCTTCCCCGCGCTGGTTGCGGGCAATACCGCCGTGATCAAGCCTGCGCAGGACACGCCGCTTTCCACCTTCAACTTCGTGCAGGCGCTGACTGACGGCGGTATTCCTGCGGGTGTGGTTAACATCGTCAGCGGATTCGGCAGCGAAGTCGGCACTCCCATGACTCAGCACGCCGCGGTGCGCGCCGTCTCGCTCACCGGCTCGACTGCCGTGGGACGCGTTGTCGGCCAGGAAGCAGCCAAGACCTTCAAGCACTGCTCGCTGGAGTTAGGCGGCAAGAACCCCATGATCGTCCTTGACGACGCCAACCTCGAACTCGCGCTGGAAGGCGCGCTGTGGGGCTCGTTCGGCACCACCGGACAACGTTGCACCGCCACTAGCCGCATCATCGTACAGAAGGGTGTGTACAAGAAGTTCGTGGACGAGTTGGTCGCCCGCGCGCAGAAGCTGAAGGTCGGCAACGGCCTCGACGAGTCCGTGGATATGGGCCCGGCCGTCAACAAATCGCAGATGGAAACCGACCTCAAGTACATCGAGATCGGCAAGGGCGAAGGCGCAAAGCTGATGTGCGGCGGCCATCAACTCGAAGGCAATGAATACAAGTATGGCTGGTTTGTTGAGGCGACGGTGTTCGCCGATGTGAATCCCAAGATGCGCATTGCACAGGAAGAAATCTTCGGCCCGGTGGTTTCCATCATTCCGTGCGATGGCCTGGAAAACGCCATCGAGATCGCCAACGACATCGAGTACGGCTTGTCGTCGTCCATCTACACCAAAGATGTAAACAAAGCGTTCACCGCCATGCGCGATCTGTACGCGGGCATCACATACATCAACGCTCCTACGATCGGCGCGGAAGTACATCTACCGTTCGGCGGCACCAAGGCCACGGGCAACGGCCACCGCGAAGGCGGCATCGGCGCGATTGATTTCTACACCGAGTGGAAGTCGATCTACATCGATTATTCCGACAAGCTGCAAAAGGCCCAGATCGACCGGCCGGAGTGAGAACGAGTAATTGGTAATTAGCAATTAGTTTGATTGGGGCGCGGTTGAATCCGTGCCCTTTCAAAGCAAGCGTCCTCTGCGGGTGACAGACGCGAATGCCCGCGCTTACGCTGCGGGCGATGCATTGGTTTTCTGGTCGCGCTTCAACTCTTCCGCGAGCAGGATGGCCTCGCCAATCTCCTTCATCGTTTTGCGTCGGCTGCGCGCCTGCTTCTTGATGATGCTGTAAGCCTCTTCTTCGCTTACCCCGAATTCCGCCTGCACAATACCCTTGGCGCGCTCGATGATCTTGCGCATCGCCAGCTTGTCTGAGAGTTCGACGATTTCGTTTTCCAGCCGGGCCAGCTCGATAGCCGCTCCAACCAGGTGCCCGATGGTAGAGATCGACTTGATCTCGCGCGGCGTGAATCGGTATGGCTCGCGGTGTTGAACGTTGATCACGCTGACCACGCGTCCGCGGGAGATCACCGGAATCGATAAAAATGAATGATAAGAGTCTTCCGGCAGTTCGGCGAAGCTGCGGAAGCGCGGGTCCTGTGCGGCGTCGCGCTCGATCACCACCGGCTCACGATGTTCGGCAACCCAGCCAGTAATGCCTTCGCCCAAGGGCACGCGCAGATTGTCGATGACTTCGGGATGAGGGTTCTTCGAGGCACGCAGGATCAGCGTATTGCCTTCCAGCACGTAGATGAAACAGGAATCGCAGCTTACGAACTCGGAAACAAACTCGACGATCTGGTCGAGCACTTCATGCAATGGGTCTGCGGCCGCAATGCGGCTGCTCACGCTATGGAGAAACTCGAGAGTCGGAATTGGTCCTAACGTATCTGGGTCCATCGTCTAATGCTACTCAGGAACGAAGCCACTACTCATCGATAGTTGCTATGGTGCGAATCGCAATTATTTATGAATCCAAACGAATATTTCGCAATCGCGAAACAAAAACGGGGACGGCTGCCGGTGGGTGCAACCGCCCCTAGTGGGCAACTGGGGTTTAACGTGCTCCGGCGATGGCTACCGGGGCAGGTGTGGCGCTGGCTACTGCGGCCTTCTCCGCAGGAGCGGCGAAGTACAGCGCGGTTTGCGCTTCCGCAAAGCAAATGGAGGTCACCTTCCATTCGCTTCCGTCACGCTGCATGCTGACGGAAGTCCCTTTGCAGCTCGCGTACTCGTCGGTGTTGACGGGAAGCGCGATCATCCCAGCACCGGTGCGGCTGCCGGGCACGATGATCGCCTTGGTGACGCCTTCCATGGACAGCGTCACCGTGTACTCACCTGCTGGCAAAACTGCTTCGCCGAGATGCGCTTGGTGCGGAAGAGTGAATTTCGCCTGGGCATCTTGCGCGTGGGCAGAAACGGCCATGGCAGCAGCCAGGGAAAGCGAGAGGCTTAACTTTTTCGCGAATTTCATGTCGTTCGTCTCCAATCGAAAGTGCGAGTACCGGGCGCCCATCCGTGAAACACAGCGATGCGCAGAGCGGTCCTGGATACCCGTATGGTTGGGCCGGAATCTTTGTCGCCGTAAAGCTGCTCAGCGGGGAGAGCATTGGCGAACGCTCAAAGATTGCCGAATCCCGGGAAGTCAAGGCGTTACTAACGTGCGCCCGACTCGCTGTTACAGATCAGCGTGGATTGGAGCAAATGCGCAACGAGGAGCATTCACTGACTGCAGAGTAGCTCGATTTCTTCTGGATGTGAAATCGAAAATCGTTATAGCAGTTATAAGACGCAATTGACGTCAGCAATAATCTTGTAATAATCCTTACGATGCGGCCGCGACGACCCCTTCTCCGACCTTGCTACGGTAGTTCATAATGGAGATTCGCTCAGGATTAGTTCGGCCCTACTAAGGACGTTCTCATGCCTACTCAACAAGCTGCTCAAGTTCTCGCTGCCAGGCGCATGGCCAATGTGCGCTACGCCATCCGCGATCTCGCAGTGGTGGCCGACGAAGTCGCGCGCGAAGGACACAAGATCCTCTACCTCAACATTGGCGATCCTTGTAAATTCGACTTTCCCACACCGCCGCACATGATCGAGGCAGTGCACAAGGCCATGCGCGATGGCCACAACAGCTATGGGGAGTCGCTCGGAATCAAACCAGCGGTTGACGCGATTCGCCACCAGGCCGAAGCCAACGGCTTCAAGGACATTCGAAGCATCTTCGTCGGCTACGGCAGCGGAGAGGTCATCGACAGTTGCCTGACCGCGCTGCTCAATCCCGGCGACAACGTGCTGACGCCCAGTCCTGAGTATCCGCTCTACGGAGCCGTGCTGGCCAAGCTCGACGCGGTGAGTAACGCGTACGACCTCGACGAGTCGAATGGATGGGAACCCGACCTCGCCGACCTCGAGCGCAAGATCAACCCGCGGACGCGGGCCATCCTTTTAATCAATCCCAGCAATCCGACGGGCGCGGTAATGTCGCGGCAGACGCTGGAGCAGGTGCTGGAGTTGGCGCGGCGGCACAACCTGCTCATTCTCGCCGATGAAATCTACGACAAGCTGATTTTCGATCCGCAGGAGCAGCACATCTCCATCGCCACGCTGGCGCAGGATGTACCCATCATCACCTTCAACGGGCTGTCGAAGGCGTACCTCGTACCGGGATGGCGTATCGGATGGGCGATTGCCACCGGTCCGCGCGAGTCGCTTCATCATTACCTGGAAGCTGTGCATCGCCTGTTGCGCGCGCGTTTGTCAGCGCCGCATCCATTTCAACACGCTATCCGGCCGGCGCTCGAAGGCCCGCAGGACCACATCCCGGTGATGCTTGAAAAGCTGCGCCGGCGCGCACAGATCACCGCCGATTGGGCAAAGCGCACGCCGCGCGTCAACCTGGTCGCGCCCAAAGGCGCATTCTATGCGCATCCCAGCCTCGACATTCCCGAGGACGATCTCACGTTTGTCACTGACCTTTTGAAGCAGAAGCACGTGCTGGTGGTTCACGGCTCCGGCTTCGGCCAGAAGCCCGGCACCCGACACATGCGCATCGTATTTCTGCCGCAGGACGATGTGTTGCATGCTGCCTACGAGAAGATCACGGGCTTCATGCAGGAGCGGTACAAGTAAGAAGTTTCAGCCGCGGATTTGCACGGATCTTCACGGAATTTTTTAAGAAATCTAAAGACCGAATTCGATCCGTGTTCATCTGTGTAATCCGTGGGTAGTTTTTGGTTTTGTTCGAACGGCTCGCATCATGGTCGATATTCACTGCCATATTCTTCCCGCCATTGATGACGGCTCCGAGTCGTGGGACATGACCGCCAAGATGTGCCGCATGGCAGCCCTGGACGGCATCACGCACGTTGTTGCCACGCCGCATTGCGACGCCCAGTTCGACTACGACCGCGAGCACTTCACAGACATGCTGGCGACGTTGAGCGAGGTCGCTGATGGCCGGCTGACCTTCAGTATCGGCTGCGACTTTCACGTGACTCCCCACAATGTGGCGGACGCCCTGGCTAATCCGCAACGCTATGCCATCGGGGATTCCCAATATCTGCTGGTGGAGTTCGACCATCATTCAATCCCTGCTAACGCAAGCGACCTGCTACTGGCTCTGACCAGCCGCGGCATGGTGCCGATCATTACCCATCCCGAGCGAAATGCTTTTCTGATCAAGCACCCGGAAACCGTACTGCGATTTATCGAAGCGGGCTGCCTGGTACAAGCCACCGCCAATGCATTCACTGGCTTCTGGGGACCCAAGTCCCGGAAAGCTGCCGAATGGCTGCTCCACCGCGAAGCCATCCACGTGGTCGCCAGCGATGCCCACGACTTGAAGCTGCGCCGTCCCGTGCTCTCCGAAGCGCGCGATCGGGTTGCCGCCCTCGTCGGGGCCGAAATCGCGGATGCGCTGGTGACCCACAATCCATCTGCCATCGTCACCGGACAGCATGTTCCTTTTGCGCCAGTCCATCGTTGATCTGTCCGGCTGATCTATTTCGAAACTGTCTGGCGAAATCGGCTACTGCCGTATGCGAGGGTTTAGCGCCGAGTACATCAGGTCGGTAAGAAAGTTCACCAGCACATAGGTCAGTCCGATCACCAGGATGCAGCCCTGCACCAGGTAGTAATCGCGGTTGGAAATCGCCTGCACCGTGAGTCGGCCAATGCCCGGCCAGGAAAAAATCGTCTCGGTGACGATGGCCCCGGCGAGCATGGCGCCAAACTGCAGTCCCACCACGGTCAGCACCGGAATCATGGCATTGCGCAACGCGTGCCGGTACACGACCGCATGCTCCGTAAGACCTTTGGCGCGGGCGGTGCGAATGTAATCCTGACCTAGCTCTTCCAGCATCGACGTTCGTACCATACGAGTCAGAATCGCGGCCAGTGCGCCGCCCATGGTGATCGCTGGTAGCACGAGATTCTGCCACGAACCCGAGCCGGACACCGGCAGCCACCCCAGTTCAATTGCGAATAACAGTATGAGGATTGGTCCCAGTGCAAAGTTCGGAAGCGACAATCCCAGCAGAGAAACAAAACTGAGGGCGCGGTCATCCCAACGATTACGATGCAGGGCCGAACGCACGCCCGCCGGGATTGCCAGGCACAGCGCCACGGTCAGAGCCGCCAGCGTCAGTTGCAGCGTCCAGGGATAGGCCTGCGCGATGATCTGTCCGACGTTTTTGTTGAAGCGGAACGAGCGCCCCATGTCGCCATGCGACAGGCCGCGCCAGTAGTTCAAGTACTGCGTACCCAGCGGGACATCCAGTCCATAGGCGTGGCGCGCGGCTGCGATGTCGGCCGCCGGAGCACCTTCACCTAGCATTTGCTGGATGGGGTCGCCGGGCACAATGTGAATCAGCAGGAAGACCACCGAAACCACCAGCCAGATCACCGGCAGCATGTACAACAGGCGGATGGAAATGTAGCGGAGCATCATTGCACCGCCGATTTTGTCGCTGGTACCGACGGCTGTAGCGCCTCAATCTTCACCGTGTCCACGCGCAGTCCGTCCATCGCAACTACGATATAGCGGCGGCCTTCGTATTCGAAACTGTCGCCCAGCGCGGGAATCTTTTGCAGTCTCGCGAGCACGAAGCCGGCCAGCGTTTCAAAGCCTTCATCGCGGGGAAGGCTGATCTTGTACTGCGACTCAAGGTCCCTGATGTTGACCGCTCCATTCAGCACGATGGAAGAATCGCCCGGCGCGAATACCGGCTGGCCGACATCAAATTCGTCTTCAATCTCGCCCACCAGTTGCTCGAGTATGTCTTCCACCGTCACCACTCCGGCGGTCGATCCGAATTCGTCAACCACCACGGCGAGATGCCGCTTGCGCTGCTTGAATTCCATCAAGAGGTCGGGCAGCGGCTTGGTTTCGGGAACCACCAACACCTCACGCATCACATGACGCACCTTGAGGTCGCTGGATCGGCTCTCCAGTTGTCCGGTCTTCAACTGACCCAGCCGGTACCGCAGCCAACGTATCAAGTCCTTGGCATAGAGCACGCCAATGATGTGCTCCGGCCCTTGCTCGGGATCGTAAACCGGCACGCGAGAATGCTGCTCGTCCGCCACTTTTTCGAATGCCTCATCGAGTGGCATGTCACCGGGAAGCGAGAAGATGTCCGGCCTGGGAACCATGATCTCGCGCACAAATACGTTCTCCAGGTCGAGCGCCCGGTGGATCATCTGCTCCTGTGGCGCTTCCAGAATTCCAATACGTCGGCTAGCTGAAACGATCAGCTTAAGTTCCTCCGGAGAATGCACGCCGCCTTCCCGGACTTGCCGCGCTCCAAAGGCCTTTAATACGACCCGCGAGGAAGTGGTCATGACTGCGAGCAGTGGAGCGGCCACGGTCATGAATACGTCCATCGGGCCGGCGACGGCCAGAGCCACTGATTCCGTTCGCTGCAAAGCTATCGACTTGGGCACGATCTCACCCAGGATCACGTGCATGTAGGTGATCAGAATGAAGGCGAAGCCGATGCTAAATCCGTGCGCGTAGAAGTGAGAGTGGGGCAGACGAACAAATAGAGGTTCCAGCACCCGGGCCATGGCGGCCTCGCCGATCCACCCCAAGGCCAGGCTGGAGAGTGTGACGCCGAACTGGACGGCGGCAATAAACTCGTCCAGCTTCTGGTGAAGTTTTTGGACGGTACGGGCGCCAATGCGGTGGGCAGCAATGAGCTGTTGCAGCCGGGTTTCCCGGATGCTGACCAGCGCAAATTCCGCCGCCACGAAGAATGCGTTTGCCGCGACCAGCAAGACCACCGCCACGATCCGCAGCACAACGAAGGTAACCATGAAGCTGAAATCTTACCATCGGCGCAACTAGTCCCACGTTGACGTTCAACGGAGGGACGTGAACGTGGGGCATGAGGCCTGAAGCGAAGAAATGTTCTACGCACTGTCGGCGAGGCGCTGGGACGAAGGCGTTGCTGAGACGACCTCCTTTTTCATCTTTTCGAACTGGTGACGTTTCTGCTGGTTGTATTCACGGAGCTGGTGCTGCGTCTCTCGCAGTTGCAGGTGCAGAGTCTGATATGCCTCTTCGCGGAAAAGACGGTAGGCAACGGAGCCAACGCGCACGCCGGGAGGAGGAGTGGGGAGGGATTCGCTCTGGCGCAATACCGCCTCCTCGTCAGCCTTTTGCAGGACGGCATCGGTTACGGCATCGAGGTCAGCGCCGGGCGGGAGACCGAATTGGTTCTCAAACTCGGGAAATTCCTGGATGCGGGAGTTGTCGTCAGCATGTGAACCCAGGTTAGCGCCCAAAAGAGGGGCGCGAACTTGGGGCACCCCATCTTTCGCGTTTTTCCTGTTTTCCAACTGCGCGGCTTCCATCTGCTCGATGCGGCGGTTGGTTGAGCTGACCTGCTGGATGGCATAGAGAAGCTTGCCCGCGGTGCGAGGATCGAGCTGGCCAGCAGCGAGGGCCTGAGCGATGTCGGTAAGGGCGGCGCGCACGGCGTAGAGATTGTCCAGAGACTGGATCTCCAGACGATAGGGCAGGTTATCGCGAAGGGCGCGGGCGCGACGCAGGCGGCGTCCGCGCTGCATGAGGTGGTAATAGCAGTATTTGCGATCCCGTAGAGCGGGAGAGCCGCAGTAGGCTCCGTCTTCTTTGACGTGGCGACAAGTTTCGAACGGCATAAGTCCAGATTCCTTTCCCGCAGTACCCCTCCCCCTCCCTCCTGAAAACAAAGGGTTTGTTGCGGCGTTGCCTGTAAGGTGCTATTAACAATGGAGTTACAATCTAAAGTCCTGCAAGCAAAGGAGTTACGGTCCGCAGTTTGCAAAGAACAAAATGGCGCTCGCCCGGTGTGGGCGGAGGCTAGTTCAGGGGTAACGGAGTTGGGGAGGATGTCAGGAAGAAAGTGGGGGCGAAAGAACTTTGGTAACCAAAATTCCCGAAATGGAAAGAAAGAAGCAACTAGCGACTAGCAATTAGCAAAAGACCCGCCCCGCCAGAGGAAGGCGGGACGGGGCACCCGGCAGTAGGCTCCGTCTTCTTTGACGTGGCGACAGGTTTCGTATTGCATGAGTCCAGACTACCTTTCGGTGACGCGGTACCCCTCCACCCCTCTTGAAAACAAAGGGTTTATTCCAGCGTTAGCTGTAAGTTTGTGCAAACAAACTGGCTTACAGGCAAAGTACAAACAAATGGGTTACCGCCTACGATGTACAAAGAACAAAATGGCGCTCGCCCGGTGTGGGCGGAGGGTGATTCAGGGATAGCGGAGTTAAAGTGGGGTGCGAAGAAACTTGGGTAACCAAAAATTCCCGAATTGGGAAGGCAAAGAGGAATTGACCACGGATTGGCACCCTTCGACTTCGCTCAGGGCAGGCTTCGAACACGGATAAGAGAACGGCCAAAAAAGGCAACCGCGGATTGCGCGGAGGATGCGGATCGAGTTTCTTTATTTGCGCTTCGGCCTACGGCCTGCGCGCAAGCCTTCGGCAGAAAGGAATAGGCTTTCGTTGTTCGCTTTCCCAGCGATGAATCGCTGGGCTTTCTTCTTGCGTCCCGCGGAGCGGGACTGGATCCGTGAGGCCGAGAGGATTGTTGGCCGCACCTGCCGATGGCATCAGCCCCACATTTGCCAAAATCAGGCAAATATGAACCACCAGCGCGATCTAAGGCGCTCCGTGATTCGCTTGGTGGGTGAGAAAGTCAAAAGACCCACACAAGCAAAGGCGGCTTGTGTGGGGCACCCGGCCATGGCGAACCCTGAACATCTCGAAATCCTGAAGCGAGGGGTTGAAGGATGGAATAGGTGGAGAAAGGACAGCCCTGAGGTCAGGGCGAACCTCCGTAACGCGCAATTAGGAGGGATGGAACTGAAAAATGCGAATCTTGAGGGGGCGAACCTCCTTGAGGCGGATCTCCTCAGAGCGGACCTAAGCGAGGCGAACCTCACCGAGGCGGATCTCACAGGGGCGGACCTTCGAGATGCGAACCTCGCGGAAGCGGACCTCCACTGGGCGTACCTCCTCCAGGCTGACCTGACGGTGGCGTCGCTCGTTGGGGCGAACCTCACTGAAGCCAACCTCCGTGGAGCGAACCTTCGCGGTACCGATCTAGGCGGGACGGTCCTCAACAAGGCGAACGTCAGTAAGGTGAATGTCACTGGCGCGGACTTCACCGCAGCTTGGGCGAATGGTACAAACTTTTCGGATATTGACCTAAGCACTGCCAAATTTCTCGAGACCGTGAAGCACAATGGCCCCTCCACAGTTGGTATTGACACCATCTTTAAGTCGCGCGGCAAGATTTCTGAGGTCTTCCTCCGCGGGTGCGGCGTGCCGGATGAAGCCATTGCGCTGGCGCGGTCGATTGGGCGGAATCCGATTGAGTTTTACTCGTGCTTCATCAGCTATGCGCACGAAGACAAGCTTTTTGCGAGGCGGCTGCATGATGCGCTGCAGGGGCGCGGCGTGCGGTGCTGGCTGGATGAGAAGCAGATGCTGCCGGGCGATGACATCTACGAACAGGTGGACCGCGGGATTCGGCTGTGGGACAAGGTTCTGCTGTGCTGCTCGCGGCACTCGCTGACGAGCTGGTGGGTGGACGATGAGATTGATCGCGCGTTTGCCAAAGAACGCGAGTTGATGAAAGAGCGCGAGCGGAAGGTGCTGGCGGTGATTCCGCTGAACCTGGACGGGTATCTGCTGAGCGGGGAGTGGACGAGCGGCAAGTCCAAGCCGGTGCGGTCGCGGCTGGCGGCGGACTTTACGGGCTGGGAACGCGACGCGGAGAAGTTTGAAGCGCAGGTGGAGAACGTGATTCGGGCGCTCAGGGCGGATGACGGCGGGAGGGAGCGGCCGCCCGAGGCGAGGTTGTAGGGGTTTGTTCATCCCACCCTTTTGCTTCGCAAAAGGATGGGGCACCCGCAGTTGTCAGTTGTCGGTTGTCCGTTGTCGGTTCGATTCTTCCCACCTTTCGCCAACAGCAAGCGAAAGGATGCGAAAGCAGATCCCTCACCCGCCAAGGCGGGTTCGTGATGACAAACCTTAAAGTTTTGTCGAGAACTGCTGAGAGGCGCGAACCTGGGGCGCCCGGCGACTCATTCCCCCGCCCTACGCCTCGCTGCGCGAGTCGTAGAACGGGGCACCCGGCAGGAAAACGTGATCGTCAAGGTTAACCGCCAGGCTCTTGATGTTCGCAACAATGCCGAATTAACCGACTCCCAGTCAGTGAGTTACATACGTTGCTGGACGCTGCTACCATTTCCCCTCCCAATTCGGTCTAACTCGATGGAAAAGGGCGATCCGGGGCGGGTTTTTCATCATCGGGCACGGAACTTCTCCCCATACTGATACGTACACATCATCAGAACGACATGCTACCTAGCGTCGGGAGGCGGCAGTGGCAAACGGTAACGGCAACGGCAAGAAAAAGAAGAAGCGCCTGATCATCATTACGTCCGTGGCTGTGGCGGTTGTGGCGCTAGTCATCGCGGCGGTAGCGGCCACGCGTGGCGGCACTAAGATCGATCCGACCAAACTGGCGAAAGTCGAAAAGGGTGACCTCGCCAAGAGCGTGGTGGCGACCGGCAAAGTCACGCCCATCACCAAGGTTGAGATCAAGTCAAAGGCCAGCGGCATCGTGAAGAAGCTCTATGTTGACGCCGGCGACACGGTGAAGAAGGACCAGGTCCTTGCCGAGTTGGACCGCGTCGAGATTGAAGCCACGGTCAATTCCGCCCGTGCGCAGTTACAGTCCGCAGAGGCAAACCTGGAGGGCGCGCAAGCCGATATGAAGCGCGCCGAAGTTGATGCCCAGGGCGTCGACATCCCGACCTTGCAACGGGCTTATGAACGCGCACAGGAGATGGCCAAAGGCGGCATCGTATCCACTTCGGCCCTGGATGACGCGCAGCGCAGCTACATCCTGGCGGTCAACAAGCGCGACGTGGCGCGGGCCCAACTGGTGGTCAGCAAGGCCAAAGTCGCCCAGGCGCGGGCGGACGTTCACAAGAGCGACGCCACCCTCAAGCAGTTGGAGGAGCAGTTGAGCTATACCACTATCGTTGCGCCGATCGACGGCATCATTTTGTCGCGTGACGTGGAGATGGGTGATGCAGTCAGCTCGATCCTCGTGATGGGCTCAGCCGCCACTCTGGTCATGACCATTGGCGACACCAGCGAGGTCTACGTAAAAGGTAAGGTGGACGAAAGCGATATCGGCAAAGTGTATCTCGGACAACCCGCGCGTATCCGAGTCGAGACCTTTAAGGACAAGACCTTCACCGGCAAGGTGACCAAGATTTCACCGATGGGCGCGGAGAAAGACAATGTCACCACCTTCGAAGTTCGCGTGTCGATCAACAACCCAGGCGGCGAGTTGAAGGCTGAGATGACGGCCAACGCGGAGATCATCCTCGACGAGCACAAGAACGTGCTGATGATCCCCGAAGGCGCCATCCTGTACGACAAGGACAAGAAGGCTTCCACGGAAGTGCCTGACCCGAAGGGTAAAGAAGGCAAGCGCAAGGTCGCTTTGAATATCGGAATCTCCAACGGCGCCAAGACAGAAGTATTGTCCGGCCTGAAGGAAGGCGACCAGGTCGTATTACAGCAGTAACGTTTCCTCCTCCTCCGCGGGCTGCCGGCAACGGCAGCCCATCTTTCTGGCAACTCAGTCTCAGGTATCCGAGGCGAAATCATGAAAAAGTATTTCACCGCAATTCTTCCCATCCTCCTGCTGGCTCCCGTTTTCTTATTTGCGCGTGCCGAGGGACAGTTCGACCGCACTCTCCAGGTCTCCGGAGCAGTCAACCTCGATCTCACTACCGGTTCCGGCGAAGTGCTCGTTAAGACCGGCGGCTCCAATCAGGTGGTCGTGCATGGCAAGGTTCGCAGCAGCAATGACTGGTTTGGCGGGAACGCCGACAGTATTGTGCACAGCGTCGAATCCAATCCCCCGATCGAGCAAAACGGGAACACGATTCGCATCGGCTACAACCTGCCGGAGGACGCCAAGCGCCACGTTTCCATCAGCTATGAAATTACTGTTCCCGCCGATACCACGCTGCAGGCAGGCTCTGGATCAGGCGAGATTTCCGTACAGGGCGTGCGCTCCCCAGTGAAGTTGCATACCGGCTCCGGCGACATCCGGGTGCAGGATCTCGGCCCTCAGTCCCACGTCGATACCGGCAGCGGCAGCATTCATGCCGAGTCGGTGGCCGCTCCGTTCTCCGCCGGTACGGGCAGCGGAGAGATCCAGGCCGACCTGACAGGAAGCGGCGACGTTGACGTTCACACAGGCTCAGGCAGCATTCGCGTTCGCGGCGTTAAAGGCGGCCTGCGCGCGCGAACGGGCAGCGGCAGCATCGGCGCCGATGGCGACGTAAAGGGTCCGTGGCAACTGCATAGCGGTTCGGGCAGCGTCCACATGGCCCTGTCATCGGGCGCAGGCTTCAGTCTCAATGTGCACACCAGTTCGGGATCAATTCACTCGGATCTGCCGATTACGGTCCAGGGAACTCTGGGTCGTCACGAACTAAAGGGCGCGGTGCGCGGCGGCGGTCCTGAAGTCGAAGTTTCTACCGGATCGGGTGATATCGATATTCGCTAGAAGTTCAGTATTGGCAAAATGGCCGTCCCATGGGACGGCTGTTTTGTTGCGCAATCGTATGGGTGCCTAGTCCGTCACCGTCACGGGATCGCCTACCCGAATCGTTCCCGGCTTCAACACCGAACAATCCAGCGCCATGGTCCCATCGAACTCCTTCACGATGCGAAGCAACACGTTGCGGTCCTGTTCGAGGGTATCGGGATCGTAGGTGGTCATGACACAACGCGCGCGGAGTTGCGCGGGGTGAATTTCAATTTCGCCAATCTGGATCCGCTTCCCTTCCCATTGGCGCTCTGCCAGGCCGTCCACTCCGCCGATGAGGATGTTGGGACGGAACCGGCGGCGATCCAGACCTATCGCCTGGATCGCACCATCAGTCGCAACCAGCAGCGGTAATATGTCGAAGCGCTCGGTGCCCGTGACATGCACCAGTCGCACGGGTTCGCCAACTGCCTGTTCAACCAGTGCCAGGGCTTCTGGACTTTCCCATGCAATGCCATTGATGGTCGCTCCGCCGTTCTCGGGCGAAATACCACCTTGAAGACCCAGCAGGCGATGGTGGGTTCGCGAGGTGATCACCCGCCGACGTGACTTCGAGACCACCACGATTTCGCGGTCGCCCCGAATGCCGGTCTGCAAGACCTCAGCTTCCTGCAATAGCTCGCCCCGCAGGCTCTTCACCGGATAACGCCAGATTTCGGCTACGTGCATGGGTTCCTTTCGCACAATTTCGCAAGGCTGTCGTCATCAGATGCCGCCAGCGTGGAAAGTAGTGCAGCAGTTTTCCGTCCGCTTGACTCGCGCTCCGCATCCGACTAGCTTGCGGTCATGGCCGAACCACGCGTCGTCACCTTCACCACTGACTTTGGACTTCACGATGCTTTCGTCGGAATCATGCATGGCGTCGTGCTCAGCATCCATCCCGAGACCCGCTTGGTGGATGTCTGCCACGCCATCCCTTCGTTCGATGTGCTTGACGCAGCGTGGACAATCGCGCAAGCCTATCGTTACTTTCCGCCGCGCACAGTGCACGTGATCGTGGTCGATCCCGGAGTGGGCAGCGCGCGGCGCCCGATTCTCGCTGAGACCGACGATTACATTTTCGTCGCTCCCGACAATGGAGTGTTGTCACTCATCGAGGCGCGCGAGCCAAAGTTCACGGTGCGGCACATTACGGCCGATCGCTACTTTCTCCAGCCAGTCAGCCAGACGTTTCATGGGCGCGATGTTTTTTCCCCGGTTGCCGCCTGGCTCAGCAAGGGAGTGTCTCCCGCCGAGTTTGGCCCTGAGGTCACGGATCACATCCGCCTTCCTTTGCCTGCCGTCGAGCGAATCGGTGGGAACAGCCTGCGTGGCGTGGTACTCAAAGTGGACAAGTTCGGTAACCTCATCACCAACCTCAGTGAACAAGAGGCGCCAGCGCTCTTCGCCGCAACTCCACCGAACGTCAAGTTGCTGATCGCGGGACAGACTGTGACGCGCGTGTGCCGTTCCTACGCGGAAGGCGGTGATGACGAATATTTCGCCATCCTCGGCAGCTCAGGTTATTTGGAGATTGCCGCCCGCCAGGCTTCGGCGGCAGAGAAGCTCTCGGCAGGTGTGGGGACGCCGGTCGGCGTATTGCTGGAGTCGTAATACCGGCTACGGGTTCCTCGGCTTCACCCGCGCATAGCGCTCCATCTCACCTGTCCAGGTAAGAAATCGCACAAGTTCCCGCCGTTCGCGCCAACTGAATCCCCAAAACTCCAGGAAGCCAATGCTCTGCATTTTGAGGCCGGTGTAAGTTTCAATGCGCCAGCGCAGATAGGGACTGCGCCACGGGGCGAGGTGGTGTCCGCGGGTGGCGTTCCACAAAAAACGAATGATGTAGCCGATGTGTTTCAAGGCTGTAAGCGTCTGGCGTCAGGCAGCGTTTGCCAGCGTCGCTTCACCAGTATAGCGGTACCACGCCGCAGGGTTTTCGGTTGAGCGCAGCATGCTAAACTCGGCTCGGATATCCATGACCAACGACACCTCGAGACAGGCCGCCGAAGACCGCTATTATGCAGCGCTCGACCACTATGCTGAAGGCAGGTTGGCCGAGGCAATTGCCGATTACGAGGCGGCCATCGCCACCGACCCGACTTTTCTTGACGCCATGCATGGACTGGCGCGCGTCTATCAGGATGCCGAACAGTACGACCAAGCCATCGCCGTCGCCAATCGGATCACCGAACTCGATCCCGATGACGTGCTGGCCCACACCAGCCTGTCGATCCTGTATCAGCGCAAGGGAATGGTTCCGGAAGCCGAAGCCGAGGCCAACAAGGCGCGCATTCTGGGCTGGAAGCTGCAACTCAAGCAAGGCAAGACAACGCAGCCGTGAAGTCTCGCCGCCAGCCGATCAAACCGCGTGCAGTGAAGACGGCGAATCCAAAGTCGTCGGAAAAGACCGTTCGCGCAATCTATGGCAAACTGTCACGCGACTGGGGACCACAACACTGGTGGCCAGCTGAGACTCCTTTCGAGGTTGTCCTCGGCGCAATCCTCACCCAGAACACTTCGTGGACCAACGTAGAGCGAGCCTTGTCGAACCTTCGACAGGCTGGCGTGCTGAGCGTGGAAGGCATCAGGGAATTGTCCTTGGGCGAACTCGAGCGATTAGTGCGCTCGTCGGGTTATTTTCGCCAAAAGGCGCAGCGGTTGAAGAATTTCATCACTTTTCTGGATGCGAAGTTTGGTGGATCTCTGGACCAGATGTTCGCGACACCGACTAAGGAACTGCGCGCAGAGTTGCTGGCGCTAAAAGGTATCGGCCCGGAAACGGCGGACTCGATTCTGCTCTATGCAGGCCATCACGCGATTTTTGTCGTTGACGCTTACACCCGCCGAGTGTTGGAACGTCACAACGCTGTACCCGCTGACGCAAAATATGACGAGATTCGCACCCTAGTCGAAGGAGCATTGCAGCAGGAAGAACCGTTGCCATCGGTTGCGCGCCACAAGCTCAACTTGCTTCGTCCTGACGTGCATTCGCCTTCGGCGATGAGCACTGCCCCGCGTAATCCACTGACCCAAGTTTACGGCGAAATGCATGGCCTGTTCGTGCAACTAGGGAAGCACTATTGTCACAAGCAACGGCCAAAATGCGATGAGTGCCCCCTGGGCGCGATGCTTTCCCAACCAGTCCGCCCGCTCTCGCCACTCAAAGCGCATAAACAGCCGCCCGTCATTCATCGGCGAGCATCGAAGGTCCAGCGAAATCGCGGGTATAATCAACCCCAGCCCTGAAATCGGGAATACCCCTGGTGCAATGAATTTGGGTGCGCCCATGGAGCGGCGTATCCTTCGCGCGTGATGTCGCCCGTTACTCCTCCAACTCGGCCGGAGCAGAAGCGCAGTCGGACCCCTGCGATTGTCGCCCTGTCGATTTCAGTATTCCTTCTGTTCGGCGTCATCTTCTCGCAGGCCACCTTTAACCTGACATTCCTGCAGCCCGACACCAGCGAAGAAACCCTGATCTTCGCCGCACTGTCTGCACTCATCTTCCTGCTGTTCGTAGCCCTGACCTTTGTATTGCTGCGCATCCTGTTGCGGCTTTACGCCGAACGCAAGACTGGGATGATGGGATCGAAGCTGCGCAGCCGGATGGTGATGGGCGCGCTGTTGCTTTCACTGGGACCGGTCATATTCCTTTTCATGTTTTCCTACGGCCTGATCAATCGATCAATCGAGAAGTGGTTCTCGCGGCCGGTGGAGGATGTGCAATATCGCACCGGCGTAGTTGCCTCGCTCCTTACCGACTATGCCGCCGACAATGCGCGGGTCGAGGCCGAACGGATCGCGTCGACGCCAGCGGTCAAAAAATCGTTTGAAACCGGCAATTTCAGCTTTGTGCTGGAGGAGTTCCGTCGCAGTGAGGTCAGCCTGCAAGGCGGCTTCGCCGTTGCGATCGACGATGGCCGCGCAGAAGCCAGCTTCCATGTTCCCGAGCCGTGGCCTTTGATTAGCGACCAATTGCCCAAGAAAGAAGCCACTGGGAACAAGGCGAAGTCCTTTGACATTCTCGGGAAAACTTACAGTGTAGGGCGTGCCTCGGTGAAACCAAAAGGCCAGATCCTGGTCGCGATGCCGCTGCCTGTAAACTACTCCGCTGCGCTGCGAGACATCGAACAAGCTCAGCAGCAGTACGATGAACTCCGGAAGCAGCGGCGCCGCCTGCGCCGCACGTATCTGGGCTACCTGTTGCTGCTTACTGTCGGAGTCTTGTTTGCATCAACGTGGCTGGCCTTGTACTTGTCGAAGATGGTGACCCGGCCGCTCCTCGCCCTGGCCGAAGCCACACAGGAGATTTCACGCGGCCACCTCGATTACCGCGTGGATGTGCAAGTTGGAAATGAAATTGGTCAACTGGTGAACTCCTTCAACCAGATGGCGGCGGACCTGGAAGCCAGTCGCGCCAGTATCGAAGCCTCGCGCGCCGATCTGGCGGATGTAAACGTTCAGATCGAGCAGCGCAACCGTCACATCGAGACCATTCTGGAAAGCATCCCAACCGGAGTGCTCTCGCTCGACGCATCCCGCCACGTCGTGCACATGAATGGCGCTGTCGAGCGACTGCTGCATCTCGATCGCGCACCCGTCCGGCCAGCGCAAACCCTGGGTGAGATCTTTCCCGAAGACGTAACTGCGGACCTTGAGCATCTGTTGCGCAAAGCGGATCGCATGGGCACGACAACCAGCCAGATGGAAATTGTGACCTCGCGTGTCAATCTCAACGTCGCAGTGACTGTGGCGTCGCTCGATTCATCGGCGCGCGCGCAGGAACCAATGGCGCAGCGCATGGGGTATGTCGTGGTGCTGGAAGACATAACGGACCTGTTGCGCGCCCAGAAACAGACGGCATGGAGTGAAGTGGCTCGCCGCGTGGCGCACGAAATCAAGAATCCACTGACTCCCATCGCGCTGTCAGCCGAGCGCATTCGCCGTCACCTTGAACGCGGAACGCCTCCGGACGCGGCTTCCCTGAAGATTATCCGCAACTGTGCCGACACCATTGGATCGTCGGTGCAGACCGTGCGCACGCTGGTGGATGAATTTGCCACGCTGGCACGCTTTCCTGCGTCGCGGCCGATGCCATCGAACATCAACAGCATCGTAGAGAGTGCCCTGCTCATGTTTGACGGCCGCCTCAGCGGAATCCGGGTCCAGAAGTATCTCGCCCCGGACCTGCCGCCGGTACATGCCGATCCCGACGCGATCAAGCGGGCGATCGCCAATCTTGTCGACAACGCCGCCGAAGCAATGCAGGGGTCGATGGTCAAGGAGATCGTGCTATCGACGGCTCTGGCCGGAGAACGCGATTCGGTTGAGATCGTGGTGTCCGACACCGGACACGGCGTAACCCCAGCGCTGAAAGAAAAGCTCTTCCTGCCCTATTTCTCCACCAAGAAGCGCGGCACAGGACTGGGACTGGCCATTGTCAGCCGCATCATCGAAGACCACCATGGTTCGATCCGCGTGGAGGAGAACACTCCCATCGGAACCCGCTTTATCGTAGAGTTACCTGTGGCGGCAGCAATGGCCGCCGAGCCGTCCGAACAACATGCACACCATTCTGATCGTGGATGACGAGTCCGAAATCCGCAGTTCGCTGCAAGGCGTGCTCGAGGACGAGGGCTACAAAACGGTGCTGGCGGAGAGCGGCGAAGAGTGCCTCACCTCGCTCGGGCGCAAGCCGGTTGATGTCGTCCTGCTCGACATCTGGCTGCCCGGCATTGACGGACTGGAAGCGCTGGAGCGCATCGTCGAGATGGACGACCCGCCCGAAGTCATCATGATCTCGGGCCACGGCAACATCGAGACCGCCGTGCGCGCTACCAAACTTGGAGCATTCGACTTCCTAGAGAAACCGCTCTCCATCGAGCGCACGCTCATTGTGCTGAAGAACGCCATCGACGCCAAGCGCCTCCGCAGCGAGAACCTCGAATACAAGAAGCAATTTCAAGTTCGCAGCGTGATTGTGGGCGACAGCATTCCGATGAAGGCACTACGGCAGCAGACCTCGCTGATGGCACCCACCAACGGCCGTGTGTTGATTTACGGTGAGTCGGGGACTGGAAAAGAGCTGGTAGCTCGCGCCATCCACGCGCAAAGCCTGCGCAAGGACGAGATGTTTGTCGAGGTGAACTGTGCGGCCATTCCTGAGGACTTGATCGAGAGCGAGTTGTTCGGCCATCGTGTTGGCTCGTTTCCCGGCGCGTCTTCCGATAAGGAAGGCAAGTTTCAGAAAGCCGATGGCGGGACGTTGTTCCTCGACGAAGTCGGCGACATGAGCCTTAAGACGCAGTCCAAGGTGCTGCGCACGCTCGACGAGGGACGTTTCGTTCCGGTCGGCGAGGAGGAGCCAATCACCGCGGATGCCAGGGTGATCGCCGCCACCAACAAAGACCTGGAGGATGAAATCTCCAAGGGCAACTTCCGCGAAGACCTTTTCTATCGGCTGAACGTGATCCCGTTTTATGTGCCGCCACTGCGCGAGCGCAAGGAAGACATTCCTCTGCTGGCGCGGCATTTCCTCAAAGAGTTTTCGCACACCTATAACCGGCGTCCGAGAGAAATCGCGGACGATGCTCTCGAAACGCTCACCCGCTATACGTGGCCCGGGAATGTTCGTGAATTGCGCAACTTGAT